>CBRG010000274.1 GCA_000470535.1 Streptomyces sp. AW19M42
GCACATGACCAAGCCCTACTAGAGACCTGTCGCAGTCCGGACAAGGTCGGCGACGGCCCTGGACCGGCTGTGCGACGACCAGGCGATCACGGTGGTGACGGTCGGCGCGTCCAGCACGGGCACGGCCGCGACGTCACCGTGCAGCTGGGCTCGGCACGATTCCGGTGAGACCGCGCACGCACGGCCGAGTGCGACGAGGGCCGGGCGGGTAGGTGCCGTCGGGGTCGGGCCAGCGCGGTAGGGGCAGGCCCGGCAGACCGGTGATATCGGCCATGCGCACATGGGCCCGGGCAGTGAGCGGATGTCCGGACGGCAGGACCACAACCTGGCCCTCCGTGCCGAGCTCTTCTGCGTCGAACCCGGCCGTCGAGTCGAACGGCCGGTGCAGCAACGCCACGTCGGCCCGGCCCTGGCGCAGGAACCGTTGCTGCTCGGACGGGCCGCACAGGATGACCTCGATGGGGACCGCGCCGGGTTTGGCGGCATACGTATCGAGCAGTTTCGCCAGCAGTTCTCTGGACGCACTGGCTTTCGTGACCAGGACCAGCCCGGGACGGGCGATCGCAGAAGGAGCGGCGCGGCGGGCCCGGCGTTCGGCGGCGTCGACCGCGTCGAGGGCCGCCCTGCCCTCTGCCAACAGCACCGAGCCTGCCTCGGTCAGCGTAACGGTGCGGCTGGTCCGATCCAGCAGCGCTGCCCCGAGGCGGCGTTCGAGCTGCTGGATCGCCCGTGACAAGGGCGGCTGCGCGATCCCTAGCCGCTGCGCGGCGCGCCCGAAGTGCAGCTCTTCAGCGACAGCGACGAAATAGCGCAGTTCCCGGGTCTCCATATCGCCACGGTACCCGGGATCAATACCCAGGCGGTATCGGCTTCCACTCCATCGGTCTTGGACACCAACGGGCTCCGAGGGCAGCATTGTCCCCATGAGTGAACGAACAATTGCGCTGGTCACCGGCGCGAACAAGGGAATCGGCTACGAGATCGCCGCGGGTCTGGGCGCCCTCGGCTGGAGCGTCGGCGTCGGTGCCCGCGACGAGCAGCGCCGGAGTGCCGCGGTGGAGAGACTGCGCGCGGCCGGCCTCAACGCGTTCGGCGTACCACTGGACGTGACCGACGATGCGAGCGCGACCGCCGCCGCACGGCTGATCGAGGATCAGGCCGGGCGCCTCGACGTGCTCGTCAACAACGCCGGCATCACCGGCGGCATGCCGCAGGAGCCCACCCAGGTCGATCCCGCCATCATCCGGACGGTCGTGGAGACCAACGTGATCGGCGTCATCCGCGTAACCAACGCGATGTTGCCGCTGCTGCGCCGCTCTGCCTCACCACGGATCGTGAACATGTCCAGCAGTGTCGGCTCCCTCACCCGGCAGTCGGGAACCGCCGCTGAGCAGACGACGGGTCCGGTAGCCGTGGCGTACGCGCCGTCGAAGACGTTCCTGAACGCTGTCACCCTCCAGTACGCCCGGGAGCTGAACGGCACGAACATCCTGATCAACGCCGGCTGCCCCGGCTACGTCGCGACGGACCTCAACGGCTTCCGCGGTGGGCGCACCCCGGAACAGGGCGCCGCGATCGCCATCAAACTCGCGACCCTGCCCGACGACGGCCCGACCGGCAAGTTCTTCGAGGACGCCGGCGTAGTGCCCTGGTGATGCGCGCGGCGGCTATCAGCCGCCGGATGAGGCGGCCTCGCCTGCAAGTCCCGAACAGGTCCATCGACACTGGTTCCCGCATGAGACGAGGCGCCAGCAGCAACGCGACCGGATCTGCGTTCCAACCGATGACCCGTCACGGATTGAAGCCGCCGCCCACCTCGCAGCGGCACTCACGCCGCTGGGCACAGGCTCCGAGATCGCTGAGGACGAGTGGTTGGGTGCAGCGCGGGCGGCGGGGCGGACCGGGCGGGGGCTTCAGGTGTGAGCGGCCTGAGCTGTCGGTCGGTGTGGGGCAGGGCGGCGGTCAGAGGGTGAGGACGGCCCAGATGCGGCGCCCGTCCGGTCCGGTGTCCGTTCCGCATCCGGTCACAGGCGGGTGTGCGGTGATGCTGTGGAGAACGTCCTGGCCCGTCTCGTCGAGGCTGGTGGTGAGCCCTGAGTAGTGGGAGAGTGCGAGGATGCAGGCCTGCCCGTCCTGGTCGGACAGGTGTACGGACACGGTGGTGCCGCCGTCGGCGACTGCGGCCTCGACGAGGAGTGTGGTGACCTCCTCCACCGCGTTCAGGACGGCCGCGGCCGGCCGGTAGCCCCACGACCCCAACTGCTCCACGACCGCGGGCCGGGCTCGCCTGCCGCCCACGGGGCGGACTCCAGTACCCAGTTCCTGCCGCGCCGGTTCCGCATTCCCGCGGCACGCCGCGCTGTCGGTGCCACCGTGCCGCCCGCGGTCTCCCTCTTCGGGTCCTGCGGGTTCGGCCGGGGCGGGTTCGGCGGCTTCTTCGGCGGCGGCGGGGTTTTCGGCGGATACGACGGCGGGGACGGGCCGGCTTCCACGGGCTGTGCCACAGAGGTCTCCCAGTTTCCGGGGCGGTGAGGGTGCGCCCGGGTCCAGCGGAGGCCTGGCGGGGCCGGCCGGGGACGGTTTGGGCGGGACAGGCACCTGCACGAGCGTCGGGGAACGGCTTCCCCTGAACGCGTCGTTGTCAGTGGCGCC
Source organism: Streptomyces sp. AW19M42 (assembly GCA_000470535.1). Lineage (GTDB taxonomy): Bacteria > Actinomycetota > Actinomycetes > Streptomycetales > Streptomycetaceae > Streptomyces. The sequence continues at coordinate 2,653 of CBRG010000274.1, forward strand.
TGTCACGGTGCGGTCAGACCTGCAGGCCTGAGGGGCGAATGCCCGCTCTCCTCCGGCCCGGCGCACTTCCTCTCCGCCTCATCCCCCCGATACGCTCCATCCTGGCCGATCTCGATCGCTGGTGGCAGAGCAAGCTCCGAGCGACTACCGGCAGCTGATGCGGACAGCGGATCCGGCGGGGCCTGCGGCCTTGGCGCCGGGGCCCTCCGAGTTCACGCGGACGTGCTGGTCTGGTTGTCCACGCATGACACTCGAAGCGCGTCCGGTGCCGACCGCAGCTGCCTTCGTCCCCTCGGACTTCCCGCCTCTGGGTGTGTCCGGGACGCAGGGGCTAGCGGACATGGTGGAAGAGGTCGAGCCTGCACCATCCGTGCACGCTGGCCTGTACCCCGTAGGCGGGAACTCCACCTCGCCGTGCCGACGGCCCCGACGTCGGCCACCTCGGCCCTCGACGCCGGGAGCCCGGGATCGCCGAGGTGGCCGGATTGGGTCACTGGCACCCGGTCCGGTCCGGCCTCGGGTCGTCGCGCGGGTCGAACTTATGGGGCGCGAGCGCTGTCAGCAGGGCCGTGACCACGAGGTCGGTCGAGGCCGCCATGTCCACGGCGTCGGGGGCCAGCAGCCATTGCACCTGCAGGCCGTCCATCACGGCGATGACGGCGTTGGCCGCGTTCTCGGCCTTCTTCGCGTCCTCGTCGGGCACGTCGCACGCCTCGCGAAGCGCGTCGGCGACGAACGCTCGCAACCCCTCGTACCGGTCACGGAAGTAGTCCTGCGCCGGATGGTCGTCCGTGACGGACTCCGCGGACAGGACGGCGTAGAGGCGGACGATTCCTTCGCGTTCGGCGTTGCGGAGCGCGGTGTCGACCAGGTGGCGCAGGAACTCCAGTCCGTGAGGACGATCGGGGCCCAGCTGCTCGATGTCCGTCTGGTCGCGAAGTTCCAGGACGCTGGTGAGCAGGAGCGCCTTTGAACGGAAGTAGTGCAGGACTCCGGCCTGGGTCAGGCCGGCCCGGTCGGCGATCTCGGCGAGCGAGGCGTTGTTGTAGCCGCGGGCGGCGAAGGCGTCCGTCGCGATGTGCAGGATGTCCCGCTGCCGCTTCCGGGCTTCCGGGCTTCGGGGCGTGCGGGGCGTGGCCGCTCGGCCGGGCCCGCTCGCTGACTGGTTGCTCACCGGCACAGCTTAAGGGCTGGGATTTCGGTGCGGGCGCTGAGCGCGCGCCGCTGACCAGGGGTCCGTCGGGGCGGAGGAGGAAAGCCTGACCGAGTACTTACTAACCACTTAGTAAGTGTGCTTCTATATCGCCGTCATCCCAGGAAACGCGCCCCGCCACGGCCGGAAGGGACGCGGTATGGCCTCCCCGCGCCTGCCGTACCCGGGCTTCGTGGCTGCCGGCGGGACGGGACACCGCACCGAGTCGCCACCCTGCCGGCGGAACCCGACGGCAGCCGCGTCACCCCGCAGGAACGACAGGCACAACAGGCACGAGCGACACGACCGAAGGAGAGCCGCACATGTTTCACGCCAGTCCCCTCCGCCCACGGACGCGCGCCGCAGGCGCCGCCCTCGTGATGGCCGTAGCGGCCGTCGGCCTGGCCGGCAGCGGTACGGCCGCGCAGGCCGCCGACCCCACGGCACAGGTATGGGTCACCACCCCCGACGGCGGAAAGAAGCTCTCCGCCGAGGGCACCGTCCCGTTCAACGGATCGGCACAGCCCGTCGACATACGCGTCGACGGCACGAGCAAGGGCCAGCGGTTCACCGGAGCCGGCGCCTCGGTCACCGGCGCCTCCGCCCACCTCGTCCAGAGCCTTCCGCAGGAGAAGCGCGACGCGCTGATGGCCTCACTGTTCTCCACCGGCGGTGACGGCATCGGGCTCTCCTACCTCCGCCAGCCTCTCGGCAGCAGCGACTTCAACGCCGACAGCAGTCTCTACACGTACGAGGACACCGCCGGGGCCTTCTCCATCGACCGGGACAAGGCCGAGATCATCCCGGTCCTCAAGCAGGCGACGTCGGTCAATTCCTCCATCCGCTTCATGGGGACCCCCTGGACGCCACCCGCCTGGATGAAGACCAACAACGCGCTCAACGGCGGCAGCCTCAAGCCCGAGAGCTATCAGGCGTATGCCGACTACCTGGTCAAGGCGATCCAGGCGTACGGACAGCAGGGCATCACCCTCACCGACCTGAGCGTGCAGAACGAGCCGGAGTTCGCCGCGAGTTACCCGTCGATGACCATGACGTCGTCGCAGCAGGCCGACTTCATCAAAGTGCTCGACCGCGCTCTCACCTCGGCCGGCCTGCCCACCAATCTCCTGGCGTTCGACCACAACTGGGACCACCCCGACTACCCGATCGGCGTGTTCGACGGGACGCAGGGCATCAACCGGGTGATCGGCGCGGCCTTCCACTGTTATGGCGGAACTCCCGCCGCGCAGCAACAGGTCGTCGACGCAGGCAAGCGCGTCTTCTTCACCGAGTGCTCCGGCACCGAGAGCGCCGACCGGTCCACCACCTTCGCCGACACCCTCAAGTGGCACGCCGAGAACCTCGTCGTGCAGAACATGCGCAACGGTGGCGAGACGGTCGTCGACTGGAACCTCGCTCTGGACCAGAACGGCGGACCGCACCAGGGCGGCTGTGCAGATCGCTGCAACGGTGTCGTGGAGATCGCAAACGGCAACGTCACGCGCAACGCCGAGTACTACGTCCTCGGCCACGTCAGCAAGTTCGTCAGGCCCGGCGCCACCCGCATCGGCTCCACCAGCCAGGGCAACGGCGGCGTGGAGAACGTCGCCTTCCAGAACCCGGACGGCACCCGCGCCGCGTACGTCGTCAACACCGCTTCCGGCGCCCAACAGTTCTCGTTGACCGACAACGGGAAGTCCCTCGTCTACACGCTGCCCGCCGGCGCGGTCGCCACCTTCGTGTGGAGCGGCACCGACGGCGGCACGACCGAACCGCCCGCCGAGGGCTCCATCAACCCGGCCACCTGGTACCGGGTCAGGAACAGCAACAGCGGCGCCTGTCTCGACGCCGCCGACTGGGGCACCGCAGACGGGACCGCGCTCCAGCAGTGGAGCTGTGCCACCGGAGCCAACCAGAGCTGGCAGTTCCGGCCTGCCGGGGACGGCACCTACCAGGTCGTCAACCGGCACAACACCAAGGTGTGGGACGTCGACGGCGGCCCCGGCGCCACCGCGGCGGGCACCAGGGTTCACCTGTGGACGTACGTGGGAGGCGCCAACCAGCAGTGGAAGGCGGAGTCCGCCGGCACAACCGGGCGGTACCGCTTCGTCGCACGCAACAGCGGGAAGTGCCTGTCCGTGGACGGCGCCTCCACCGCCGACGGGGCCAGGCTGTCGCAGCAGAGTTGCGACGGATCACCGGCGCAGGCGTTCTCGCTGGACCGCTGACACGGCCTGCCGGGTGAGCGACGGCCTTCGGACCGCACCCGGCAGCAGCTCGTACGGAGGGCCCCTGCAAGCGGAACGACTCGCGGGGGCTCTTCCCGGCATGTACGTTCGCCGTGGTCTTGCTCGACTGGTGGTTGAAGCCGCCCGCCGTGGCGTACTCGTCGTACACGTAGCCGTTGAGACCCAGGGTCGCGTCCTGTCGCACCAGCTCCCGGCCGGTGCGCTTGTCGGTGACCGAGCTGATCCACACGGACCGCAGATCGACGCGCACCCGGAGGAACTCGTTCTCCAGGACTGTGGGCCGCGGGTAGTCGGTCGCGGCAGCGGGTGACGTCCTCTCCCCCGCGTCGATGTCCACGCGCACCACCCCGTGCCCGGGCACATCGACGAGCCGGAACAGGAGGAACGGCCCGCGGCCCGGTGCAGTTCGGCGGTCTGTGCCTTCTCGGTGTGATCCAGCGATGAGCCGCCGCGTGCGTCGAGCACCCGGACCGGGTCCTCCAGCGGGACAGCGCTCCTTCCGCGAATCCGAAGTGACGCCGCCTCCGCACCCGTTTCGGATTCCGACCCTCCGCCTGTGCCTGGCGATGACAAGGCCCAGGAACTCTCCGGCCGACCACGCGACCACTCCGCAGTCCCGTCGTCGATGGCCCTGAGGCGACTGAGTGAACATCGGCCGGGTCGACCGCCCGATCCGGCACATATTGCCCCCATAATTCAAGCCATGTGTACACGAATTCTCTGGTCGTCGCAGGGGCATTCCCGCATGGCGCACGGCGGCCCCGCTCAGGGCAACGTGCTGGTCGCCCGGAGCATGGACTGGTACGAGGACACGGACACGATCCTGGCGGTGCGCCCGCGTGGCGTGGAGCGCCAGAGCATGCCCACCACGCCCACGGCTCCGGGCGGCTTCACCTGGACCTCGCAGTTCGGCAGCGTCGTCGCGCTCATGTACCGCGAGGCTGCCGTCGACGGCGTCAACGAGGCGGGGTTCCAGGTCAGCGGGCTGTACCTCTCCGAATCGGAGTACGGCGACCGTGACCCCTCGCGCCCTGGACTTGAGCTGTACTGGGCGATCCAGTGCCTACTCGACTGCTTCGACAACGTGGACGACGCGGTGACGAAGATCCAGGGCGAGAACGTACAGCTCATCGTGAAGGAGCTCGGTGGCAAGCCGGGGACCGGTCACCTCGCGCTCGCGGACAAGGACGGCAACTCGGCCATCATCGAGTTCCGTGACGGCAAGGCCGTCGTACACAAGGGCAAGCAGTACACCGTGATGGCGAACTCGCCCTGGTACGACGAGCAGTTGGAACTGAAGGAGCGTTACGAAGGGCTCGGCGGCGATCAGCCGTTGCCGGGCGGCGCCGACTCGCCGGACCGCTTCGCCCGCGCCTCGTACTACTCCGCGCAGCTTCCGAGCACCTCGGACGCGCGCGAAGCCGCGGCGTACATGTTCAGCGTGATCCGGAACGCCTCCGCTCCTTTCGGTACTGCGGACGAGGTGCGGCCGCACATCTCGACCACGCGCTGGCGCACCGTCGCCGACCTCACCGAGGGCCGGTACTTCCACGAGTCCACCACGAGCCCCAACGTGGTGTGGGTCGAACTGTCGCAGCTGGACTTCTCCGAGGGCAACCCGGAGCTGCGCCTCGATGTGGCGAGGGATCCCGATCACGTCGGCAACGTGACCGGCGAGTTCGTCCCGGCAGACTAGGACCACGGCCTGTCCGGTGAGCCGGCAGGCCCCCCTTGTCTGCCTTCTGGGCCTGCGCCATGGACAAGGGCCTCGCTCACAAGGAAAGCAGCTTCACCAACTTTCGACGCTACGTTCCGGATCCGGGAGAGCACGGGTTTCGTGGGTCGACATCATGCAGCTCCGCTTCCCTGAAGCCCTACGGACTCTGGGCCTTGCCGGGGGTGGCCGGGAAGGATGACTCGTCGCGGGCTGTGCCGTCGGTGATCCACCATCTGTCCCTGCCGAAAAGGGCCAGTTCCGCGCGGCCGTCGCCGTCCCAGTCGTGGACGGCGAAGAGCGTGCCGTCGACGGGGCCGTCGTCACCCGGCACGGAGCGTTTGGTGGCGCGCCAGGGCTTCGACCCGAGCCCGTGCTCGGAGCCGCCCCGCAGCACCTCGATCCGCGCGTCCCCCGTCTCCTTCTTCTTGGTGAGCTGCACGGCCAGGTCGTCGCAGCCATCGCCGTTGAAGTCTCCGGCGGCGAGCCCGGTGCCGAAGCCCTCCTTGTAGTCGCCGCCGTCCATGGTGACCCACTTCCCCCGGTCCTTCCCGTAGCGGACGCTGACCTGGCCACGCCGGTGGGGTGTGTCGACCTCGTCGTAGCTGTCGACGTAGCTCCGGCCGACGGCGACGTCCCGTCGCCCGTCGCCGTCGAAGTCGCCGAAGACGACGTTCTCGCCCTCGGGCAGCCGCTCGGGCTCCTTGCTCAGGCCGCCGGCGGTACGGGCGCCGCCGGTGAACAGGAGGGGCGGATCCCACGGGGAGCCGTAGAGCGCGAGATCGGTGGCGTGGTCGTCGTTCGCGTCCCCGGCGACCAGCACGGGTGACGCTCCCTCCTGGACCGGGCTGGGGACCTCCACCGTCCGGGCGGGGGCGCCGGAGCGCTTGAACGGTCCCTTGAGGACGACCACCTGATTCTCGTTCGAGAACCTGAAGACCGCGAGGTCGGTGTGGCCGTCCCCGTCGAAGTCGCCGGCGATCGGTGCGGTGCTGTATCCGCTGCCCGGCAGTGGGACGCGCCCGTGCGGACCGCCGGCCCGGGGACCCTTGGGACCTCCCCACAGGATCTGGGCGGCGCCGCTGACGACGAGGTCGGCGTGGCCGTCCTCGTCCAGGTCGGCGACCGTGGGCTGCCACGGTTCGTCGCCCGTCTGGATGTCGTCCGGCACACCGAGGTCGTCGCGGGTGAGGACGGTCGTACGGTCGTGGTCCGGACCGTGCCCGGAACCGGGCACGACGACCACGTCGAAGTTTTCCGTGTCGGACATCTCGTGCACCAGATCGACGGAGCCGTCCCCGTCGAGGTCGGGAGCGGCCGGCGTGTCCTCGCGCGCCGCACTGGACGGTCTGCAAGGGCTGTTGGGCACCGATCGCGTGCCGTCGGACGGGAGAAGGACGAGGTACGCCACCACCGCCACCACGACGAGGGAGGCCGGAACGGCACGCCACATGCGCAGGTGGCGGAGGAATGGACCGCCTGCTGTCGGAAAGTGCATCGGTCCACTTCACGGGCATGGACGTTGCCCGCACAAGGAAGTGGATCACTTTGTTACGGGGGTGATGCAGGACGGTCCTGCGCCCCCGCCCCCGCCCCCGTTCCGGCCCGTGGAGGGAAGGCCTGTCGGCCCACACGGTGCCGGTGTGAACGACGCGTGGTCCAAGCCCGGCCGTCGCGCGTGCGATGCGCTGCCCCGCGTCAGGTGGCGGGTGGGATCCGGTGCGCAGTGATGTAGCGGGCGGGGTCGTTGCGGTAGGTGGTCTGCCAGTGGCGTGCGGTCTGCTCGGCAAACGTTTCGTTCGTGTCCAGGATCTCGTCGAGCGGGTCGAGGTAGGCGAGCGCTTCGGGCTGTTCGAGCCCGGATTGGATGCGGGCCTGCAAACCCGTGCGCGCCAGTGTGAGCAGGTGGCCCGCCAGGTCGCGGACGGTGTCGCCGCCCAGGCGGGTGGCCAGTCCGTCCGTGGGCAAGGCCTGTTGCGCCGCGTTGCCCTCCGCGGGCGTGTAGTGCCGCAGAAGCTCCCAGGCGGCCGCACGCGAAGGCGCGTGATACGTCAGTCCGGTCCACAGGGCCGGGACTGCGGGAATGTGCGGGTACGGCGGGCCGTCCGGTGCGCGGGTCTCCAGGGTCCGACGGACACGGACGGTGGTGTAGACCTGGTCGAGGTGGGAGAGCCAGTCGTCCCAGCCCGGAGCGGTGCCGTCGTCGAAGCCCTCGCGGAGGTGGTGTGCGAATGTCTGAGGCCCGGCGAGGCGGTAGCCGCTGGGGGCGTGGCGGTAGATCATGGGCAGGCCCAGCGCCCAGTCGGTGAGTGCCTTCGCCGTGAGCGGGGTCCGGAGTGCGGGGCCCGGGGAACCGACGCGCCTGGGGTCCATGCGGAGCCAGTCGCGGCAGCGGTGGGAGAGGACCCCGTCGAGTTGTCCCGCGTACAGCGGCGAGTTGACGAACAGCGCGGCGACGACAGGCGAGGCGGCGACCTGAACGCGGAGCTTCGAAGCCAGATCGTCCTCGGAGAGGTAGTCCAGGGTGGTCTGGGTCGAGGTCGACAGCTTCATGATGTGCGGTGCCCCCTCGCCTTCCGCGCCGAGTCCGCCGAAGTACGTTCGCATGACTCCGCCGCGCACGGTGGGTACCCAGGTGGCGGTGTCGACTCGGTTGAAGGGGAGGTTCCCGCCGGGGACGATGGCCAGTCCGTGCGGCTCGGCCAGGGCGGCCAGGTCTTCCATGGTGCGGCGCATGGCCGTGACCAGCGTGACGAGGTCGTCTGCCGGAGGGGATGAGTATTCGAGCTGGCCGCCGTGTTCGAGCGTCAGTCTCGTTCCGTCCGGAAGGTGAGCTCCTGTCAGGACGTCTCCGGCCCTCTGTGGTGAACCGCCCCGCTCCTGTACTACCTGCTGCAGGAGGGCGGCCACGCCGTGTGGACCGTCGTATGGAGCGGCGAGACCGGTCGTCTCGTCCAGCACACCTGCCTCGACTTCGAGACCGATGCGTTCGCGCGTGCCCGGCGGGGCGAGGAAGGCCTTGTGGAGGTCCGTCATATGCAGAGGCAGACGGCGGCGGCTGTTCTGCGGGTCCTGCGTGTTCATGACGTCGCTCCTTGTCTGATGAGGTCCTCCTCCTCGCGACGGGCGTCCAGCCCTGCCGCGGTGGTGGACAGGCGATCGAGCAGGTAGCCGACGGCGTGCAGCGCGGACTGGGCGGCGCCCTGCATCCACGCGTGGGCGGCTGAGAGGTGCTCACCTGCGAAGAAGAGACGGGGGTTGGTCTCCGGGTGCGGCGTCGCGAGGCCGCCGAGGTATCTCGTGTGCTCGCCCGGAGCGAGATAGGCGAAGGACCCTCCGCTCATTCCGGGCTGGCTGTCCCAGTCCCAGTGCAGGATGTCGTCGATGTCGTCGCAGATACCCGGATGCAGTTGTTCCAGGCTTCGCATCACGACCCGGTCCCGGTCCGCCGGCGTCAGCGTGGTGAAACGCCTTGCGTGTGGGCCCCAGAGGTAGGCGCCCGTGAGTACCCCCGGCTCGTGTGAGAGCTCGGCGCTCAGGGCGGTCAGCCGCTGGGACGAGGACACACGGGCAACGGGGGAAGCACGGGCGTTGTCCGACGGGTACCAGCACTGCTGAATGGGGAGGTCGGTGAAGCTCCCGCCACCGTAGATGCCGTCGTTGATCTCCCAGCTTCGCCGGCGGAGGTGCACCAGGGTCTTGGTGCTGCTGGCGTAGGTGAGGCTCCGGACCGCTTGTGCTTGCTGATGGGGCAGCTCCGGGGTGATGGCGATCTGGTCGAGCGTGGTCAGCGGGACGCAGGCCATCACGGCGTCGTGTGACTCGTCGACAGGCCGGCCCACGCACTGACCGCTGATCCGTGCCGTGTCGGGGGACAGGTGTACGGCGTCGATGCGCGTGGACAGGCGAAGCGTTCCCGGCCTCAGACGGCGCACGAACTCACGGATCAGCGTATCCATCCCGCCCTTGATTTCGAGGGGTGCGGCGTGGAAGAGGCCGAAGTAGTCGACGAGCACTTCAAGGAGAGAGGCGTGCTCGTAGTGGACCAGTCCACTGGTGTGTCCGAGCAGGTCCCAGGCGTCCTGGGAGAATTCCCGTCGTGCGAACTGCCACAAGGAGGTCGACATCAACTCGTCCAGGGCAGCGTCCTGCCATTGGCCTTCCAGGACGCTTATCTGCTGTGCCGGAGAGAGAGCGTCCCACGCTGTACGCAGCACACTGTCCAACCACGCTCTCGGTCCGTCCCGGCCGGTGGCATCGATACCGTAGGCCGAATACAGTTGCTGCACTTGACTCAAACGCACCCGCCGGCCGCGCAGGTGGTAATACCCGTCTGGATTCAGATTGATGAAGGGGCGGGTCTGCAGCCCGAACTCCCGCACGTAGTGGAGCACGCATTCGTGGTTCCCCGGGATGCGCATCGCACCCACATCGGCGTATGTGCCGTCCCAGAACCGGTGCGTGCGAACCCGTCCCCCGGGGCGTTCGGCTCGTTCGTAGATCACGGCGTCCACCCCGCGCCGCTGGAGTTCATAGGCCGAAACCAGTCCCGCCAGCCCGCCGCCGATGATTCCGACACGCCCTGGGGAAGACCGCCCAGCCACACGTAATTCATCCGGAAACGCAAAACATCGATCGAACAACCCCTCACACCCCTCTTTTGTGTTGGCCTTCCGAAAATCGATGGTCTGCGCCCGCGCGACAATGTTCACTGAGACCACGAGCACAGAATATGAATGGTCATCAGCACCGCAGACGAAACGCTCGACCGCTGATGACTTCGTCCGGAGACCAGACCCGTTCGCCGTAAGTCGTCGGAAGTCGTCCCTCCGGAGCGATGCCAAGGACTGCTCCGGCCTCATGACCGAGGTGTGCAGCCCGCCCCCGGACGGGCAGCCCCCGCTGGCCCCGTCCGGCGAACACCTGGGGGCGAATCCGTTCGAGATTCCATTCGAGGCCGTGGCACCATGTACCGCATGACGACGAACCGAAAGGTCCATGCCGCGTAGGCGGCCAGGACGGGGCCGTGTCGCCACCGACGGCCACCGGACAACGGGTGCACGGCCCGTCATCGACGGCCTGTCCTCGCGCGCCCTGTCCGAGATCATCGAACTTGAGCACAGCCGGAACTATCTGCGGCCGGGCGACGTCAGCGCGGCTGTGGCTCTGTGGAAGGACTACGTCCAGCAGCCCGAGCATGCTCTGTGGCACGACTACGAGTGGGGCAATGTGCACTGGTACTGCTGCGGGGGCCCTCTCGAAGCCCGAGCTCTCCTCGACACCGTGATGCAGGCTCTATCGCCACGTAGCGCCCGCGAACTACGAAAGACAGTCAGCCGGTCGGACGCCGTCTGGGACCGCCCTTAGGTGATCACACAGGCCACGATGGCGAAGGCGCCACTTCCGGTAGCCACCGCGGAGGAACAGGCCGGCCGAGCCGCGGGCGGGGGCCCACGTCGTCGACGCGGAAGTGGACATCGACGACGCCGGCGCGGACGAGCACGTCCCCCGCAGTGTCTACCAGGTGTGACCACCGAGATCGGGCTGCGCCGCCGAACGGATCGCGGAACTCCGGCCAACTGGTCCTCTTCGGCAGCGACGACCCCACCCAGCAGCACATCACCGCCTTCGACGCACCTACCGGGAAGGAGCGCTGGAGCCAGTCGGTGTCCGGTTCGGAGAGCATCACGACGATCGGGGCCCTGGCACAAGTGGGTTCGACGGCGCGACAGGAAGGAAGCTGTGGGAGCAGCCCCGCATGAGCCTGTACGGCGACCTCGGGGAGTACGTCAGCGCGCCGCAGCGAACGGACGACACCGTCCTCTTCGACGAGAACGGCAAAAGGCGGCGCATCGATCTCGTCCTGCGCAGTGGCCGCACGGGACAGGAGAAGTGGCGCATCCCCCTGTCGGAGATCAGGGCCGTAGCCGGCAGCGACAGCACCGGGAACGAGACTCCCCCGGCGGCCCCCCTCTCGGGCACCACCCTCCTGCTCCCACGCCTTGAGGGCGAGCGCAGCAGACCCACGGCCGTCGACGTCCGCACCGGGAAGCAGAAGTGAGCCTTCAAGGGTGAGGGCGGCGCTCCGCGGACCGCGATCCCGAACCGGTCTCCACTCCCGGCGGCTTCGTCCTGCCCACATCCGACGGCGCAGTCTGTCTCGGCGCCGAAGACGGCACGGAACGCTGGCGGTCCGAGGGTGACGAGGACCTCAGGATCGACTCCGCGGGCACCTGCACCATGATCCGTCATTCACACACCGCGAGACTGTTCCAGCAGAGGCAGACGGTCCGCGTCCTCCGTTCCACGGACGGCCGCATGCTGTGGCAGGGCGAGTTCGAGTCGAACATCCGCGAGAGCGCCCCACTCGCCTCGGGCCGGATGCTCGCGTTCCGGGATCCTCAGGAGACGTTGCGCGCCGGCCGTCTCAGCGGCTGATCCCGGCGGAGACCCCGGGGTGCCCACTGCTCTGCCTCGCGGACACCTCATCGTGCGGACGCGGCCCTCCGCTGCATCACGCCCGGAGAGTCTGCAACGCCCCTCGACACACAGGGATAGCCGTCATGAGCTTCGCCGCCGCAGCGGCCATGCCCGCCGCTGCTCAGGCCGAGCTCGGTGGGGTCTGCACTGCCGCCGATCTCGGTGACGCCACCCATTCATCCAGAGTGTCGAAGTGGCCCCGAAGATCACGCTTCAAGGGCTGGTACCTCACCGATGGCTCGCTGAGCTCCCAGACGGTCGAGAGCAGCTTCGGTCCGGACTGACTCCGGTCGCTCTACTTCACCTCATGTGAAGCGAGGTTGGGCGACCGGGCCCGCCTCACGGACCTGCCGTCCGAGCACCTGTTGCGGTCAGCCGCTCCGTGGCGGACTCTGCGCCGGGTTGTCCGCCCGCCTCCGTCGTGGACGCGCCGCTGGAAGCCATCCGCTGTGTGATCCGGTCGAACAAGTCCGTCAGAGGCTCACTGACGTGCCGGCCGAACTCGGTGAGCCCGTAGGTGACCTGGGGCGGCGTCGTCGGCTCGACGTCCCGCCGGACCAGACCGTCCTGGACCAGTGCGCGCAGTGTCTGAGAGAGCATCTTCTCGCTGATGCCCTGGATACTGTTGCGCAGCTCGTAGAACCGAAGGTCGTTGCTCCGCAAGGAGATCAGCACCCAGATGCCCCACCTGCTGGTCACGTGGTCGACGACGTCACGCGCGGGGCAGTCGGTGTGAAACACCTCATACCCATCGTTCGCACCGACCTGTGTGAGCTGTATGCCTTCCCTCATGTTCGGAGCTTACCTCTAGGTATGTTCTTACGAAAAGTAAGCCCGCCTCCTAGCGTCAATCCCCGCAGTGCACAACCGACTAGGAGCTGAACATGATCGTGGTGACCGGAGCTACCGGGAACGTGGGCCGACCGTTGACGCAGGCCCTGACCGAGGCCGGCGAGCAGGTGACGGCGGTGTCACGGCACGCGGCGGAGGCGCCGGACGGAGTCCGGCACCTGGTGGCCGACCTGGCCGATCCGGCCAGCCTCACCGCCGCGCTGGACGGGGCGAAGGCGCTGTTCTTCCTGCTGTCCGGCGACCTCCACTCCCCCGGCGCCAGGCCGGCCGACATCATCGACCTGGCCGCGGCCAGCGGGGTCAGCCGGGTCGTCCTGCTGTCGTCGCAGGGCGTGGCGACCAGGCCGCTCGGCCCTTCGCGGATCGCGATGCGCGCGGTGGAGGACGCGTTGAGGGGGTCCGGTCTGGACTGGGCCGTCCTGCGACCGGGCGGCTTCGCCTCCAACGCCCTGGCCTGGGCGGAGTCCGTCCGTACGCAAGGGACGGTCGCCGCACCGTTCGGGGAGGTCGGAGCTCCGATCGTCGACCCGCTGGACATCGCCCAGGTCGCGGCGGCCTGCCTGCTGGACGACCGGCACGCCGGGGGAATCTTCGAGCTGACCGGGCCAGAGGTGATCACTCCGCGTCAGCAGGCGGCGACCATCGCCGCCGCACTCGGCTCATCGGTGCGGTTCCACGAACTCACCCGAGAGGAAGCCAAGGCCGCGATGACCCGGTTCGTTCCGCCGGAGCTCGCCGACGACACCCTGGACATCATCGCCGCTCCGAACCCGGCCGAACTGCGGATCAGCCCGGACGTGGAACGAGTCCTCGGCCGCGCCCCGAGCCCCTTCAGCGACTGGGTCGCCCGGAGCATCGCCGCTTTTCGCTGAGGCATCACTCGGCTGGGGGCACCCCGTGCGAGGTCGTACGACTACGGCCGCACGGGGCGCCCCCGCCCAAGGGCTGTCCGGGGAATCCGTCGCAATCGCGGCTTCCCGGGGCGGCGGCCGGCCGGCCGCTGCACCTGCCGTGCACCTTGTCGTCCGGGCCCTTGGCCCCTGGCATGTGCGGGCCGGCGGCACCTTTAGGATCTGCCGCATGGCGACACGACTTGTACAGATCAACATGAAGGCCCAGGACGACTCCGCGCTCGGCCGGTTCTGGGCGGAGGTGCTCGGTTGGGGTGTAGACAGCGAGGGCCCCGGCGTGACCAACCTCGAACCCGTCGGCTTCGCCTACCCCGACCCCGTGGCCGTCTGCATCGACATAATCGCCCGCCCGGAACCCAAAACGGTGAAGAACCGGGTGCACCTTGATCTGGCCACCACCTCGACCGCCCATCAGGCGGAGTTGGTCGCGCGCCTGAAGGATCTCGGCGCGACGCTCGCCGACGTGGGTCAGGGCGACGTCCCCTGGACGGTCATGGCCGATCCGGAGGGCAACGAGTTCTGCGTCCTGGAGCCCCGCCCGGTCTACCGGGGCACCGGGCCGATCGCCGCGGTGGTGGTCGACTGCACCGACCCACGAGCGATGGCCCGGTTCTGGGGCGAAGCGATGGACTGGACGCTGCACGAGGTCACCGACGACCACGCGACGATGCGCTCCGCCAAGGACGTCGGCCCCTACCTGGAGTTCCTCCGCACACCGGACGCAAAGGCAGTGTGGAACCGCGTCCACCTCGACGTCTGCCCCTACACCGATGACGACCTGGCAGCAGAGGAAGCCCGGCTGCGCGCCCTGGGCGCGACCGCCCCCGACATCGACCAGACCGCGATCCCCTGGACGATCCTGGCCGATCCGGAGAGTAACGAGTTCTGCCTCCTCACCCCTCGCTGATGTCGAGCAGCGGCACGGGCCGGTCGCGGGACAGCCCGGCCGGGCCTCGGGCGACTCCGGGAGGGCTGCTCAACTCAGGAGGTCACGCAGCTGGGCGGTGTCGATGACGTACGCCCGGGACGGGAAGACCTTCCCGACGAGCACCCGGTGGACCTCCGGGTCCCGGTCGGCGACACCGTCGGACAGGACATAGACGCGGTAGTCGCGGTCGGCGACGTCCATCAGCGTGGACAGGACAACGCCGCTGGTGCTGATCCCGGCGAAGACCAGAGTGTCGATGCCTCGGTCGGCCAGCTGGTCGTGCAGGTCGGTGGTGGAGGTGGCACCGGGGCGGATCTTGCGTACGACGATGTCGCCGTCCTGCGGGGTGACCGCTGTGTGGATGTGTGTGGCGTCGTGCTCGTGGTGCATCGCTTTCGCCGCGGCGACCGCACTGAAGGACGCGTTGCGCTCGGGGACGGCTTCCCGGTCGTCTTCGGTGAAGGCCACGCGGGCGGACGTGTCCGACGGTGCCGCCGGCGGCGCGGAGAGAGGCGATCGCATCCTGCACCCGTGCGAGAAGTACGTCGGGTTCGGGAGCGAGCGGGACGATCCCGTTCTGGAAGTCCATGGCAAGCAGCGCGGTCCGATCGGGAACGAGTGCGGGAACGGCGGGGGTGGTCATAGAGGTGTCTCCTTGTAGCGGTACGGGAATTCGGGGCGGCGCTCGCGATTCAGACGACCGCGCCGCGGGGGCGCATCAGGCTGCGGTCCAGGACGGTCAGGAGCAGTGCGGCAAGGCCGGCGACCACGAGCACGACGCCAAGAACGTGCAGTCCGTGGTCATTGACGCCGTCCCGGAAGGCGATTCCGCCGATAACGGACGAGGTGATGGTGCCGAGGTAGCCGAAGGTGCGGAACAGCCCGGAGGCGGTGCCGATACGGTCGGCCGGCGCGGCCTTGTCGAGGGCGGTCTGGTTGCCGACGGTGGTGGCCGGTGCAGTGGCTGCCTGGGCCGACACCACGAGCACGTCGCCGTGGCGGATGGGTTCGAGCACCTTCCGCAACGCTGTCTCCCGCTCGGCGTCCTCCTGCTCGGCCCCGTTGCAGACGTCCTCGCGCCCCGGCAGGAACTGGAGGGTGACGGCACCTCCGGTGATCTGCACGTCTGGCTCCCGGTGCAGCGGCACTCGGGCCGTCGATCAAGGTCTGGGTGATTCCCATCTGGCTGCAGGTTCGCGCAGGCCGTGGCCACGCCGGCCGCGCCCAGGGCCTCCACCATGCGTGCAGTGGACCGCACGTACTCCGAGAACCCGCGCGCCGCGCCTGGTGGTCGACGCGACACACGGCGCACCGCGCGCACGTGAGCGCGCTCAGGGCGTACGGCGAGGCGCGTTGAGCCACTCGTGAACGGCGAGAGCGGTCGTGCGGGCGTGCTCCTCCAGTACGGTGAAGTGGTCGCCGGGCACGGTGACTTCCGAGTGCGGCAGGCTCCAGGTGCCCGCCGCCTCGATGCCCGGCAGCGGGTCCCTGGCGCGGACGAAGAGCGTGGGCGCCGACAGCTCCGCGGGTTCCCAGCCGGAGAACCGGTCCAGATAGCCGGCCATCGCCGTGAGCCGGTCGGCTTCGGCCGAGGCGAACTGGGCGGCCTTGTCGAGCATTCCGACTGTCATCGCGGAGAGTGCGGGCCCGTCGTCGGCTCCGCTGCCGCTGTC
Source organism: Streptomyces sp. AW19M42 (assembly GCA_000470535.1). Lineage (GTDB taxonomy): Bacteria > Actinomycetota > Actinomycetes > Streptomycetales > Streptomycetaceae > Streptomyces. The sequence continues at coordinate 18,652 of CBRG010000274.1, forward strand.
GCCGGGGAAGGTGTCGATCAGGACCACGGCGGACGGGCCCGCACCCGTGAGTTCCAGGTACTCGGCGACAGCGTGCGCCACCCAGCCCCCGGCCGAACGCCCCAGCAGCACGAACGGCTCGCCGTCCGCGCACGCGAGGACGGCGGTGGCCTGCGCAGAAACGAAGGCGTCCAGCGTGGCGGGCATCGCCTCGTGCGGCAGGAATCCCGGGTTCGGCAGCACAGAGGCGGCCCGCAGGCCCTGGAGGGACAGCCCGAAGCGGGCGTACTCGTGCGGGCCCGACAGTGCGCTGAGAGCCGGGAAGCAGATCAGCCGGGGAAGGGCGGGCCCGGTGGCGACGGTGACGGCCGCGGGCGGGGTTTTGAGGGCTTCCGCGCTGTCGAAGACCTCGCGGAGACGGGAGGCGATCGTCAGAAGCGCGATGCCGTCCCAGGCCCTGCCCCGGGCGCACGCCGTGCGGAAGAGAGCGGACAGGGAGTCGGCAGCGGCACCGCCTGGTGCCGGACTCCCTGCCGGAGTTCTGTCCTTCGCTGCGGCCGGCGTCACGGGCGCGGTGAAGGGTGTCTGGGGGGCCTTCCTGGAGAACTGCTCCTCCAGGTGGGCGGCGACCGCACGCGGTGTGGGGTGGTCGAACAGCAGCGTGACCGGCAGGGCCAGCCCCGTCACCTTCGCGAGCCGGTTGCGCAGCTCGACCGCGGCCAGTGAGTCGAGTCCCAGCTCCGCCAGTGGCCGGTCCGCCTCGACCGCGGACTCTGCCGCGGTGTAGCCGAGTGCGGCCGCGGCCTCCTTCCGCACCTCCGACAGGAGCAGTGCGCCGTGCTCGTCGGCGGGTGTGGCCGCCAGACGTCGCGGCAGGAAATCGCCGCCCTCCGGTTCCGAGAGCGCCCGGCGGACGGGCCCGCGGCCGGGCATACGGGAGAGCGGCGCCCCGGGGGGCGCGCTCGCCTCCGGGTTCAGCCGGGCCGCGACCAGGACCGCGTCCGGGCTGCCGACGGCGGTGTCGAAGAGTGCGAGGCCTTCCTCGGTCCGCAGCGGGACAAGACCGGAACGGGCCATCCGGCGCAGGTCCGCGCCGCGCAGTTCCGCGGTCATTCCGCCGCTCTGCTGCCAGGGTCCCCAGACGAGGGAGGTGCCGGACAGGCCGGTACTCCTGCGGTGCTGTGCCAGAGCGTCCAGGAACGAGTTCGCCGCCGCGTAGTTGCCCTGGCCGCCCGATCCGAACATTCCCGCCACCGAGGAGAACAGGGCGAAGACCGCCAGGCCGCTGCCCCGGGTCAACTCGTGCAGAGCGAGCGCCGCGTCCACCTTCGGCCTCAGCACGCGGTCCAGACGCTCCGGTGTGAGCGCCGCGATCACGCCGTCGTCCAGCACGCCCGCGGTGTGCACGACACCGGTCAGCGGGTGCTTGTCCGGGAGATCCGCGAGGAGCGCGGCGAGCGCGGCACGGTCGGCGGCGTCGCACGCGGCCACCGTCACCTCGGCACCCAGCTCGGCCAGCTCCGCGCTCAGCTCGGCGGCGCCGGGCGCGTCGGCCCCGCGTCGGCCGACGAGCAGCAGGTGGCGTACTCCGTGCTCGACCACGAGGTGGCGGGCGAAGGAGACGCCGAGGGAGCCGGCTCCCCCGGTGACCAGGACGGTTCCCTCGGGATCCGGCCGGCGCGGCGGACCTTCGTCCGTCGTCGTGCGGGAGGCCCGTACCAGCTTCGGTACGTACGCGGCTCCGTCCCGTACGGCCGTCTGTGTTTCCGGGCTCGCCAGGGCCTGCGCCAGGGCTCCTCCGGATGCGGGGCTGTCGTCGGTGTCGACCAGTGCGAAACGGCCGGGGTTCTCCGTCTGCGCCGAGCGGAACAGGCCCCATACCGGCGCACAGACGAGAGCGTCATCGCCCGTCGCGAAGCGGTCGTCCGTCTCCGCCCCTGTGACGACGGCACCCGAAGGTGCCGTGCGCCTCCACGGCGTCGATCTCGGCGGGCTCAAGCCGCGCGTCGGACAGGGCCTGCCGGATCACCCGTTGTTGGGCCGGTCCGTGCGGTGCGGTCAGGCCGTTGCTCGCGCCGTCCTGGTTCACCGCGGAGCCGCGTACCACGGCGAGTACCCGATACCCGGCCCGCCGCGCCTCGGACAGCCGGGTCACCAGCAGCATTCCGGCGCCCTCGGCCCACCCGGTGCCGTCCGCGGACGCGGCGAACGCCTTGCAGCGGCCGTCGGCGGCCAGCGCGCGCTGTCTGCTGAACTCCACGAAGGCGTTGGGCCCGGACATGACCGTGACACCACCGGCCAGTGCGAGCGAACACTCGCCCCTGCGCAGCGCCTGGGCCGCCAGGTGCAGGGCCACCAACGACGACGAGCACGCCGTGTCCACGGTGATCGCCGGCCCTTCCAGGCCCAGGGTGTAGGCGATGCGGCCGGAGGCGACGCTGCCCGCGTTCCCGATGCCGAGGTGGCCCTCCACCTGCTCCGGTGTGCGGGCGAACCGGTCGGCGTAGTCGCTGTACATGAGCCCGGCGTACACGCCCGTGGCCGTCCCGCGCACTGTGCCGGGGTCGATTCCGGCATGTTCGAAGGCTTCCCAGGCGACTTCGAGAAGCAGCCGGTGCTGCGGGTCCATCGCCAGTGCCTCGCGGGGCGAGATGCCGAAGAACGCCGGGTCGAAACGGTCCACGCCGGACAGGAAACCGCCCTCGCGCACATAGGTCCGGCCGGCCCGCCCGGGGTCCGGGTCGAACAGCCCGTCGATGTCCCAACCCCGGTCGGCGGGGAACGGTGTGATGGCATCGACTCCGTCGTCGACGAGCCGCCACAGGTCCTGCGGGGACTCCACACCGCCCGGGAAACGGCACGCCATCCCGACGATCACCACGGGGTCGTCGTCCGGGCCGGCCCCGTGGGTGCGGCTGGACGCGCCGCCGGCCGGTTCGCCGGTGAGCCGCGCCCCGAGGTGGGCGGCCATCTCCTGCGCGGTGGGGAACTCGAAGGCGGCGGCCTCCGAGAGGGAGAGTCCGGTCGCCGCCGAGAGACGGCCCGTCAGTACGGTCGACGTCAGCGAGTCGAGGCCCAGGTCGCGGAACGCGGTCCCCGGCTCCACGTCCTCGACGGCGCAGCCCAGTACGGCGGCGACCTCGCCCCGCACCAGAGCAGGCAAGTCCACCGCTCGCGTCCTCGCGGGCGAGGGGGTGCCGGTCTCCAGGAGCCTCGCGGGCAGGTTGGTGAGCGCGTACCTCTTGGTCTTCCCGGAGGCGGTGCGCGGGATCCCTGCGACCTCGTAGAGGGCGGCGGGCACCTTGAACGGTGACAGCTGCCCACGGCACGCGTCCAGGACGGCTCGCCCGTCGAGTGCGCCGGGCGGCTGCGGCACGAGGTAGCCGACCGGCACCTCACCGAGTACGTCGTCGGGGCGGCCGGTCACGGCGGCGTCCTTGATCTCCGGCAGGGACAGCAGGACCGCCTCCACCTCGGAGGGGTGAATGTTCTCGGCGGCTCGGATGATCAGCTCGCTGACCCGGCCCGTGATGGTGACTTCGCCGTCGGCATCGATCCGGGCGAGGTCACCGGTGCGGTACCACCCGTCGCGCAGGACCTCTGCGGTGTCGTCGGGCCGGCCGTGGTACCCGGCCATGACGCCGGGCCCGGAAACCCAGAGCTCGCCCTCCCCCGAGGCTTCGCCGCTGCTCACGCTGCCGTCGCCGATGCGTGCCCGGGAGCCCGGGAGCACCCGGCCGCACGAGCCTTCCGGCCGCGCGGCGCCCGGCACCGGCATGGTGACGGGTCCCGCCTCCGTGCTCCCGTAGTGCTCAAGGAACGGGACCCCGCAGGTCTCCTCGAAGTCGTGCCGGAAGGCGGGCGCGGCCGCCGCGCCTCCGCTGACGCAGCCACGGAGCGCGGGGGCTCCGAGCCCTTGGTCGCGTACGGCGTCGAGGAGCTTGCCGTACGTCGTCGGCACGCCGGCGAGCAGGGTGAACGGGTCGTCCGTCCGGCGCAGTTCACCCAGCACGTCCGCCACGGAGAACCTCGGCAGAAGCACGGCGGACGCTCCGGTCGCGACCACCCCGATGACGCAGAAGACCTGGCCCATGGCGTGGTGGAGGGGCAGGGGCCAGAGCAGCCGGTCGTCGGGCGACAGGCCGAGGACGCCGACCAGACCGGAGGCCACGGTCGACAGACGGTTGCGCTGTGTGGACAGCACGCCCTTGGGGCTGCCGGTCGAGCCGGAGGTGTAGAGCAGCCATGCCGCCTCGTCGAGCCCGAGGTCGTCCGGGGCGGGGACGGATGGTTCGGTGGCGGCCATGTCCTCGTAGGAGAGCGTGCCGGCCGTATCAGCCGCGGCGTCGTCACCGCCCTTGTGGACGAGCACCACGGTCAGATGGGGCCGCTCCTGCAGGAGCGGCCGCAGCGTGCCCAGGTGGGACCGGTCGGTGAAGACGAGCGCGGCTCCGCTGTCGTCCAGCATGTGGGCGAGCTCGGCCCGGGTGCTCCGCGAGTCCATCGGCACGCCGACCGCGCCCGCTCTGGTGACGGCGAGAACGCTCTCCACGGCTTCGATGCGGTTGCCGAGGAGGACCGCCGCCCGCTCGCCGTGCAGCAGCCCGAGTCCGATCAGCCGGCCGGCCAGCCGGCCGGTCCGCAGCTCCAGCTCCTCGTAGGTGACCCGGGACGCGGAGTCCTGGAAGGCGACCTTGGAGCCGATGCTGCGCGCATGCTCCCTGAGTAGCTCGGGCAGTGGCCGGATATGGGCTGCGCGTGATGTCACCGGGACGAACGCTTCCTCTTCGGACGGTAGTTGATGTTGGTCCAGTATGGATCGGCAGACGGGTGAAATCGTCACCTGTTCGAGCCGGGCGTGTTGGCGGTCCGCACGATCCACGATCGCCCGGCTGTTGGCTCGTTCCCGTCCGTGCCTGTTCGGTGCCTGTTCCGTTTCCAGCGGTTCGGGCCGATGCTGACCGGGACGAATACGGGCGGGGCGGGCCGACAGAGGAGTGCGTGTGACGGTCAGGGGATCGGACGGAGCGGGCAACGACCGCGGTCAGGGCGCCGAGCCGGAAGCCGGGGCGGCCGGGACTGCCCCGGCGGCCTCGGCGGCCTCGGCGGCCTCGGCGGCCTCGGCGGCCTCGGCTCAGGAGTCGATGACGCCATTCGACGAGATCTACGACCGCCCCGATCCCCGGGCCTTTTTCGCCGCCTTCCGGCCGCTGGGCTACCGGACGCCGCACCACGCCCAGCAGATCCACCGCCGGCTGATCGCGACCGGGGTGTGCGCGACGGGGGCCGGAGCGGTGCTGGACATCTGCTGCTCCTACGGCATCAACGCGGCCCTGCTGAACCACGATCTGACGCTGGACGACCTGTACGACCACTACACCTCACCCCGGGCATCGGCGATGACCACCGGCGAACTGGTCTGCTGGGACCGCGAGTTCTACCGGTCCAGGCGCCGCCCGGACGCGGTCCCCGTGTTCGGCCTCGACGCGGCAGCCAACGCCGTCGCCTACGCACGCGAGGTGGGCCTGCTCGACGAGGCGTTCGGGGAGAATCTGGAGGTCGCGCCGCCCTCCGCCGCTCTGCTGCGCGCGGCGCGGCGCATCCGTCTGATCACGGTCACGGGCGGCGCCAGCTTCCTGTCCTCGCGCACCTTCCGGCCCCTTCTGGAATCGGCCGAAGCTCCGGTCTGGGTGGCGTCGCTGGTGCTGCGGACCGGCTCCTACCGGCCCATCGCGGAGTGTCTGGAGTCCTTCGGACTGGTCACGGAGAAGGCCGTCCCGCACACCTTCGTGCAGCGCCGCTTCACCAGTCCGCAGGAACGGCAGTTCGCCGTCGAATCGGTGATCTCGGCCGGCGAGGACCCCCGGGGGAAAGAGACGGACGGCCATTTCCACACCGCTGCCCATCTCTCCCGTCCCGCCCAGGACACTGTTTCGTTCCCGGTCACCGGCCTCGTGCACCCTTCCTGAGCAGCTCACGTACCCGAGGTGTGTGGTGGCAGCCGGGCCGGCCAGGGCGTG
>CBRG010000275.1 GCA_000470535.1 Streptomyces sp. AW19M42
GGTCATGGCGGCGAGCGCGGCGTCCCGCCCCAGTCCGGCCTCGCACGCCCGGTGATAGGTGTCCGCCTGCCAGGACGCCCCGTTGGTCCGCCGCTTGCAGCGCTCCTCGATGATCCCGAGGTAGCGGTCGCGGTCGGCGGGCTCGATGTTCCACGCGTCAAGCCCGGCGGCCGCCAGCGGCAGCAGTTCGTCCCGTACGAGCTTGACGGCCGGCACCCGGGTCAGCCCGCCCGCGCGGCCGGGCCGGGGCCAGAGCAGCTCGGCGTCGATGCCCAGGCGGCAGGCGGTGTCGAAGTTCTCGGCCGCCGCGGCGAACGGCATCCTGGTCCACACCGGACGGGACTCCTCCGCCAGGGCCCGCACGAGGCCGTAGTAGAGCGCGGCGTTGGCGATCACGTCCGCGACGGTCGGTCCGGCGGGCAGCACCCGGTTCTCCACCCGGAGGTGGGGGACGCCGTCCGACAGCCCGTACACCGGCCTGTTCCAGCGGTAGACCGTGCCGTTGTGCAGCACGAGTTCCTGGAGACGGGGCACCCCGCCCTCGTCGAGGACCCGCAGCGGCTCCTCCTCGTCGCAGATGGGCAGGAGCGGGGGAAAATAGCGCACGTTCTCCTCGAAGAGCTCGTACGCCGACCCCGTCCACTGCTCCCCGAACCAGGTCCTGGGACGCACCCCCTGGTTCTGCAGTTCGGGCGGCCTGGTGTCCGTGGCCTGCTGGAAGAGCGGCGGACGCGACTCCCGCCACAGCTCCCGGCCGAACAGGAAGGGCGAATTGGCTCCGAGGGCCACCTGGACCGCGGCAACGGCCTGGGCGGCGTTCCACACGTCGGAGAACCGTTCCGGGGTCACCTGCAGATGGAGCTGGACCGAGGTGCAGGCCGCCTCCGGCGCGATCGACCCGGAAGTGCAGACCAGGCGCTCCACACCTTCGATATCAAGGCAGAAATCCTCGCCGCGCGCCGCCACCATTTGGTCGTTCAGCAGTGCGTAGCGGTCCACGTCGGAGAGGTTCCCGCGGACCATGTCCGCACTTCCGACGGTGGGCAGGATTCCGATCATCATGATCCCGGCATCGACCTCACCGGCCTTCCGGTCGGCATATCCGAGGCCGGTACGCAGCTCTTCGGCCAGCTGATCGAGAACGCGGCCGTCCAAGCGATGGGGAACAATGTTCACTTCCAGATTGAACATCCCGAGTTCCGTTTGGAAATCCCGGCTCGCGATGCGCTCCAGTACCTGTCCATTCAACATCTTCGGCATGCCGTCGGGACCCGCCAGGTTCAGCTCGATCTCCATGCCCATGAGGTTGCGCGGCCGGTCGAATCTCCGCTCCGCCAAGAGCCTCTCCAGCCCCTCCAGGCACTGGTGGAGCTTCCGTCGGTACCTCCGCCGATCAGACAGGTCAAAGGCGCCCGCCACGACCTTTTCCCCCATCGAAGTGTCCCTCCATGAGTGGGCAGCCCGCGGCCCAGGCCGCTCGCGTCACGATCGATAATGCCCAGACGGGATGATCCATAACGCCCCACGGGCAGTGCATACCCGCTAATCTGATGACCGCAGCCCGGGGCACATTCACTCGGCATGACGCACTGAGCAGTTTCCGCCGTTCGGGGTGCGAGGAATGCGCCGACGTGTTTCAGCCTACCGCGTCAGAGGAAAAACCCGAGGCGGCAGCTGCGCCGCTCACACCGAATCAGCATAATCTCCGCATAATAAAGTCCGGATACCGTCTTGCCGGCAATAGTAGTGGCGGCTAGTGGAATCACCGCGTGAACACGTGTCGTATAAACTCCGCGGACGAGGCAGAGAGTTGATGCACCGGCTCAGTCACCGGCCTCCTCTGGCCCCGCACGCCGACAGCGCCGTCTGCACCCGCCCACGCTCCACCGTGTCTCCGAAGTGAGAGGCGACCCACTATGCCCCTGCATGTTCCTCCGGCTCCCGCGCCCGCGCTGAGAAGCGTACTCGCGGCGCTCGGTTCACCCACCGCGGTCCGCGAGGCCCGAACACCAGCTCTGCGGTCGGCCCAGGGCCCCCTGAGCCCCGAACACCCGCTCCCCGTCCACGTGCTGGACCGCAGCGGCCCGGGCGGACTCACACCCACCACCCGGCTCGCCGCCTGGCGCTTCCAGATCTGCGGCGCGGAGCGGGCGATCGCCGCAGCGGACACCATGCTCACCCCGGACGGCTGGACCTTCTCCCACTTCTTCGAAGGCCCGTACATCGCCTCGACCGAACTCGCCCTGCGCCAGGCGGAGGCGGCCGGCACGCACTACCAGCCGAGGCTGCTGTCCATCCCCGAGCTCTACATGCTGGCGCTGTGGCTGCACGAGGACACCGAGGCCGACGCGTCCGTCGGGTCCCCCGCCCCCGCCGATCTGCTGGTACCTCTGGCTCCTGCCCCACCGGGCATCGCGGCACACCGTCCGCACCAGGTCGCCGATCTGCTTCCCGTGATCACCACCCGCATCACGCCCGGCCCCGGCCCCCTGCTCGGCTCCCCGGCCTGACCTCCGGCCGCCCCCACTTCTCTGTGCCCCGCCTCCGATTCCGGTGGCGGGGCACAGCGCGCGGGGCGCGTCCGCGCCCATCCGGACTAGCCCCATCCGGTCACCCCGAACCACCCGAAGTGACAGGACAGTTGTGCTGAACCGTCCGGCTGGGTGATGCGTCATGAGAGGAGAAGCAGCGCTGCCGCGAAATCCCTGCGGATCGACGCCCGTGGGGCAACACTGGGACCGGACCGATCGATACGGGGGGCGGCCATGAACACCTTTTCAAGCCGCAGGACACTCAAACTCAACGCAGCGAAAGAACCCAGCCATGTGTCAGCACCAGCCACCCTGCCCCACAGCCGACTCAGCCGACCGGGAGGCAGCCCGCCCGGTGGCGCACCATCCGGAACAGGGCTGGAGCCTGCTGTGCAACGGCGTCCTGCTCTTCGAGGACACCGGTGAGCTGCTCCCGGACGGGCAGATCATCGCGCCCCACCGGCCGCTGGGAACGGGCCGGGTGATGAAGGCCGCCTGACCGCGGCAGATACGGGGAGGGGCCGGCCCGGAGAGTTCTCCGAACCGGCCCCGACGCAGTCGCGCCTCATGCGACGACGTCCATGACGCCGGCCCCGTCAGTTGTCGTACTCGTCCAGCGGCGGGCAGGAGCAGACGAGGTTGCGGTCACCGAACGCACCGTCGATCCGGCGCACCGGCGGCCAGTACTTGTCCGCGGCGGTGACCCCGGCCGGGAAGACCGCCACCTCACGGCTGTAGCCGTGCGCCCAGTCCCCGCCCAGCGCGGCCGCCGTGTGCGGGGCATTGGCCAGCGGGTTGTCGTCCGCGCTCCACTCGCCGGAGGCCACCTTCTCGATCTCGCCGCGGATGGCGATCATCGTGTCGCAGAAACGGTCCAGCTCCGCGAGGTCCTCGCTCTCGGTCGGTTCGATCATCAGGGTGCCCGCGACCGGGAACGACATGGTCGGTGAGTGGAAGCCGTAGTCGATGAGCCGCTTCGCCACGTCGTCGATGCTGACACCGGTCGCCTTGGAGATCGGCCGCAGATCCACGATGCACTCGTGCGCGACGAGCCCGGCCGGGCCGTTGTACAGGATCGGGTAGTGCGGCTCCAGCCGCTTGGCGATGTAGTTCGCCGCGAGTACGGCGACCTGCGTCGCACGCTTCAGGCCCTCCCCGCCCATCAGGCGTACGTACGCCCAGGAGATCGGCAGGATGCCCGCAGAGCCCCACGGCGCGGCCGAGATCGGGCCGACCCCGGTCTCCGGACCGGCGGCGGGCTGCAGCGGGTGGTTCGGCAGGTACGGCGCCAGGTGCGCGCGCACCCCGACCGGTCCGACGCCGGGGCCGCCGCCGCCATGCGGGATGCAGAAGGTCTTGTGCAGGTTCAGGTGCGAGACGTCGCCGCCGAAGTGGCCCGGCTTGGCGAGGCCGACCAGCGCGTTGAGGTTGGCGCCGTCCACGTACACCTGCCCGCCCGCGTCGTGCACCTCGGCGCAGATGTCCGCGACGTGCTCCTCGAAGACACCGTGCGTCGACGGGTAGGTGATCATGAGCACGGCCAGTTCGTCGCGGTGCTGCTCGATCTTGGCGCGGAGGTCCTCGATGTCGACCTCGCCGTCGTCGGCGGTCTTCACCACGACGACCCTCATACCGGCCATCACCGCACTGGCCGCGTTGGTGCCGTGCGCGGAGGACGGGATCAGGCAGACGGTCCGCCCCTCGTCACCGTTGGCACGGTGGTACGCCCGGACGGCCAGCAGCCCGGCGAACTCGCCCTGCGAGCCGGCGTTCGGCTGGATGGAGACCGCGTCGTAACCGGTGACCTCGGCCAGCCGCTCCTCCAGCTCACGGATGAGCGTCAGGAAGCCCTGGGCCTGCTCGGCCGGCGCGAAGGGGTGCAGCGCGCCGAACTCGGGCCAGGTGATCGACTCCATCTCGGCGGTCGCGTTCAGCTTCATGGTGCAGGAGCCGAGCGGGATCATGCCGCGGTCCAGCGCGTAGTCGCGGTCGGCGAGCTTGCGCAGGTAGCGCAGCATCGCGGTCTCGGAGCGGTGCTGGTGGAAGACCGGGTGGGTCAGCACGTCGTCGGAGCGCAACAGCCGCTCGGACAGCGCGTCGGCGGTCGTGGCGTCCAGTGCCTCGATGTCACCGGTGACACCGAAGGACGCCCAGACGGACGCGATCTCCGTACGCGTGGTGGTCTCGTCACAGGCGAGCGAGACGAGATCGGCGTCGACGAGCCGCAGGTTCACGCCGCGCTCGCGGGCGTCGGACACGACCTCCGCGGCCCGGCCGGGCACCCGGACGGTGAGCGTGTCGAAGTGCGAGGCGGTGACGACGTCCACGCCGCCGGCCCGCAGGCCCTCCGCGAGGATCGCGGCGTAGCGGTGGGTACGCCGCGCGATCGTCCGCAGCCCGTCGGGGCCGTGGTAGACGGCGTACATGCCGGCCATCACGGCGAGCAGCACCTGGGCGGTGCAGATGTTGCTGGTGGCCTTCTCACGGCGGATGTGCTGCTCACGGGTCTGGAGGGCCAGCCGGTAGGCCTTGTTGCCGTCCGCGTCCACGGAGACGCCGACGAGGCGGCCCGGCAGGCTGCGGGCGAACTTCTCGCGCACGGCCATGAAGCCGGCGTGCGGGCCGCCGAAGCCCATCGGCACGCCGAAGCGCTGCGTGGTGCCCACCGCGATGTCCGCGCCCAGCTCGCCGGGCGAGGTGAGCAGGGTGAGCGCCAGCAGGTCGGCGGCGACGGTGACGATCGCGCCCAGCTCGTGGGACTGCTCGATGACGGGCCGCAGGTCGCGCACGGCCCCGGAGGCGCCCGGGTACTGCAGCAGTACGCCGAAGACACCGCGCTCGGCGATCTCCGCCGGGATGCCGTCGGCCAGGTCCGCCACGACGACCTCGACACCGGTCGGTTCTGCACGGGTCCGGATCACGGCGACGGTCTGCGGGAGGGCGTCGGCGTCGACCAGGAAGACGCCGTTCTTCACCTTGCCGACGCGCCGCGCCAGCGCCATCGCCTCGGCGGCGGCGGTGCCCTCGTCGAGCAGCGAGGCACCAGAGGTGGGCAGCCCGGTCAGGTCCGCGACCATCGTCTGGAAGTTCAGGAGGGCTTCGAGGCGGCCCTGGGAGATCTCCGGCTGGTACGGCGTGTAGGCCGTGTACCAGGCGGGATTCTCCATCACGTTGCGCAGGATCACCGGCGGGGTGAACGTGCCGTAGTAGCCGAGCCCGATCATCGGGGCCAGCACCTGGTTGTGGTCGGCGAGCACCCGCAGTTCGGCCAGCACCTCGGCCTCTGTGCGGGCCGTCGGAAGCCGCAGCGCCTCGGCGCTCCGGATGACGTCGGGCACCGCGGCCGAGGTGAGCTCGTCGAGCGAGCCGTAACCGACCTGGGCGAGCATCTTCGCCTGCGCCGCGGCGTCGGGACCGATATGACGCTGCTCGAACGGGATTCCGTGTTCGAGCTGGGAGAGCGAAGTGCGACGGGGGGTCATGGTGGAGGCCTCCTGGTCTGTCACGACCTGCGAGGGGCACCGCGGCGCGGGGTGCCCGAACGGCCTCCCCCTCTGTCATCTCGACCTGAGAGCTTCACCGGTGCCCACTGCGCACACCGGCTTTCACCGTCGGTGAGGAAGGGACCCACTCGGCACCCGGCCGTGCGGAACCCGCCCTGCTTTCCAGAGTGACCTCGTCCGTGCGGTACGGGGGCCTGAGAGATTCCGGGGAGGATTTGCTCCTTCGGCGCCTCCGGATTCGCTCCGGAGGACTCTCCCGCACGGGGTAAGCAGCCGCCCCCAGCCTACCAGCGGGGTGCCCGGCAGAGATTTCGAGTGGCCAACCCCACCGATCTGCACTTCTGTGGTTCCTGTGGAGTACCCGCGACCAGTGGGAGGGACCGTGCAGACCGACATCGATCCGCGCAGCCTGATCGGCCGCAAGGCCTTCGACCGCGAGGGCACCAAGATCGGAACCGTGGACGAGGTGTACCTCGACGACGCGACCGGTGTACCGGAGTGGGCGGCCGTACGCACCGGACTGTTCAGCCGGGATGCCTTCGTCCCGCTGGAACCCAGCGAATTCGTCAAGGACGCGCTTCGTGTCCCCTTCGACCGCGCGCTGATCAAGGACGCACCCGACTTCGGGGTCGGCCGGCACCTCTCGCCGGAACAGGAGCTCCAGCTCTACCGGCACTACGGTCTGGACTCCCCGCCCGAGGAGACCGCCCCGGACCGGGACTTCGGCAGACTGGCCGGCCAGGACGAGTAGTCCGCCGGGTCCCGCACGAGCGGCAGCGGATCGGCCGGCCGGAGATCCGGATCGTCGATACGGAACGTACGCACCCGGCCGGGCGCCGATTCCGGCTCCTCGAAGCGCACCGTGACCCGGCCGACCCCACTGCCCTGCACCCAGCCGTGGCCGTGCGCGTCGTGCCGCACATCGTGTCCGGCCGGCCAGCGCCGGGCGGCGAGCTGCTCGGCGCTCTCCGGTTCCGGCTCCACGGACTCCGGGCCGCCTTCGTCCGTTCCGGCGTCCCCGGCGGCCTCCGCACCACCGGCCGGCCCGGCGGTGGCAAGGGCTGCGGCGACCCCGGCCGCGGCCCGCTCGTCGGCCGCCTGCGCGAACAGGTCCTCCTGGGTGTAGTCGGCGAGCCCGGTGACGCCTACTCCCAGCAGCCGCACTCCCCCGGTGGTGTCCACGGACTCCAGGAGCCGTGCCGCGGCTTCCCGGACCACCGTGGGGTCGTCGGTGGGCCCGCGCAGCGTCTCGGAGCGGGTCAGGGTCGAGAAGTCGTACCGCCGCACCTTCAGCACCACGGTCCTGCCCGAGCGCTCCGCCGCCCGCAGCCGCTGGACGCACCGGTCGGCGAGACGCTCGACCTCGCTCCTGACCCGGACCCGGTCGTGCAGGTCCGTGTCGAAGGTGTCCTCCACCGACACCGATTTCGCGTCGCGCTCCGCGACGACCGGCCGGTCGTCGTGGCCGGACGCCATCCGGTGCAGTGAGCTGCCGTGCGCCTTGCCCAGCAGCCGTACGAGCTCCGCCTCACCCGCCTCGGCCAGGTCGTTCACCGTGGTCATCCCGGCGCGCCGCAGATGGTCCGCGGTGGCCGGTCCGACACCGGGCAGCGTCCGCACCGGCATGGGCGCGAGCAGCTCCCGCTCGGTGCCCGGCGCTATCAGCATGATCCCGTCCGGCTTCGCCTCCTCAGAGGCGATCTTGGCCAGCATCTTGGAGCCCGCCAGGCCGACGGATCCACTGAGTCCGGTGACCGCCTCGATCGCCTCCCGCAGCTGCTCGCCGATGGCCAGCGCGGAGGCCGCGTCGTCCGCGGTGCCGCCCGCCTCCAGGTCGACGAACGCCTCGTCCAGGCTCAGTGGCTCCACCAGCGGCGACAGCCGGCCCAGCAGCTCCATGACCTGGTCGCTCACCGTCCGGTACAGGGCGAAGCGCGGCACCAGATAGGCGGCGTTCGGCGCCAGCCGTCTGGCCTGCGCCATCGGCATGGCCGAGTGGACCCCGAAACGCCGGGCCTCGTACGAGGCGGTGGCGACGACCCCGCGGGGCCCCAGCCCTCCCACGACGACCGGTTTGCCGCGCAGGCTCGGCTTCGACGCCTGCTCGGCAGAGGCGTAGAAGGCATCCATGTCCAGATGCAGGATGGTCGGCACGGCTCTCACATCAACCGATGCTGCCCCATGGCACTGACAACCGCCGGACGGCAACCGCCCGCCGGGCCCCGGACGCCCCGGGCCCGGCCGGGGCCCACCGGGTCAGCCGGCCCGGTTGCGCCGTCGGGCGAGCTCATCGGCGGGGTTGTTCCCGATCAGCGTCTCGCCGGTGTCCACCCGCTCCCCGTGCAGCTGTGACAGCGCCGCGTCGACGTCCCGCCAGACCACCCCCACGGCGATACCGAAGACGCCCTGCCCCCCTTGGAGGAGCTCCACGACCTCGGCGGGCGAGGAGCACTCGTAGACCGTCGCTCCATCGCTCATCAGCGTCATGCGCTCAAGGTCCTGGAACCCGCGGGCCCGCAGGTGCTGGACCGTGGTGCGGATGTTCTGGAGGGCCACCCCGGTGTCGAGGAAGCGCTTCACGATCTTCAGCAGGACGACGTCCCTGAAGCTGTAGAGCCGTTGTGTGCCCGATCCGTACGCCGGCCGGACGCTCGGCTCGACCAGGCCCGTTCGGGCCCAGTAGTCGAGCTGTCGATAAGTGATCCCCGCCGCCGCGCATGCCGTCGGCCCGCGATAGCCGATGTCCTTGGCCGATGCCACGCCGCCCCCCGCCACCGCAGCCGGCGCAGCCGGCTGCCTGATGGTCTGGTCGGCTGTACTCCCCTGCTGCGGATACGGCCCACCCACTGCCGCACCGTCGCCGCTGCTTCCCACGCCGACCTCCGTCCTTGACCTGCCCACTCGAAGGTAGGCAGTCACCCGGGGTGCGTCAACGATCGCCACACTCGGCACGCCGAGTGATAACCACCCTGAGGGTGGTTTCCCGTGACCCTCGACCGGGAAGGGCTTGTCGGATGCGCTGACGGCGCCCCTTCGGGACGTCACTGACTGTTCGTACCGAAGTCCTCCGGCGAGATCTGGTCGAGGAATTCGCGGAACTTCTCCACCTCATCCTCCTGCTCGTCGGGAATCGCGATTCCCGCGTCATCGAGCACCCCGTCACTGCCGTAGATCGGCGTTCCGGTACGCAGGGCGAGCGCTATGGCGTCGGACGGCCGCGCACTCACCTCGACTCCGCTCGCGAAGACCAGCTCCGCGTAGAAGACCCCTTCCCGGAGGTCCGTGATCCGGACCTCGGTGAGCTCCTGGCCCACGGCCTCAAGCACATCCTTGAAGAGGTCATGGGTCAGCGGCCTCGCCGGAGCCATGCCCTGCTGCGCGAAGGCGATCGCGGTCGCCTCGCCAGGACCGATCCAAATGGGGAGGAACCGGTCGCCTCCCACTTCACGCAGGAGCACGATCGGCTGGTTGGAGGGCATTTCCACCCGGACACCCACAACGTCGAGCTCGTTCACACAGCAACCCTAGGACGTGCTCGGCAGGTTTGGGTAGTCGGGGCCCACGCGGATCAGTGGAGTCTGATCTGGAGCGCGGTCTGCACGAGGGCCGAATGCAGCCGTACAGACAGCTCCGCCAGCTCCTTCGCGGTGGCCTCGGCATGGGCTCTGGTCTGCGGATTCCGGTGCCGGCGCAGGGGTGCGACCACCTGCTCGATCAGTCCGGCCTCCCGGTCCGCGGCCGCCCGCATGGCGCGCAGATGCCGCGGTTCCAGACCGAATCGGCCCAGATCCGCCACGAGCCTGGCGACGGTGACCGTCTCGGCGTCGTATCCCCCGTCGGCCGACGGCACGACCAGACCGTAGGACTCCCACGCGTCGAGGTCGCTCTCGGCGACCTCCGCGGCAGCGAGCAGCTCGGCCCGGCCGATGCGGGCGGCGGTGGCCCGGCCCGTCCCGCCGGTCCAGCTGCCGTCGGTGAAGTCCCGCTCACCGTCCGGGGCCGGCAGGGGGGCCCGCTCGCCCCGGGCGACGGCGTCCAGGTGCTCGCGGATGACCTTCAGGGGAAGGTAGTGGTCCCGTTGCATCCGCAGCACCTGAGCGAGCCGCTCGACGTCGGCGGGACGGAACTTCCGATAGCCCGAGGGCGTCCGCTGCGGCTCGACGAGTCCCTCTGCCTCCAGGAACCGGATCTTGGAGATGGTGACCTCGGGAAACTCGTCCCGCAGCTGCAGGAGCACCGTGCCGATGCTCATCGGGCGGTCGTCGGCGGTGGCGGTGCCGTTTCCGGCACCGCCCGTCGGTGTTCTCAGCATGGACCTTCCTCGGGATCCCCCCGACGCAGTCAGGGGCGGGTCAGATGGCCCGCTGGCTCGCGTAGAAGACCAGCCGGTACTTGCCGATCTGCACTTCGTCGCCGTTGGACAGCGCGACGGAGTCGATGCGCTCACGGTTGACGTACGTGCCGTTGAGGCTGCCCACGTCCCCGACCGTGAAGCTGCCGTCGGGATTCCGGCGGAACTCCACGTGGCGGCGCGAGACCGTCACGTCGTCGAGGAAGATATCGCTCTGCGGGTGGCGGCCCGCCGTGGTCAGCTCACCGTCCAGTAGGAAGCGGCTGCCCGAATTCGGACCGCGGCGCACCACCAGGAGCGCCGAGCCGAGCGGCAGGGCGTCCACAGCGGCCTGTGCCTCGGGCGAGAGCGACGGCGCCGACGTCTGACCGGTCGCCTCCGCCTCGTATGCCTCAAGGCCCGAGATGGAGATGGTCGACGTCGTCTCTGAGGCCCGCTCGGGAACCCCGCCCCTCAGCGGCGCGCCGCAGTTGGAGCAGAAACGGCTGGCTTCGGCATTGCGGTGGCCGCACCTCGTACAGACCGGCATGGACGAACCCTCCTGCCTCGGGGTGAACCCTCCACCCGTACTTGAGGTTGACGGTTCCCCGAAACCTATGCGGCCGGCACCGGCGGGGTCAACAGACGACGCGCCCGAATTGTCACCTCCCGGGCCTCCCACCTGATCACGGAAGAGCGGGCGCTCGGAGCCCTGCTCGTCGGCTTGACCATTGCGCGGCGCGCGATGGCGGGCAGCCTCATCGCGTGCGCTCTTGCCGAACAACTTTCCAAACAACTTCACGGGCGATTCCCCTTGACCGAAACAGACCCGCCCGTGGGGCAGGACGAACCCTGAATGAACACACCTGCCGACCCGGACATCTTCACAACGTCCGTATCTACTCGACAGTTTCCACCACGCACCACGAATACGATGCGGCGACCCCCCGCAACCTTCTGCCCGTGTCCCCCGACGCCCACGCGTCCCGGTTTCACTGGGCCGACGACCGAGCGTAGTCAGGCCGCTCCGCCGGTCGCAAGGCGTTCACGACAATGTCCTCGGCCTGCGACACATGCACGGTGGCCTGCTCCTTCTCCAGCGTCTGCACCACGCCTCCCGGGATGTTCAGCGCCGGTTCCAGATCCTGCGGCTTGCCGATGACCTTGAAGACGTACGGAGCCGAGATCTTCCGCCCGTCGACCTTGATGGCGCCGCCGTCGCCGGAGAAGTACGTATTGGCCACCACCCGCACGCCGTTGACCTCGATGGCTTCGGCGCCGGCGGCCCGGAGTTCCTGAAGCGCGTCGAGCAGCTTGTCCGCCTCGACCGCCTCACCCGGGTCGTTGATGGTGAGGGTGATTCCCGGGCCGTGCGCCGCCACCGTGCCCGCGAGGATGCCGAGTTGACGTTCCTTCTCGACCGTCTGCTTGCGGGCCTCCTCCGCCTGGTCGGAGCTGTTCTCCAGCTCCGTGCGCTGGTCCTCCAAGCGCTGCTTCTCGTCCTCCAGCCGCTGCGAACGGTCGTCCACCTCGTCGAGGATGCGGACCAGGTCCTCCTGCCGCGCGCCACGCAGGGCGCTGTTGTCACTGTTGGACCGCACCTGAATCGCGAGCCCGAGGCCGAGCACGAACAGCAGTACCGCGACGATGAGTTGGGCGCGGGTGACCCGCGGCGGCCAGACGCCGGCGATCAGCCGCTGGCGTCCGGTGAGCTCCTTGGGCACGTCCACGGGCCGCTCGCCGGGCTGTTGCCGGTCGCCGGTGAATTCCTCGTCGTTGCTCATCGGCCTCAGGCCCGGAAGACGTGCCGGCGGATGGCGGCGGCGTTGGAGAAGATCCGGATACCCAGGACGACCACCACACCGGTGGAGAGCTGGGCGCCGACGCCCAGCTTGTCGCCCAGGAAGACGATCAGGGCGGCCACGACCACGTTCGAGAGGAACGAGACCACGAAGACCTTGTCGACGAAGATCCCGTCGAGCATCGCCCGCAGGCCGCCGAAGACGGCGTCGAGGGCGGCCACGACGGCGATCGGGAGGTAGGGCTCGACCACCGCCGGCACTTCGGGCCGGACCAACAGTCCGACCACGACTCCCACGACGAGGCCCAGTACGGCGATCACGATGTGCCCTTCCCTGTGTCTGCCGCACCACTGCCGGTGTCTGCGGCCTTATAAGGCTCTGCTGTCCGTACGATCAGGCTCGGGGCGGCCGGGAGACTCACCTTCTCCTGGACGGAGATGCTCGTCCTGATATCGAAGGTGTCCTTCAGCGCTTGCAGGTACTGGCCGTCGGCACTGTCGCGGAAGGCGGCACTGAGCTTCTTCCCGTCCCCCACCGCGAGCACCGAGTACGGCGGCACGAGCGGCTTGTTGTCGACCAGTATGGCGTCGCCCGCGGCCCGGATCGCCGACAGGGCGGTCAGACGCTGCCCGTTGATGGCGATCGCTTCGGCACCGGACTGCCACAGACCGTTGACGACCCGCTGCATATCCCGGTCCCGGACCCGTCCGGTGTCGGAGAAACCACTGGTCTCGCGCGGCCCGCCACCGCCCTGGTCGGTGTCTTTGGCGTCATCGACGACCAGCTTCACGCCGGGCCCGTGCACGGCGGTCGCGCCGGAGAGCAGTGCCACCAGCTCCGCCTGGTCGCCGCCGTGTTTTTCCAGAGCTTTACGCTGGCGTCTGCCGACATCGTCACGGACCTTCTCGACCTGAGTCTCAAGGGTGTCG
Organism: Streptomyces sp. AW19M42; assembly: GCA_000470535.1. GTDB lineage: Bacteria > Actinomycetota > Actinomycetes > Streptomycetales > Streptomycetaceae > Streptomyces. The sequence goes on from CBRG010000275.1 coordinate 13,096, forward strand.
GCGGCGTCGGTCTCCGCATCGATCCGGTCGATCAGCTCTTCGCGTTCCTTGGCGAGTACCGGCGCCGACACCCGTGCCTGCGCGGCACCCAGCGTGACAACGAGCGCGGCCAGCACCAGGCACGCGGCGAAGCCCAGCTTCGCCTTGAGCGTGCGGGGCGTGCCGGCCCGGCCGTCGGCCTTGCGGCGAGCCGATGCCTCGGCGTATCCGTCGTCCAGGCTGTGGTCCATCACGTTGGTCAGCAGCGACATGGACGCGTCGGGGCGCGCGGGCGGCGAGGCCGTACTCCGATCGGGGGGCTGCTGCGACATGCCGCACATCGTCGCACGTCGCAGCAGCTACCACCGAATGGCCCCACCGGTGTACCGGGAGCCGCCGACCGGCGCGCTCCGGCGGACCGGTGGGACGCGAACGCCGGGCCGCGGCGAAGGCGTTCCTCCCCCCGCCGCGGCCGGGCGGTTCAGTCGCCCGCGCTCTCGACGATCGTCGACCACTCGTCCAGCAGGGCCTGCGCCGACGCGTCGTCGGGCCCTTCCGCCCACAGATGGGTCACCGCTTCCGCCCGGTCCGGCAGGACCATCACCCAGCGACCGTCCGCCTCGACGACCCGTACGCCGTCCGTCGTGTCGACGTCACGGTCTCCGGCGGCCTCGACGACCCGACGCATCACCAGCCCCTTCACAGCCCACGGAGTCGCCAGATCACGGCGCAGCACATGGGCTCGCGGGATACGTGCGTCGATCTGGCTGAGCGTGAGCTGCGTCCTGGCCACCAGCCCGATCAGCCGCACGAAAGCGGCCGAACCGTCGAAGACACTGCTGAATTCCGGAACGATGAAGCCGCCCCGGCCGTCTCCACCGAAGATGGTGCCTTCGTCGCGTCCGACCCGGGTCAGGTCGTCGGGCGATGTCGTCGTCCACTCGACCTGGGTGCCGTGGTAGGCGGCCACCTGCTCGGCGACCCGGGTGGTGGTCACCGGCAGCGCCACCCGCCCGCTGCGCCGCTCGGCGGCGACGAGATCGAGCATGACGAGCAGGGCCCGGTCGTCCTCGATGATCCGGCCCCGCTCGTCGACCAGGGAGAGCCGTTCGCCCACCGGGTCGAACCGAACGCCGAAGGCTGCCCTGGCCGAGGAGACGATCTCGCCGAGCCGCACCAGTCCGGACCGCCGGGTCTCGGCGGACTCGGTGGGGCGAGACTCGTCCAGCCCCGGATTGATGGTCAGCGCGTCCACACCGAGCCGTCCCAGCAGGCTGGGCAGCACAAGCCCGGCGCTGCCGTTGGAGGCGTCGACGACGACCTTGAGCCCGGCGTCCGCGACTCCGGCGGTGTCCACGTTCCGCAGCAGGGACCCGGTGTACGAGTCGAAGACACTGGACGGGAAGTGCAGGTCCCCGATCTCGCCAGGGAAGGCCCGGCGGTACTCCTGCCGGGCGTAGACACGGTCCAGCTTTCGCTGCTGCGCCTGGGAGAGGTCCGCACCGCTCGCGTCGAAGAACATAATGTCGACGGAGTCGGGGACACCCGGCGACGTCCGGATCATGATGCCGCCGGCGCTGCCGCGTGCGGTCTGCTGACGCGCCACGGGCAGCGGTACGTTCTCCAGGTCACGGACATCGATGGCACTGGCCTGAAGTGCCGAGATCACCGCGCGCTTCAGCGCTCGGGCGCCGCGGGAGTGGTCACGCGCGGTGGTGACCGTCGATCCCTTCTTCAGCGTCGTGGCGTATGCGCCGGCCAGCCTGACAGCCAGTTCCGGTGTGATCTCCACGTTCAGGATTCCGGAGACACCGCGCGCTCCGAACAGATGAGCCTGTCCGCGCGACTCCCAGATCACCGAGGTGTTGACGAATGCGCCTGCCTCGATGGTCTTGAAGGGGTAGACGCGGACGTTGCCCTGAATGATCGATTCCTCGCCGACGAGGCATTCGTCGCCGATGACAGCGCCGTCCTCGATCCGGGCGGCACGCATGATGTCGGTGTTCTTGCCGATGACACAGCCACGCAGATTGCTGTGGTCACCGATGTACACGTTGTCGTGCACCACGGCCTTGTGCAGGAACGCCCCGCTCTTCACGACGACGTTCGACCCGATGACCGTGTGTTCACGGATCTCGACCCCGGCCTCGACCTTGGCGTAGTCACCGATGTACAGGGGGCCGCGGAGTACCGCGTCAGGATGTACCTCCGCGCCTTCGGCCACCCATACCCCGGGCGAGATCTCGAAGCCGTCGATCTCCACGTCGACCTTGCGCTCAAGAACGTCGGCCTGGGCCTTGACGTAGCTCTCGTGCGTTCCCACGTCCTCCCAGTAGCCCTCGGCGACATAGCCGTAGATGGGCTTGCCTTCCTTCATGAGCTGCGGGAAGACGTCTCCGGACCAGTCCACGGAGACATCGGCCTCGACGTAGTTGAAGACCTCGGGCTCCATCACGTAGATGCCCGTGTTGACGGTGTCCGAGAAGACCTGGCCCCAGGTCGGCTTCTCCAGGAACCGTTCGACCTGGCCCGCTTCGTCCACGATCGTGATCCCGAATTCCAGAGGATTCGGTACACGGGTGAGGCAGACGGTGACCAGGCCGCCCTTTTCCTTGTGGAACGCGATGAGGTCGGTGAGATCGAAGTCGGTGAGGGCGTCACCGGAGATGACGAGGAAGGTGTCGTCCTTCAATGCCTCTTCAGCATTCTTCACACTGCCGGCGGTGCCGAGCGGTTTCTCCTCATTGGCATAGCTGAGCTCCATTCCGAGCTCTTCGCCGTCCCCGAAGTAGTTCTTCACCAGAGACGCGAGAAACTGGACGGTCACAACCGTCTCATTGAGCCCGTGCCTCTTCAGCAACCGAAGCACATGCTCCATGATCGGCCGATTGGCTACGGGCAGGAGCGGCTTGGGCATGCTTGAGGTCATGGGGCGAAGGCGAGTGCCTTCACCACCAGCCATCACGACGGCCTTCATGTCGGAAACGTCCTCCTCGAAGAGACGACGGTCTAGCCGACTTCGCCCGTCGGGCAGCATCTGTGTCATCAGCCGCGGGCCGGCCACACTGCGCGGCACCGCATCAACAGGCTCAATCGGCTACTGCATCCGCCTTGACAAGTCGGCGGACCTGAACCACATAGAGGATCCCTGCCCACCAGTAGAGCGTTGTACCCCATCCTGCGAACGCCCATCCGAAAACAGTGGCCAGCCATGCAAGCCAACCACCTCCATCGCTGAGCAGCAACAAGGGAAACGCGTACATCAGATTGAACGTAGCCGCCTTGCCCAGGAAGTTCACCTGGGGCGGCGGATAGCCGTGCCGGCGCAGGATTCCCACCATCACGAGAAGCATCAGCTCGCGAGCGAGAAGCGCTGCGGTGAGCCAGAGCGGAAGGATCTCCCGCCAGGTCAGCCCGACAAGGGTCGAAAGAATGTAGAGACGGTCGGCGGCCGGGTCGAGTAGTCGCCCGAGGCTGCTGATCTGGTTCCAGCGACGCGCCAGCTTTCCGTCCAGGTAGTCGCTGATACCGCTGAACATCAGCACGAGCAACGCCCAGCCGTCGCTCTTGGGTCCGCCGAACTCAGGACGGAGAATCAGCCACAGGAAGACAGGCACGCCGACGAGGCGGGCCATGCTGAGGATGTTGGGGATGGTGAGTACCCGGTTCGTCTGAACGCGAGTCTCCTGGACCTCCACCCGGGGGCCTCCTGTGAAGAACGTGCCAATGATGCCTCCTGACCCTACCCTCAGGGGCAGCCGGCAGGTACACGGGGGTACCCGAAAACTGTCGGGAACGCAGAAAAGCCCC
>CBRG010000276.1 GCA_000470535.1 Streptomyces sp. AW19M42
CGGGCGGCCGGTGCGCGGTCGCGCCGGCGACGACGACCAGCGCGGGCCGGGCGTCGTCCAGCACCGCTTCGATCCGGCCGTCCGGCAGACTCGCGTCGAGCGGAGCGTAGAGCGCGCCCGCCTTCAGCACACCGAGCAGCGCCGCGACGGAGTCGAGGGACCGGGGCAGCAGCACCGCGACGCAGGCACCCGGCCGGACACCCTCGGCGCGCAGCAGGGCGGCTATGCGGTCCGAGCGGGCGTCGAGCCGCGCGAAGGTCGCCTCGCCGTCCGGGGCGCACACCGCGACGGCTTCGCGGTGTGCGGCGACGGTTTCGGCGAACCGGCACAGGACCGGCTCAGCCGCGGTCGCGCCGCTGCCGTCGCCGCCGTCGCCGAGGGCGAGCAGCCGGGACCGCTCAGAGCCGGCCAGCACGGGCAGATCGGCCAGCCGGGTGTCCGGCGCGTCGACCGCGTGCGCCGTCAGCGTGAGGAACCACTCGGTGATCCGGCGAGCGGTGGCGGTGTCGAAGAGGTCTCGGCCGAACTCCAGCGTGCCGTCCAGATACGTGCCGTCGTCGGCGTCGCCGTCCTGCCGTTCCGTGAAGCTGAACGACAGGTCGAACTTGGCCGCCGCCGTGTCGACCTCGTGGACCCGGGTACGCAGGCCGGGCAGCTTCGCGTGGGGCGGCAGGGTGTTGTTGAGGGTCAGCATCACCTGGAAGAGCGGATGGCGGCTGAGTGAACGCGTCGGCCGCACCTCCTCCACGAGCCGCTCGAACGGAAGGTCCTGGTGGGCGTAGGCGGCGAGATCGGTCTCCCGCACCCGGCCCAGCAGCTCCTCGAAGTCCGGGTCGCCGCTCATGTCGGCGCGCAGGGCCAGGGTGTTCACGAAGAACCCCACCAACGGCTCCAGCGCCTCGTCGGTCCGGCCCGCCACGGGGGTACCGACGGTGATGTCGTCGCCGGATCCGGTCCGGTGCAGAACGGCGGCCAGCGCGGCGTGCAGCACCATGAAGGTGCTGGAGGCCGACTTCCTGGCCAGCCGCACGATGCCCGCCGTCGTCGCCGCGGGAACACGGAAGGTGACCGAACCGCCCCGGCCGCTCGGCACGACCGGCCTGGGACGGTCGGCGGGCAGCGGTGTCTCCTCCGGCGCGCCCGCCATCTCCGCCTTCCAGTAGGCCAGTTGGCTCGACATCAGCGAATCGGGGGTATCGGTTTCCCCCAGCAGACCGCGTTGCCACAGGGCATAGTCCGGGTACTGCACCGACAGCGGTGCCCGGCCGGGCGGCCGCCCGGCCGTCCGGGCCGCGTAGGCCTCGGCCAGGTCCCGCGCCAGCGGGCCCATCGACCATCCGTCGGCCGCGATGTGATGCACGACCAGGAGCAGCGTGTGGCGTTCCTCCGACGTGCGGAACAGCTCCGCGCGCAACGGGATCTCGAGCGCCAGGTCGAACGGACGCCCCGCCGCCTCGCGCAGTGCCGTCCGGACATCGCCTTCCTCCACGGCTCGGACCGGCATGGCGGGCCGCGCGTCGTCGGGGGGAAGGACGGCCTGGAACGGCTCGCCGTCGCACACGCCGATGAGGGTCCGCAGGCTCTCGTGCCGGGCCACCAGGTCCGTCACGGCCAGGTGCAGCGCTGAACGGTCCAGCACGCCGTCCAGATCCACGGCGAAGGCGATGTGGTACGAGGCTCCCTCCGGATCCAACTGGTGCAGGAACCAGAGCCGTTGCTGGGCCGGAGACAGCGCTGGGCGGGCGGGACGCACCGCCGGGCGCAGCGCGGGCCGGGCCCCGCGCGCCCCGTCAAGACGTTCGGCGAGGGCCGCCGGGGTCGTGGACTCGAAGAGAGCGCGCAGCGGGAGTTCCACACCGAAGGCGGTCCGGACACGCCCGACGAGGCGGGTGGCCAGCAGCGAGTGGCCGCCCAGTTCGAAGAAGTCCTCCCCCCTGCCGACGTGCTCGTGGCCGAGGCACTCGGCGAACAGCGCGCACAGGATCTCCTCCCGCGGGGAACGCGGCAACTCCGCCGTCGCCGCGTCCGCGTCCCGGCGGGCCGGGACGTCCCCGCCCTGCGGGAGCGCCCGGAAGTCGACCTTGCCGTGCGGTGTCAGGGGCATAGAACCGAGGTGCGCCACGGTGGCCGGCACCATGTACGCGGGCAGTCTGTCCGCCACGAAGGAACGCAGCTCACGCGCGGAGGGACGGCTGCCGTCCCTCGGGACGACCCAGCAGGCGAGCCGCCCGCCGCCATCCACCCCCGCGACTGCGGCGACCGCGCACCGGTCCACATCCGGATGGCCGCCGAGCACGCTCTCGACCTCGCCGGTCTCCACCCGGAAACCCCGGACCTTGACCTGGCCGTCGGCCCGCCCCACGAAGACGAGGAGCCCGTCCTGCCGCCGTACGAGGTCACCGGTGCGGTACATGCGGGCACCGGGAGCCCCGTACGGGTCGGGGACGAAACGGGACGCGGTGGCCGCCGGGAGATTCTCGTAGCCGCGGGCCAGCCCCGCCCCGGTCACGTAGAGCTCGCCGGTCGTGCCCGGGGCGGCCGGGTGCAGCCGCGCGTCCAGAACCCGGGCACGGGTGCCCGCGACCGAACTGCCCAGATGCGGACGGATGCCGGGGGCGACCCGACCCATCACGCTGTCGACGGTGGTCTCTGTGGGTCCGTAGAGGTTCCACACGGTGACGTCGCGGAGCGCGGCGAGCTTCTCCCAGAGCCGTTCGCCCAGGGCCTCGCCTCCGAGCGCCACCACCTTCGGGCGGCGTCTGCCGGGGGCGAACAGGCCGTTCGCCGCGAGTTGTCCGAGGAAGGACGGGGTCGTCTCGACTACGTCGATCGCGCGGTCGTGGATCAGAGCGGCGAGGGCCTCGGGATCCCGCCGGGTGGTGTCGTCCACCAGGTGGAGTTCGTGGCCGGCGATCATCCAGAGCAGCGGGTCCCAGGAGGCGTCGAAGGTCATGGCCGCCGTGAGCGCGACCCGCAGCGGGCGGCCGTCGTTGAATGCCTCCGCCGGTTCCATGAGCCGCTCGCGGTGGCTCGCGTACAGGGCGGCCAGGGCGCCGTGCTCCACCGTGACGCCCTTGGGCAGTCCGGTGGAGCCCGAGGTGTGCAGCACGTAGGCAGCGTCACCCGCCCGTGGCGCGGGTGGCAGCGGGCCCCCGGCGGCGGCGTCCCCAGGAACCGGCCCGTCCAGAAGCAGCCGTGGCGTCGTCGTGGGAAGGGCGCTGTCCGTACCGGTCGTGGTGAGGAGGAGCCGGGGCACGGCCGTGTCGAGGATCAGCTGGTTGCGGGCCGCCGGCTGGGCGGGGTCCAGCGGTACGTGGACGGCCCCGGCCCGCAGTACGGCCAGCAGCGCCACGATGTGCCCGGTGGTACGGGGCATGGCGACGGCCACCCGGTCGCCGTGGCCGGCCCCTGCCTGCCCGATGCGCCGCGCGAGGTCCTCGGTGCGGGTCAGCAGCTCACCGAAGGTCAGCCGTCCGTCGGGCGCGACCACGGCGGTGCGGCCGGGCTGCAGGGCGCCGCGCGAGGCGAGGACGTCCAGCACCGTCCGGTCCGGTGCGGAGCGGGTGCCGGTGTCGGATCCCGGCGACGGGCGGGTGCCGGCCTGCCGCGACGGTTCGTCGAGGGCCTCGGCGCGCTGGGCGGGAGTGAGGAAGCAGACGTCGTCGGCGGGCCCGTCCGGACCGGCGAGCAAGGCGGTGAGCAGCCGGGAGAAGTGTCCCGTGAACCGTTCCGCCGTGGAGCGGTCGAAGAGGTCGTGACTGAACTCCAGCTCCCCCTCGATTCCGGCGGGCGCACCCGCGCCGTCGAAGCGCTCGGCCAGGTCCCAGGTGAGATCGAACTTGGCTCCCGTGCCGCGCACCGAGGTCTCGTGGCTGACCACGAGGCCCGGCAGCACCGGGCGGGGAACGGGTGTGTTGTTGAGGCTGAACATGACCTGGAAGAGCGGATGCCGGGAGGCGGAGCGCTCCGGCGCCAGCGCCTCCACGACGCGCTCGAAGGGAAGATCCTGATGCGCGTAGGCCGCGAGGTCGGTGCGCTTCACCCGCGTCACGAGCTCCCGGAAGCTCGGCGCTCCGGAGGTGTCGGCGCGGAGCACCAGGGTGTTGACGAAGAAACCGATCAGTTCGGAGAGGCTCTCGTCGGTGCGGCCCGCCACCGGGGTCCCGATCGCGATGTCATCGCCCGCACCCAGCCTGGTCATCAGGGCCGCGAGCGCGGCGTGCAGCACCATGAACCCGCTGGCCCCGGTGTCGGCGGCCAGATCGAGAAGCGCCCGGTGCGCGGCCGGGCCGACGGCGACCGGGACGCGCCCGCCACTCCCCGAGGACCTGGCCGGACGCGCCCGGTCCGCGGGGAATCCGGACTGCTCGGCCAGGCCCTCCAGCGCCGTGGTCCAGTGCGCGAGCTGTCGTCCCGCCACGCTGTCCGGCTGCCGGGGGTCCCCGAGCAGGGACCGCTGCCACAGCGCGTAGTCGGCGTACTGCACCGGCAGCGGCTCCCACCGGGGCGCACCGCCGAAGGCGCGGGCGGCGTAGGCCGCGGAGAGGTCCCGCAGCAGCGGGCCGACCGACCAGCCGTCCGCGGCGATGTGGTGGAGCACCAGAACCAGTACGTGCTCATCGGTTCCGGCCGGGAACAGCTCCGCGCGCAGCGGCAGTTCGCGGTCCAGCGCGAACGGGGCGGGATCGGGCCGTACGTCCTTCGCGTCGCAGGCCTCCCGCACCACCAGGACAGAACCGGCCGCGCCCGGTTCACGTACGTGCTGCCGGACCCCTTCGGAGTCCTCCGAGAAGACCGTACGAAGGCCGTCGTGCCGCGCGACGACGTCATCGAGCGCCGCGCAGAGGGCATCGCGGTCCAGCGCGCCGGACAGTCGCAGCGCCAGCGGCATGTGATAGGCCGTTCCGCCATCGCCCATCGCCTCCGTCACCCACAGGCGCTGCTGCCCGAACGAGGCGGGCAGCCGCTGCGGGCGGGGATGCACCGGGCTCACCGCGGGGCGTGCGGGCGGCGCGGTGTCCAGCAGCGCGACGAGTCCGGCCGGTGTGGGCGCCTCGAACAGGGCCCGGATCGGCAGCTCGACGCCGAACTCGGTCCGGATCAGGCCCACCAGACGGGTCGCCAGCAGCGAATGGCCGCCGAGCAGGAAGAAGCCGTCGTCCCGGCCCACCTCGGTCAGGCCGAGGCATTCGGCGAACGCGGCGCACATCCGCTCCTCCTCCGGCGTGCGCGGCGCGCCACCCCTGGCGCCCACCGGGCGGGCCCGGGGCAGCCGGGCGGGGTCCAGCTTGCCGTTCGGGGTGAGCGGCAGCCGTTCCACCGCTGCGTAGGCCGACGGCACCATGTGGTCCGGAAGAACCCGCGCCAGGGCGTCCCGTACGGCTTCGAGACCGAGGTCGGCGCTCGCGTCGGCGGGCACCAGATAGGCGGCGAGGCGCTCCTCGCCTCCGCGCACCGCGACCGGCGTCACCGCAGCCTCGCTCACCCCGGGCAGCTCCCGCAGGGCCGCCTCGATCTCCCCGGTCTCCACGCGGTGACCGCGGATCTTGATCTGGCCGTCGCTGCGGCCGAGGAACTCCAGCATCCCGTCGTCGCCCCACCGCGCGAGGTCCCCGGTGCGGTACATCCGGGCGCCGGACGGCCCGAACGGGTCCGGCATGAAGCGTTCCGCGGTGAGTCCGGGCCGGCCGGAGTAGCCGCGGGCCACGCCCTCCCCGGAGAGGTACAGCTCCCCGGTGCCGCCGCGCGGTACCGGGTGCAGCGAGGGATCGAGCACGTAGGCACGGGCGCCCGTGACCGGCCGTCCGATGACCGGGTTCCGGCCGGCTATCCGGGTCGTGACCGCGTCGACCGTGGCCTCTGTCGGTCCGTAGAAGTTGAAGACGAGGAGATCGTCCCGCTCGGAGAGCTCCCTCCACAGGGCCTCGTCGACGGGTTCGCCGCCGAGGGCGATGATGCGGGGCCGGTGGGCGGGGGAGGTGAGCAGGCCGGCGCCGAGCATCTGCCGCAGGTAGGTGGGTGTCGTCTCGATGGCGTCGATCCGTTCCCGCACGAGGTGGTTCACCAGCGCCCGGGGGTCGCGCCGGACGGCGTCGTCGATGATGTGCAGTTCGTGTCCCGCCGCCATCCACAGGACGGGGTCCCAGGACGCGTCGAAGGACGTGGCCGCCGTCAGAGCGACCCGTAGCCCGCGGCCGTAGGTCTCCTCCGCCAGGGCGTGGGACTCCTGCCGGTGGTGTTCGAGGAGGTTGCTGAGCGAGCGGTGCTCGACGACGACGCCCTTGGGCCTGCCGGTGGAGCCCGAGGTGTAGATGACGTAGGCGGCGTCCCGGGGCCCGGGGCCGACCGGCGTGCTCACATCGGGTTCCTGCCGGACGAGTTCCGGATCCACCAGCGGCAGCGTCCGTGCGGGATCGATGACGTGCGCGGACCCGGAGCTCGCGACCAGCGCGGTCGGGGCCGAGTCCTCGATCATGAAGGCGAGCCGCTCCGCCGGATACGAGGGGTCGAGCGGCAGGTACGCGGCTCCCGAGCGCATCACCGCCAGCATGGCCACGACGAGTTCGGTGGAGCGGGGCAGGCCGACGGCGATCTTCGCGCCGGGCCGCGCCCCGGCGGCGGCCAGCACTCCGGCGAGGGCATCGACCCGGCCGTTCAGCTCCGCGAACGTCAGCCGGGTGCTCCCGGAGACGACCGCGGTCGCGTGCGGGGTGGCCAGGGCCTGCCGGTCGAGCTGCTCGGGCAGGGGGACCGGCACGCTGCCGGTGCTGTCGGGGGAGGCGCGGTGTGGCGCGGCGAGGCCCGGAACCAGCCGGCGTTCGGCCTCGCTGAGGAAGTTCAGCGAGCCGATCGTGCGGGAGGGGTCGTCGGTGAACTGCTCGATCAGCCGGCACAGCCGGCGGTGGTGCCCGGCCAGTTCCTCACGCGTGTAGCGGGCGGAGTTGCCGTGCAGGTCGATGTGGAGCCCGCCGTCCGCGTACGAGGCGTGCACGGCGACGGCGAGATCGTCCACCGGGCCGATGGACAGGTTGTGCAGGGTGGCCCGGTGCGGACCGAAGCTGAGACTGTCGTCGAAGGCCAGGATGTTGACCGAGGGGCCGCTCAACGGCACATCCGTACCGGCGAGTCCGCGATCCTGCCGGAGCTCCTCCGTCGCGTACCGCTGGTGCCGCAGCACCTTGCGGGCCTCCGCCGACGCCCGCTTCGCCACGTCGGACACCCGGTCGGACGGGGCGAGCGCCAGACGCATCGGCAGGATGGAGCTCAGCATGCCCGGCGTGGCACGGGCCAGGGGAGTGCGCCGCGCTGTGACCGGCAGGCCCAGGACGGCCTCGCCGACTCCGCGGCTTCGGTGCGTGTAAACGGCCAGCGCGGTCATGAAGAACGTCGGCCATCCCACTCCCGACTCCCTGGCCGCCGCCCGCAGCCGGTCCGCCCGGTCGGGCGACACCTGCGCCCGCACGCGCAGCGACCCGCGTCCGGACCCCGACCCGTTCGCGTCCGGCCCGGCGGGAACGGGGGAGTCCGACAGGTAGTGCGTCCAGAACTCGCGGTCGGCGGAGTGCCGGCCCGACGCCCGGTAGGCGTGTTCCTCGTCGATGAGCCGCGCGAGTGCGCCGGTCAGCGGTGGCGGCCCCCCCTCGGACGGCGTGAGCGCCGCGGTGTAGGCGTCGGCGATCCGGGCGAGAGCCAGGGCCGCGCCGTAGCCGTCGAGCGCCAGGTGGTGCACCTGCTGGTGGAAGAGATGCCGGGTGTCCGTGAGGCGGTAGAGGGTCAGACGCACCAGCGGGCCGGTGGCGATGTCCGCGGGCTGCCGCAGCGCCGTCTCCATCCGCCGCAACGCCTCGCCGTGGGGGTCCCGGTGGCCGGAGAGGTCGATCAGCGGGACGTCGAGTGGGGGCCGGTCCGGGGCGCCGGGTCGGTGGACCCGTTGGAAGGGAACGCCGTCACGCTCCTTGAAGGTCGTCCGCAGTGCTTCGGTGCCGTCCACCACACGGCCGACCGCGGTCCGCAGGACGGCCGGGTCCAGCGGTCCCCGGACATCGGCGTACTCGGCCACGTTGTACGCCGCGCTGTCCGCGCCGATGCGCTGCGCGAACCAGATGCCACGCTGGGCCGAGGTCAGCGGAAGATCATCATGCGGAGTCGTGTTGTGCGGTGCGTCGGTCACGCGTTCTCACCTCTGTGGAAGGCCTGCGGTGCGGGGACGGCTCGCGGCGAAGCGCCGGGGCAGGACGGAGCGAGGACGAGCGGTCCTGTGCGGGCGGTCGGCTCCGCGGCGGTCGGCGGCCTCACGGCCGCGCCCTCGACGTGGGCTGACGCGCGTTCACGCATCGCTGCTGTGAACCACACCTCTGACGCACCAGCACGGCCCCACACACCTCCGGAAATGCCACTGTCGCCCCAATTGGGCTGTCACATCAGTCGTTCGGAGTCACAAAGGTGTTGGATTGGTGTTGTGACGCGCGACACAGCGTGAGGGGGTGGGGGTTTGCGCTTCACGAGTGCGTATCACTCGAATGAGTAATCAATTCGAGCCATCGGGCAAGCCGGGAGCCCGGCGGCCTCGAACCATCCATGTCGAATGTCGAGTACGCATGAGATCTCTGGAGCGTCCATGAATATCCCCTCAGCAGTCCCGCGTTGGTGTGCGGCCCTGGCAGCCGCGGGAGTACTGGTGATCACGTCGGCGGCCGGAGCGGGAGCGGCGGGCGCACCCGGGCGGACGGCCCCGGCCGACGGCTCCATACGGGCGGCACAGCCGGCCCGCGCCGTGCCGGCCTACCGCGGTGTACAGGGTGGCAACCTCTGCCTGCTGGCGCGTTGCTCGGTCGGGAGCTCCGCCGAGGGCGGGAACGCGGGACCGAGCAATACGCAGGGCTTCAACCTGTGCCTGCTGGCGCTCTGCACCGTGCGTCCCTGACCCGGCACCACGGTGGCCCGGGAGGTCCACGGACCTCCCGGGCCACCGGGTCCTCGCGCCGCGTCCGGCATGATCCGGACGAAGGGGCTTCAGGCGCGTGTCACGGCCGGGCCGGCTGGAGCCCCGCGTACACCCCGCCCCTGTCCAGCAGTTCGCTGTGCGACCCGACCTCCGCGATCCGGCCGCCCTCCATGGCCACGATGCGGTCCGCGTTCCGGATCGTCGACAGGCGGTGGGCGACGACGAAGACGGTCCGGCCGTGCACCAGACGGGTGAACGCCTCCTGGACGAGTGCCTCCGAGCGGTTGTCGAGTGCGGAGGTCGCCTCGTCGAGCACCAGCACCCGGGGGTCGCGGATCAGCGCCCTGGCGATCGCCAGCCGCTGCCGCTGCCCGCCCGAGAGCCGCGCGCCCCGCTGGCCTACGACCGTGTCCAGGCCGAGCGGCAGATCCCGTACGAACTCCAGGGCGTTGGCGTCCGCCAGGGCGCGCGTCAGCGTGGCCTCGTCCGTGTCGCCCATCCCGTACGTCACGTTGTCGCGGATGCTGCCCTCGAACAGGATCGACTCCTGCGGCACCACCGAGAGGAAGCGCCGGTAGCTGCGCAGGTCGAGCCCGGCCATGTCGGCGCCGTCGAGCAGGATGCGGCCGGAGGTGGGCCGGATGAAGCCGATGAGCAGGTTGAGGACGGTCGACTTGCCCGCGCCCGAGGCGCCCACCAGCGCGATCGTCTCGCCCGGCCGCGCGGAGAGGGTGAATCCGTCGACCGCCGGGTCCGCCTCGTCGTAGGCGAATCCGACGTCCTCGAAGTCGATATGGCCGGTGACCCGCTCCACCTGCGCCTTGCCCGAGTTCTGCTCCAGGTCCGGGGCCTGGAGCACCTCGCCCGCCGAACGTACCGACTCCAGCCCCCTGGTGAGCACGGGGGCCAGGCCGAGCAGGGTGGTCACGGAGCCGGTCAGCACGGTGAAGAAGGAGCTGAGCATCACCACGTCGCCGGGGGTGACCGGCATCCACCCGTGATACGCGACCAGGGCAGAGCCCGTCAGGCACAGCACTCCGAGCGTGTTGAGGATGACCCAGGCCAGTGAGCCGAACCGGCCGTTGACCGTGTCCAGGCGAAGCCCGGCCGCGAACACCTGGCGGAGCGAACCGTCGACCCGGCCCAGCGCGGTCCGCTCCAGGCCGTGGGCACGGGTGATCGGGATGAGCGTGGTCATCTCGCCCACGCGGGAGGAGAGCTGCTCGACCTCGCGACGGAAGGACTCGTTGTGGCTGCGCAGCCGCGCGCGCAGCTTCATCACCAGGAACCCGGCGGCCGGCACCACGACGAGGAAGACGGGCAGGAACGCCGGTACGCGTATACCGATGACGACAAGTCCGCCGACCAGGGTCACCACGGCCCCGAGACCCATGTCCGCACTCTGCTGCATCATCTGTTCCACGGACTCCACGTCGCGGACCACCTTGGCCTGCAGGACGCTCGAACTGACCCGGGCGTGGTAGCCGATGGACAGCTGCTGCATCCGGCGGCACAGCGCGGAGCGCAGGGTGATGCCCATCCGGCGGATGCTGCCGCCGAGGAGCCGTACGTACCACTGGTGGAGCGGATAGTTGATGACGAGGATGAACAGCAGGATGCCGGTGGACTCCCAGAGCCCGGACTCCGGGCCGTGCTGGACGACCACGTCGAGGACGGTCGCGGTGATCAGCGGAAGCAGCCAGATCGGGCTGTGCTTCACGACGAAGACGAGAACCGCGAGCACCAGCCGGCCGCGGTCGGGGTGGAGCAGATGACCGAGGGTGCGTACCGGGTTCTCGCCCCGGTAGCGGTGGTCCAGGTGGTCGAAGGGTGCCAGGGATTCGGCGGAGACGGGCGCAAGCGCTTTCGGCATGGAGTCCATCCCACCGTGCTTGTCCCGTGCACGGCAACTCTGTTCCACGGACGGGACAGGGGCTGCCGCGCACCCGGCCGGTCTGCCGGGTGCACGGCCCCGGCCGGCCCTACGGGACGCGGAGTTCGCGCGGTGACGGTTCCGGATCGGGGGCGGGGGCGGGGGCGTCGCGGCCGGCCCGGCCCAGTGAGGCGATCGCGCTGGTGATCAGGCCCGCCAGCAGCCCCCAGAACGCCGATCCGATGCCCAGGAGCGTCACTCCGGAGGCCGTGGCGAGGAAGGTCACGACAGCCGCCTCCCTGGACGACTTGTCGGCCAGGGCCGTGGACAGGGAGGACTCGATGGTGGCGAGCAGGCCGATCCCGGCGATCGCCAGGACCAGCGCGTGCGGCATCGCGGTCAGCAGCGAGGCGACGGTCGCGCCCAGCAGGCCCACGCAGAGGTAGAAGACACCCGCCCAGACCGCTGCCAGGTAGCGCCTGTCGCGGTCGGGATGGGCCTCCTCGCCCGTGCAGATGGCGGCCGTGATGGCGGCGAGGTTCAGGCCGAACGCGCCGAACGGTGCGAGTACGGCGTTGGCCGCCCCGGTCCACGTCATCAGCGGGGACACCGGTACGTCGTAGCCGGCGCCCCGGATCACCGCCACCCCCGGCAGGTTCTGGGACGCCATCGTGACCACGAACAACGGGGCGCCGACGCTGATGAGCACCTTCCAGTCGAACTCCGGGGTGACGAACACCGGGGTGGCCAGGGCGAACCGGACCTTCTCCGGCTGCCAGCCCCCGGTGAACGCCGTGGCCACCACCCCGGCGCCGAGCGCCAGCAGCACCGCGTACCGGGGGAGCAGGCGCCGTCCCAGCAGGTAGAGCACGAACATCGGGAAGGCGACCGCGAAGCTGCCGTGCATCGTGCTGAACAGGCCCGTGCCGAACCGCAGCAGGACCCCCGCCAGCAGTGCGGCCGCCAGCGGCACCGGGATGCGGCCCATGACGCGGCTGAACCAACCGGTCACCCCGCTCAGGAGGATGAGCAGCGCGGAGAACACGAACGCGCCGACCGCCTGGGCCATGGACACACCACTCAGGCCGGTCGCGAGGAGCGCCGCTCCCGGCGTCGACCACGCGGTGACGACGGGGGCCCGGTAGCGCAGCGACAGCCCGATACAGGTGCAGGCCAGGCCGACGCCGAGCGCGAGCATCCAGGAGGAGATCTCCCGTGAGTCCGCTCCGGCAGCCTTCGCCGCCGTGAAGACCAGGGCCGCGGAGCTGGTGACCCCGACCATGACGGCGATCAGTCCGGCGGCCACGGCCGAGGGCGGCGCGGCCGAGCGAATGCGGGCGATCACGAACATGAGTGAGCCACTTCCCCTGTGCGGTGCGGGACGCCGTTGACCAGCAGCGGGACCGGAGCGCCGCGAGCATGTTCCGTATACGGAACGTTCTGTTTATGGAACACTAGAGAGGCGGGCTGACACCCGTCAACCGGGAATGGGGGTGGGTGGACGCCGATGGGGCTGAACGAGGACGTGGGGCGCAGGCTGCGGGCGCTGCGGAACCAACAGGACCTGTCCCTCTCGGAGTTGTCCCGGCGCTCGCGGGTCGGAAAGGGCACGCTCTCCGAGCTGGAGAGCGGCCGGCGCAACGCGACCCTGGAGACCCTGTACGCGCTTGCCACCGCGCTCGGCCGGCCGCTCAGCGCGCTGCTCAGCGATCCCGCGCCGAACGGCCGCCCCGGTGCGGGATCAGACGCGGGCCCCGACGGAGGCCTTCCCGGGGTGTCGGGCAGCGCCGTCACCGCGGTTCTGCTGGAGCGGCACGAGGACGCGGCGGCGATCACCGACGTCTTCCGCGTGACCATCCGGGCGGGCGCCACCCAGCAGTCCGAGGCGCATGTCCCGGGCACGGGGGAGAGCCTGATGGTGCTGGCGGGCACCGCGGTCGTCGGCCCGCCGCACGACACCCGGACGGTCGGCCCCGGCGCGTCCGCGCAGTGGCGGGCCGACGTGCCCCACATCTACCGCGCACCGGAGGCCGACGTGCACGGCATCCTCTTCGTGCGCTACCCGACGGCGGCCCGCTCCGGGTGAAGCCGGATGCGACGGCCCTGCCAGCGCTTGCGCAGCCAGCGGTCATGACTGGCCAGCACGACGGCGCCGGGACCCGTTCCCAGGGCCTCCTCCAACTCGTCGCAGAGCCGCGGGGACAGGTGGTTGGTGGGCTCGTCGAGCAGCAGGAGCTGCGGAGGCCGGGCCGTCAGCAGAGCCAGCGCGAGCCTGCGGCGCTGCCCGGCCGACAGCCGCCCCACCTGCTGGTCCAGATCTCCCTCGTGCATCAGGCCGAGCGAGGTGAGCGGCACCTCCTCGGCCCGGTCCACGCCCAGGGCGCGCTCGTAGGTGTCACGGACGGTACGGTCCGGCCGGGCGAACCAGGTGTCCTGCGCGAGAAGCCCGACCGTGAGCCCCGGGCGCCTGTTCACCTCGCCCTCCGGGCTGAGGCGCCCCGCGAGCACGGCGAGCAGCGTCGACTTTCCCGCGCCGTTGCCGCCCGTGACCAGCAGCCGTTCGGTCGCCGCCACATCGAGCCGGTCGACGGCCAGGCGGCCCGGCACCCGCACCCCGCGCAGGGACACGAGGGTGCCTTCGGCCGACGCACCCGCGAGCCCCGCGTGCCGGAACCGCAACGGCTGCGGAGGTTCTCCGGTCCGACGGCGCTCCAGCTCCGCCAGCCGACGGGACGCGTTGCGGACCCGGCGCGCGATCTGGCTCTGCACCCGGCCCGCCCGCAGGCCGTACCCCATCTTCTCGCTGTCGCGCGGACCGCGGTCCGGCGCGACCTGCCGCGCCGTCACATCAGCCGAGCGGCGCAGCGCCTCGATCTCCTCCTGCTCCTCGGCGTGACGCCGTTCCCAGCGCTCCCGCTCCGCCCGCTTCACGGCCAGGTAGGTGCTGTAGTCGCCGCCGTACCGCACGGGACCGTCGATGGCCGGATCCAGGTCGATCAGATCCGTGCAGACCGCGTCCAGGAAGGCCCGGTCGTGACTGGCGATCACGACGGGCCCCGGCATCCCGCGCAGCTGCTCCTCCACGAAGGCGGCGGCCTCGTCGTCGAGGTGGTTGGTCGGCTCGTCCAGCAGGAGGGCCGAAGGGCGCCGCACCAACAGCGCCGCCAGTGACAGCCGGCCGCGCTGTCCGCCGGAGAGCGAGCCGAGGGTGCGTTCGTACGGCAGAGCCGAGAGCCCGAGCCCGGTGAGCAGGACGGCGGCGCGCCGGTCGGCATCCCAGGTCTGCCGCTCCTCGGCCCGTTCCAGCCGCCGCCCGTACGTCGCCAGCAGTTCGGGGTAACCGGCGGAGTCCTGCGGGGTGCGGGCCAGCTCCTCGGTGAGCCGGTCGATGGCCGCGAGGTCCTCCCGGGCCTCGCGCAGGGCGTCGTCCAGTACGTCGGCGATCGTCGACGTGGTTTCGAAGACCATCTCCTGGTGCAGGAAGCCGACATCGGCGGGCCTGGTGACGCTGCCGCCGTCGGACTCGTCCGTACCGGCGAGCAGGCGCAGCAGAGTCGACTTGCCGACACCGTTCTCCCCGATCAGGCCGACGCGGTGGCCGGGCGCGGCGGTGAGGGACACCCCGTCGAGTACGCGCTTCGAGCCGAGGGTGCGCACGATGTCGTGTGCGAGCAGTGCGGGTGTGGTCATGGTGGTCCCATCCAACGTGGTCGGTTCGCGGCCCGCCGGGCGGTCGGCCTCGGGCGCGGGCGCAGGACGGCACGTCAGCGGTTCACATCCGCGGGGCCCCGGTCTCCAGCAGCTCGCCGTCCGCCAGCCTCAGCCACCGGTCCACCCCGATCCTGCCGAGGAAGGGCTCGTCGTGGCTGACGACCACGAACGCTCCCCGGTACGAGCTGAGCGCGCCCTCCAGCTGATCGGCGCTCGTCAGGTCGAGGTTGTTGGTCGGCTCGTCCAGGAGCAGCAGCTGCGGAGCCGGTTCGCCGCACAGGACGCAGGCCAGGGTGGCCCGCAGGCGCTCGCCACCGGACAGCGACCTGACGGGGAGGTGGGCGCTGTCGCCCCGGAAGAGGAAGCGCGCGAGCAGGTTCATCCGCTCCGCCTCCGGCCGGTGCGGGGCGGACGCGGCGAAGTTCTCCGCCACCGTGCGGTCGAGGTCGAGCAGGTCGAGCCGCTGCGACAGATAGGCGATCCGCCCGTCGGCCCGCCTGATCTCGCCGCCCTCCGGTTGGAGTTCGCCGTTCATCAGACGCAACAGGGTGCTCTTTCCCGCACCGTTGGGACCGGTGAGCGCGATGCGCTCGGGGCCGCGGATCGTCAGGTCGACACCCTCGCCGACGAACTGCTCCCGCCCGCCGAGGCGTACTCGTACCCGCTCGGCGAGCAGGACGGTGCGTCCGGCGGGGACGATGGTGTCCGGCAGTTCGAGGGTGATGCGCTGCTCGTCGCGTACCGCGCGACCGGCCTCGTCCAGCCGCGCCCTGGCCTCATGGACCCGGGCGGAATGGGTCTGCCCGGCCCGGCCCGCGGACTCCTGGGCGCCCCGCTTCATGTTCCCCGCGAAGATGCGCGGAAGACCGGCGTTCTTGAGATTGCGGGCCGCGTTGCTCGCCCGGCGCTCGGCGCGCTCGCGGGCCTGCTGCATCTCCCGCTTCTCCCGCTTCAGTTCCTGTTCGGCATTGCGCACGTTCTTCCCGGCCACCTCCTGCTCGGCCCGCACGGCATCCTCGTAGGCGGTGAAGTCGCCGCCGTAGAGGCCCAGTTCGTTGCTGCCGAGTTCGGCGATACGGTCCATGCGGCCGAGCAGCGCACGGTCATGGCTGACGAGCAGCAGGGTGCCGCCCCACGCGTCGAGCGCGTCGTGGAGTGAGTGCCGGGCTTCGAGGTCCAGATTGTTGGTCGGCTCGTCGAGCAGCAGCACATCAGGCCGCTTCAGCAACTGGGCCGCCAGGCCGAGGGAGACGACCTGCCCGCCGCTGAGCGTGCCGATGTTCCGGTCGAGGGCGATGCCGGTCAGGCCGAGCCGGTCCAGTTGCGCGCGGGTGCGCTCCTCGATGTCCCAGTCGTCACCGATGACCGCGAAGTGGTCCTCGCCCACATCGCCGGATTCGACGGCGTCCAGGGCGCGGATCACGGCGTCGATCCCCAGCACCTCGGCCACCGTCAGGTCACCGGTCAGGGGCAGGCTCTGCGGGAGGTAGCCGAGGGTGCCGTCCACCGAGACGGAGCCCGCGGTGGGGCGGAGTTCACCGGCGATCAGCTTGAGCAGGGTGCTCTTGCCGAACCCGTTGGGGGCGACGAGACCCGTACGGCCGCTCCCCATGGCGAAGGACAGGTCGTGGAAGACAGGGGTGTCGTCGGGCCAGGAGAAGGAGAGACCGGAGCAGATGACGGAAGCGTCGGACATGCGGGAGACCTCGCGTGTGATTCCGGGACGGCACGGAGTGCGGCCCCGGGGCAGTGGACAGAGGGAACAACGACATGGCCACATCGGCTGCGCTCCTGGGCGCCCGCCGGTGGCCGTCAGCTCCGGGTATCACCCGGAGATGTCGTCGTCACCCGCCATGTCTGCTCTCCTCCGTACACGCTGAACAGCGTGGCCACCCTAGCAGTCGGTCCGCCACCGGGCCTTCCGGGCGACGCCGCCCGCTCCCGACGGGCTCACCGGACGCAGCGCCGTACGCCTCACCCGGCGGCGGAGGAGGAACCGATGACGACCGTGCGCGCCCACGCGGGCGGCGAGTCCGGCACGTAGTCGGGATCGTCCTCGCGCCACGACCCGCGTGAGGGCTGCCGGAGGAACAGCTCCACCACCGTCCGGCACGCCGGCCGGCGCCAGATGCCGCAGATCGGCCCGGATCCGGGCGGCGAGCTCACGGCCGTGGGCGCACGCCACGGAACGCAGATTCAGATCGACGTCGATGCCTGCGGCGGCACATGCCCCTGCCCAGTCGCCTACGGAACGGCGGGTGGTCGCAGTCTTGATCATGGAGGGCGGCACGGCGAACTCGCGCACGCGCAGCCGGTAGGAAAAACGGGAATCCCGAGTCGCGGTCTCCGTGAGCATCAGCGCTCACCTTGCGCGGACGGGTCCCCCAATCTGTGAACAGAGTGAGTCGTCGTCGTGGTGACCGTATCGCCTGCGACAGCGAACCGCCACGGATTTCCTCGAACTTCCTCTGAGCGGGGCTCAGTCGGGAAGCGAGAGGCCCATGGTGACGCGCGTCGCCGTGGACAGCAGCCCGGCCCGGACCCGGGTGGTCCGGTACATCCGGTCAGACCTGAAGGAGATGCCGAGCGAGCCGATCTGGTCGCCGCTGTACACGGGCACGGCTATGCAGGTCGTACCGCGCGCGTATTCCTCCCGGTCCATGACGACCGGCGCCGCCGGTGCGGAGTCGAGCTGCCGCAGCAGCTCCTCCCTGCCCGTGATGGTGCGGGGCGTGAGGTCGGTCAGCGGGTGCCGGGAGAAGTACTCGGCGCGCGCCGCCCCGTCCAGTTCCCGCAGCACGCTCTTCCCGAGAGCCGTGGCGTGTCCGGCGTCCTGGAACCCGACCCAGAGGTCCACGCGCGGCGCGCGGGCGCTGTCGACGATCTCCATGACCCGGATCTCGCCCTCCTCGTACAGCGTCAGGTAGACCGCGGCCGAGAGGTCGTCCCGCAAGGTCTTCAGGACGGGCCGGATGAGGTCGGGCAGCCCGCGCCCGGTGCCGGTGGCGCCCGACGGCGAGCGGCCGGGGGAGAGGGCGAACACCCCGTTGTCCAGCTCGGTGAGGTAGCCGTCCCGCGCGAGCACCCTCAACAGCCGCTCGACGGTGGCCACCGGCAGACCCGCCTCCCGGGCCAACTGCGGCACGGGTACATCCGACGAGTGCGACCCTGCCGCCTCCAGCACTCGCAGGGCGCGCTCGACATACGCGATGAGCTCGGGGCCGGCCTCGTCACCCATGCCCACAAGCATGGACCCGGTGCCCGATGGCGGCAATACGTCCTGCGCACGGCCCTGACCTGGGGTGCGTGCGGGCGGGAAAAGGGCTGCGGCCGGATCGGAGACGCCGCTCGTACCGGTCAGGAACGGAGAAGCGCGGTCATCGGGCCGCAGCTAGCGTGATGGCCAGATACGGGGCGCCCGGCCACCGGGCGCCGACCGCGGCCGCCGACTCCGTACCCCGGAGTCGGCCCCGCGCGCCCGCCCCCCCCGGGGCCGGG
>CBRG010000277.1 GCA_000470535.1 Streptomyces sp. AW19M42
CCGCCGCTGGCACGTCAGCTGTCGTC
Source organism: Streptomyces sp. AW19M42 (assembly GCA_000470535.1). Lineage (GTDB taxonomy): Bacteria > Actinomycetota > Actinomycetes > Streptomycetales > Streptomycetaceae > Streptomyces. The sequence goes on from CBRG010000277.1 coordinate 27, forward strand.
CTCGTGACCGATGGTGAGACCGGGATCGCGTTGCGCCACCGGGGCCAGCACCTGGTCGACGGCCTTCAGCAGGTCCGCGTCCAGCCGCACACCGGCGGCCACGGCGTTCTCCGTCACCTGCTCGGGACGGGAGGCGCCGATGATCGCGGCGGAGACGTTGGAATTCTGCAGCACCCAGGCGACCGCGAGCTGCGCCATGCTCAGACCGGCCTGTTCGGCCAGCGGACGCAGCAGCTGCACCTGCTCCAGCACCTCGTCGCGCAGCCAGTCGGCGACCATGTCGGCCCCGCCCTTGTCGTCCGTCGCACGCGAGCCCGCCAGCGGCGGCGCACCGGGCCGGTACTTGCCGGTGAGCGCGCCCTGGGCGATCGGTGACCAGACGATCTGACCGATGCCGAGCTCCTCGGACGCGGGCACCACCTCGTCCTCGATGACCCGCCACAACGCCGAGTACTGCGGCTGGTTGGAGATGAAGGGCACCCGCAGTTCACGGGCCAGCGCATGCCCGGCGCGCAGCTGGCCGGCCGTCCACTCCGAGACGCCGATGTAGTGCGCCTTGCCGGAGCGGACGACGTCGGCGAACGCCTCCATCGTCTCCTCCAGCGGCGTGGCGTGGTCGTACCGGTGCGCCTGGTAGAGGTCGACGTGGTCGGTCTGGAGCCGGCGCAGCGAGTTGTCGATCGACTCCATGATGTGCTTGCGGCCGAGTCCCCGGTCGTTCTGCCCGGGACCGGTCGGGAAGTAGACCTTGGTGAAGATCTCCAGCCCTTCGCGACGCTCGTCCTTGAGCGCCCGTCCGAGCACCGCCTCTGCCCGCGTCTGCGCGTAGGCGTCCGCGGTGTCGAAGGTCGTGATACCGGCGTCCAGGGCGGCACGGATGCAGGCGAGCGCCGCGTCCTCCTCCACCTGGGATCCGTGGGTGAGCCAGTTTCCGTACGCGATCTCGCTGATCGTCAGGCCGCTGCGGCCGAGTCGGCGGAATTCCATGTGGCTGCTCTCCCTCTGCTGGGTAAGTGCCGCTACATGGTAGGACGGATGACCGCCGCTCAGGCGGACGGAACCGTGTTGCGGATCAGTTCGAGGAAGGCGGCGTTGTCCGGAGTGTGCCGGAGCCGGTCCAGCAGCGTTTCCAGCGAGGTCTGCGCGTCCCTGGAGTGCAGGGCGCGCCGCAGACCGCGTACGGCGGTCAGTTCCTCGGCCGGTACGAGGAGTTCGTCGCGGCGGGTGCCGGAGGCCGCGATGTTCACGGCCGGGTGGACGCGCTTCTCGGCCAGGGTGCGGTCGAGCCGCAGTTCCATGTTGCCGGTCCCCTTCAGCTCCTCGAAGAAGTACTCGTCGGCGCGTGAGCCGGTGTCCACGAGAGCCGTGGCCAGGATGGTGAGGGAGCCGCCCTCCTCGGTGAGCCGCGCGGCCCCGAAGAGGCGCTTGGGGCCGAGCAGGGCCGCCGCGTCGACACCGCCGCTGAGGGTGCGGCCGCCGGCCGAGGCCGCGTTGTTGTGGGCCCGGCACAGCCGGGTGAGGGAGTCCAGCAGGATGACGACGTCCTGCCCCTGCTCGACCAGCCGCTTGGCGCGTTCGAGTGCGAGCTCCGCCAGCGCGATGTGCTCCTTGGCGGGCCGGTCGAAGGTCGAGGCGTAGACCTCGCCCCGTACCGACCGCCGCATGTCGGTGACCTCCTCGGGGCGCTCGTCGAGCAGCACCACCATCAGGTGGCACTCGGGGTGGTTCTCTGCGACCGAGGCCGCGATCTGCTGGAGCAGGACCGTCTTGCCGGTCCTGGGCGGGGCCACGATGAGCCCGCGCTGGCCCTTGCCGATCGGGGCGACGAGGTCGACGACGCGCGTCGACGGGCTGCCCGAGGGCGTCTCCAGGCGCAACCGCCGCCGGGGGTGGAGCGGGGTGAGGTCACGAAAGTGCGGCCGGCCCCGAAGGGCTTGCGGGGGAAGGCCGTTGACGCGGGTGACGGTGCTCAGGGCGCGGGGCCGGTCGCAGGTCCCCTCGACGGCGTCGCCCTTGCGCAGGCCGTGCCGGCGGATCAGCGCGGCCGGCACCTGGACGTCGCGCGGGGTGGCGTGACCATCGGCGGGACGCAGGGTGCCGTGCCCCTGGTGGGTGATGTCGAGGACACCGACCGCGGCCGTGCGGGCGGCGGGCTCGGTGGTAACGGGGTGTTCGAGTGTGGTGGTCATGCGGGGTGGTCCTTTCGCGGACATGCGAATGAAGGGGCCCGGCAGAAACGGGGGCGGAGAGGTCACGCCCCGGACGGCGGGCAGGAAAGCCCGGCGGGATAGCCCGTACCGGACTGAGTAATAAAATGCGATAACGCCGGATCGCCGGCCGGAATGGACAGGCGCGTCAGCGTGATGAGAAATGAAGGTGATGAGAAATGAACCGGTACCGGCGCCTGAATCTCAAGGCGTGCACACGTACCAGTAGCAATGTAGCACGGTCCGCAACCGGAGGTCACGGTCCGGCGCCGGCGGCTCGTCGGCAGACGCCCTGCGGACCCGCGCTCAGCTCAGCCGGAACACCGGGCCGCGAGGTGTGAACGGCAGGGACGCCCCCTGCGGGATCAGGAAGGCGTGTTCGCGCCGGATCCGCAGGGGGTCGCACCAGCCGTCGGTGATGACGAGCAGTGGGGCCGCCGCCGGAAAGTCGTCCGCCCTGTGCAACAGGTCGATTCCCGGCTGCAGTTCGGTCCCGCCGCGGCCGCGCACCCGCACCCGCCCGGCGATCTCGGCCGGTGGCAGGTAGCCGACGTCGTACGGTGCCGCGTCGCAGAAGACCACGCGCGCCGCGGGGACGTCGCGTGCCTCGGCGTAGGAGGCGATGGCACCCAGAGCCTTGCCGAGCAGGCCGCTGTTCATCGAACCGGAGGTATCGAGGACGACACCGAAGGTGCAGCGGGCCGTCTCCTCGGGCGGGAAGTAACGGCCCGCCCTCGGGATGTCGGGGGTCGAGGCCTGCCGCCGTCCCGGGCGGGCATAGGACCGTACGGGCTCCGGCCGGGGGACGTACTCGTCGAACCAGCGCGCCAGTCTCGCGTCCCACGGCACCGGAGGGTGGGCCAGCGCCCGGATCTCCTCGACCAGCCCGGCGGGCAGCAGACCGCGCTCGCCGTACTGGTGCAGATCGAAGCCCTGGACCAGGCCGCGCCGGTAGAAGTCGTCCAGGTCGGTGTACGGACGGGCTCCGGAGCGCGGCAGGGGGTCGCCGAGGATGTCACCGGCGCCCCTGCCCCGCAGCGTCGCGAGCCTGCGGCGGCGGCGCAGGTTGTCCGCGATGAGGTCGTACACCTCCTCGGCGGACAGGTCCCGCAGCTCCGGGTCGTACAGGAGGCCGGCGGGCATGTCACCGACGCGCATCCGGACCAGCCAGTCGTTGACGATGTAGTCGGCGGCGACGTTGAACAGGAACGGGTCGCGGCCACCGCGGCGTTCGCCGTGGCGCAGCGCGGCGTGCAGCATCTCGTGGGCGAGGATGAAGCGCCATTCCTCGTCGGTGAACGTGCGCAGCGGGTTGATGTAGATCTCGCCCGCCACGGAGCTGACCGCGGCGATGTCGATGCCCTGCGAGTGGGCCAGCTCGGCATCGGCCACGACCGTGAGCCCGGCGGCGATCCCGCCGAGGAGCGGGTAGGAGGAGACGAACCAGTTCAGGGCCCGGTCCCAGGGGCGCTGCGGCACGCGCTCCCCGGTCGTGCGGTCGACACGGCCGCCCGCCATGTCCATCGCGGCGGACACGCTGCGGGTGAGGGCGTGCGCGAAGGCGGTCTCCCAGTCCGGGACGGCGGAGTTGTTCCAGGCGCGCCAGGTGGTGAGGATCTGGTCCGCGCGGTCGCCCGCGGTGCCGCAGTGCTCATGGGCGGCGGGGATGCCGTCGCGGCGCCAGCGTGCGGCCAGTTGCTCCTCGTCGCCGCCCGGACTGTCCGTCGGCAGGTCGCCGGGGGGCCTGCCCGTGGGGTGGGTGAGCAGGAAGCGGTTGACGACCGCGCACCGTGCCGCGAGATCGAACCGGTCGGGTTGCTCACGCGGATCCTCCGCGGAGGCCGGCACATGACCGAAGCCCAGATGCAGCAGGCAGTGGGCCAGGGCCCAGGCCCACTCGGCCGGATCCGCCCGCTTGGCGGGGTGGACGTGGATGGTGCCGTTGGAGGTGACGGTAGCCAGCCCTCCCGTCGGGGCGAGGCCGCAGTCGGCCTCTCTGCACACGGACGCCTTAAGGGCGGCGAAGGCGGGATTGCGTGTGACCAGCGCGAGCCCGGCGGCGAACGCCGCGGCGGCCTGATCGGGCGCAGCGCCTTTGCCGCTCTTGCCGCCTCTGCTGTTCGTACGCCGCGCCGTGGCCTTCATCGCCGGGCCTCGACCAGCCGGGGCATGTCGCGCGCCGACTCGACAAGGAACCAGGCGGGCAGCACCGGAAGTCCGTCGGCGTCGTCCGCGATGACGATCTGCGCCACCTCGACCGATATCTCGGCAAGCTGCACGAGCAGCGACTTGGCCCGGTGCGACGTCTGCCGCATCGACGCGGAGACGTGCTCCTTCCGGCGCGGCAGCTCCTTCACGAGCCGGCCGCGAAACGCCTCCGCCAGGTAGTACAGGAGGTCACGGTCCTCCAGCCGGGTGGGCCAGGAGGCGTCCCCCTTGAGAATCGCCTCGATACCGAAGGTGTGGCGCACGATCTTCGCGTATCCGCAGAAGGAGACGGCGTGGGCCGGGGTCAGCGTGCCGTGCACGATCACCTTCAGCGTCTCCTCACCGATGTCCGGCCCGAAGGAGTGCAGGGCGTCGGAGAGCATGTGCCAGGAGCGTGGTGTGGAGAACGGCTCCTCGGTCTTGGGCGGTTGCGACCACAGGTGGTCGGGACGGTCGACGAGGTAGTCCGTCACCCAGGGGTGGATGGCGTTCTCGCCCGCCCACACCAGCCAGTCCTGCGACGAGGCCCGCAGATGGACGTGGGTGAGCCGGTTGACGAGCGCGGACGCGATGGGCCTGGCCAGGGCGTTGTCCGTTGCCCGGTTGCCGGCCCCGATGACGATCGAGCCGGCGGGCAGCTCGTACGAGCCGATCCGGCGGTCCAGGATGAGGGAGTAGAAGGCCTTCTGGACATCGGGGGTGGCGGCGTTGAGCTCGTCGAGGAAGAGGCAGTAGGGCTCGTCGCGGGCGATGGCCTCCGGCGGGCAGAACACGGAGCGGCCGTCCCTGATCTGCGGTACGCCGATCAGGTCCTCGGGGGCGAGCTGCGTCCCGAGCAGGCTGACACACTCCAGTCCGAGCGACTCGGCGAACCGTCGCACGAGCGACGACTTACCGATCCCCGGCGCTCCCCACAGGAACACGGGCCGCACGGTGGCGAGCCCCAGGAGCAGCTCGGGAATCTGGGCGGGTGTGACGGTGACAGCGGCCTGCACGCGGGGGAGTTCCTTCGGAGTCCGGGAGTTCGGGCCCGCCCAGTATGGGTAGGCCCGAACTCCCGCCGCAGCCCAATTTCCGTCCGTCCGCCCGCCCGACGGCCCCGGGCGCCGCGCCCGGAACCGTTCTACCGGCCCCGGAACGCCTCCAGGATCTGCTCGGCGGCCAGCGTGGCGGGCAGGGTGCCTTCCCGGACCCGCAGTTCGAGTTCCGGTGCGAGCGCACGCACTCCTGGGTGGCTGCGCAGGCTCTCCAGAAGCTCGTCGCGCACCATCGTCCAGGTCCAGTCGACCTGCTGCTCACGCCGCTTGGCCGCCAGCCGGCCGGTCGATTCGAGCAGGGTCCGGTGCTGTTCCAGCCGCTCCCACAGGGTGTCGAGGCCGGTCCCCTCGCGGGCGCTGCATGTCAGTACCGGCGGGGTCCAGGCCGCGTCCGGAGGGTGCATCAACCGCAGGGCGCCCGCCAGTTCACGTGCGGCGGAGTGGGCATCGCGCTCATGCGGTCCGTCGGCCTTGTTCACCGCGATGGCGTCGGCCAGCTCCAGCACACCCTTCTTGATGCCCTGCAGCTGGTCGCCGGTACGGGCCAGGGTCAGCAGCAGGAACGTGTCGACCATATTGGCGACCGCCGTCTCCGACTGGCCGACCCCCACCGTCTCCACCAGCACCACGTCGTACCCCGCCGCCTCCATCACCACGATGGATTCCCGGGTCGCCTTCGCCACCCCGCCCAGCGTGCCGGCGGTGGGGGAGGGGCGGACGAATGCCGCTGGGTCCACCGCGAGCCGCTCCATCCGGGTCTTGTCACCCAGGATGGAGCCGCCGGTACGGCTGGACGACGGGTCGACGGCCAGCACCGCGACCCGGTGCCCGAGGCCGGTGAGCATCGTGCCGAGGGCGTCGATGAACGTGGACTTGCCGACTCCGGGCACACCGCTGATGCCGATGCGGCGGGCGCTGCCGGAGTGCGGAAGGAGCTCCCGCAGCAACTGCTGGGCCAGCGCGCGGTGGTCGGGCCGGGTGGACTCGACGAGCGTGATGGCGCGCGCGACGTGCGCCCGCTTCCCGTCGAGTACGCCCTTCGCGTAGCTGTCGAGATCGATCTTCGCGGCCATGGGTTCAGCGGCTCACAGCTCGTGGCCGAGTGAGGCGCCGAGCCGCGTCACCAGATCGTGGGCCGCGTCCGGGATCACCGTCCCGGGCGGAAACACCGCCGCCGCACCCGCCTCGTGCAGGGCCTCGATGTCAGACGGCGGAATGACCCCGCCCACCACGATCATGATGTCCTCCCTGCCCTCGGCCGCCAGCTCCTCGCGGAGCGCCGGTACGAGCGTGAGGTGACCGGCGGCCAGCGAGGAGACGCCCACGATGTGCACGTCCGCCTCGACCGCCTGCCGAGCGACCTCGCCCGGGGTCTGGAACAGCGGGCCGACGTCCACGTCGAAGCCCAGGTCGGCGAAGGCGGTCGCGATCACCTTCTGCCCGCGGTCGTGTCCGTCCTGGCCCATCTTGGCGACCAGGATGCGCGGGCGCCGTCCCTCCGCCTCCTCGAACGCGTCGACCAGCGCGCGGGTGCGGTCCACGGACGGTGACTCCCCTGCCTCGTTGCGGTACACACCGGAGATCGTACGGATCTGGCCCGAGTGCCGGCCGTACTCCTTCTCCAGCGCGTCCGAGATCTCGCCCACGGTCGCCATCGCCCGCGCCGCGTCGACGGCCAGCGCAAGCAGATTGCCCTCCAGCCCGGGGCCCGGTGCCCGGCCCGCCGCGGCCGTCAGCGTGTCCAGCGCCTCCTGGCAGGCCCGCTCGTCACGCTCCTCGCGCAGCCGTCGCAGCTTCTCGATCTGCTGGGTGCGCACCGAGGAGTTGTCGACCTTGAGCACGTCGATCTTCTCGTCGGTCTCGACGCGGTACTTGTTGACGCCGATGACCGGCTGGCGTCCGGAGTCGATGCGGGCCTGGGTGCGGGCGGCGGCCTCCTCGATACGCAGCTTGGGGATGCCGGCGTCGATGGCCTTGGCCATGCCGCCCGCCGCTTCGACCTCTTCGATGTGCTGCCAGGCCCGGCGCGCCAGGTCGTAGGTCAGCTTCTCCACGTACGCGCTGCCGCCCCACGGGTCGATGACGCGGGTGGTGCCGGACTCCTGCTGGAGCAGGAGCTGGGTGTTGCGGGCGATGCGTGCGGAGAAGTCGGTGGGCAGGGCGAGCGCTTCGTCGAGGGCGTTGGTGTGCAGGGACTGGGTGTGTCCCTGGGTCGCGGCCATCGCTTCCACGCAGGTGCGGGTGACGTTGTTGAACACGTCCTGAGCGGTCAGTGACCAGCCCGAGGTCTGTGAATGGGTGCGCAGGGACAGCGACTTGGGGTTCTTCGGCTCGAACTCCCTGACCAGTTTCGCCCACAGCAGGCGGGCGGCGCGCAGCTTCGCGATCTCCATGAAGAAGTTCATGCCGATCGCCCAGAAGAAGGAGAGCCGGGGCGCGAACGCGTCCACGTCGAGTCCGGTGTCCCGTCCGGCGCGCAGGTACTCCACCCCGTCGGCCAGGGTGTACGCCAGTTCCAGATCGGCTGTGGCCCCGGCCTCCTGGATGTGGTAGCCGGAGATGGAGATCGAGTTGTAGCGCGGCATCCTCTGCGAGGTGAACGCGAAGATGTCGGAGATGATCCGCATCGAGGGCTTCGGCGGATAGATGTAGGTGTTGCGGACCATGAACTCCTTCAGAATGTCGTTCTGAATGGTCCCGGCCAGCTTCTCGGGCGGTACGCCCTGCTCCTCGGCGGCCACGATGTACAGCGCGAGGACGGGGAGCACCGCCCCGTTCATCGTCATCGACACCGACATCCTGTCCAGCGGGATGCCCTCGAAGAGCTGGCGCATGTCGTAGATCGAGTCGATCGCCACCCCGGCCATGCCGACGTCACCGGTCACCCGGGGATGGTCGCTGTCGTAGCCCCGGTGGGTCGGCAGGTCGAACGCGACCGACAGCCCCTTCTGCCCGGCCGCCAGGTTACGGCGGTAGAAGGCGTTCGACTCCTCGGCGGTGGAGAACCCCGCGTACTGCCGGATGGTCCAGGGCTGATTCACGTACATCGTCGGATACGGCCCGCGCAGATACGGCGCCACACCCGGATACGTACCGAGGAAGTCTAGCCCCTCCAAGTCCTGGCCGGTGTACAACGGCTTGACCGCGATACCCTCCGGGGTCTCCCACCGGAGGTCGCCGTCGGAGCTCCCGGAGGACTCCTTCACCGCCGTACGCCACTGGTCCTCGGTCACCTCGGCGCCGCTGCCCGGCCCGAGCTCGATGTCGGAGAAGTCGGGGATCCGCATTACGCCACACCCATACGGTCGAGAACGGAGGAGAGTACGGCCACCACATCGCAGCCGGCGAAGACGTACTCGTCGACACCGCTGTAATCGCCCGGCCGCCCCGCCAGGTACACGCGCCGCGCACCCGCCGTCACGAGCGCCGCGGCGACCTCGCCGGCCTGCTCGGTGTAGAGCGCGTCACTGGAGCACAGGCACGCCACGTCCGTCCCGGCGGCCGCGAAGGCCGCGGCGACCGAGGAGGCATCCACCTGAACCGGTTCGTGGACCGGCTCGATGCCGCCCGCCTGGAAGAGGTTCGCGGCGAACGAGGCCCGAGCGGTGTGCGTGCCGGCGGGGCCGAGCGCGGCGATGAACACCCGCGGCCGTTTGCCGGTCGCCGCCAGATGGGCGTCCGAGCGGGCCCGCAGCTCCTCGAACGCCTCGTCCCGGCGGACCACCGGCAGACCGCCCCGGGCGACCGCGGACGGCGAGGCCTCGCGCTCCACCGCACGCTCGGCGAGCTGCGGGAACTCGCTGACGCCGGTGATGGGTTCCTTGCGCCGTGCCAGGTTCTTGCTGCGCGCCTCCCAGGTTGCCGCCAGCCGCTCCGCGACCATTCCGGATCCCAGCGCGGCCGCCTGACCTCCCGCCCGCTCGATCTCCTGGAAGAAGGCCCAGGCGGACTCCGCGAGCTCGTCGGTGAGCTGCTCCACGTACCAGGAGCCGCCGGCCGGGTCGATGACCCGGGCCAGATGCGACTCCTCCACCAGGATCGTCGAGGTGTTGCGGGCGATGCGCCGCGCGAACGCGTCCGGCAGGCCCAGCGCGTGATCGAACGGCAGCACGGTCACCGTGTCGGCCCCGCCGACGCCCGCGCCCAGACAGGCCAGCGTGGTGCGGAGCATGTTCACCCACGGATCGCGCCGCGTCATCATCACCGGCGATGTCACGGCATGCTGCCGCTGCGCCCCGGCCCGAGCGGTGCCGCAGACCTCGGCGACCCGCGCCCACAGTCGGCGCGCCGCCCGCATCTTGGCGATCGTCAGGAACTGGTCGGCGGTGGCCGCGTACCGGAACTCCAGCTGCGCGCAGGCCTCTTCGACGCCGAGCCCGGCCTCGGTCAGCGCCCGCAGGTAGGCGACCCCCGTGGCCAGCGAACTGCCCAGCTCCTGCGCGGCCGAGCCGCCGGCCTCGTGGTACGGCGTCGCATCCACGGTCAGCGCCCGCAGCCCGGGGTACTCACGGGCGCAGCGCAGCGCCCAGCGGACCGCTGCCGCCGGCTCCGGCGCGGCGCCGCTGCGGGCGGCCTGCCCCAGCGGGTCGGCGCCGAGGCTGCCGCGCACCGACTGCGGCGGTACCCCCCGCTCCGCGTAGAGCCGCAGCAACTCCGTTGCTGCGGCGTCGAGTTCAAGACCCGCGTCCAGGACGATCGGGGCCAGGTCGAGAAGGACGCCGTCCAGCGCGCGGGCGAGACCGGAGACCGGTACGCCACCGCCGGCGTCCCCCACGGTCAGCCACAGCGAGGTGACACCGTTCTCCAGATCCGCGAGCACGGCTTCGTTGAGCGCGGCGGGATCGGGGGTGGTGTGGTGTTGCCGAACGCCCCAGCCGCCCGCCGTGTTTCCCGCCGGCTTGCCGCCGCGGGTGAAGGGGGCGAAGCCCGGGAGGCCGGCATCGGGCGCGTCGTCGCGCGAGGTGTAGAGGGGGCGGGTGATGAGCCCGTCCTCCACCGTGGTGGACAGTGCTTTCTCGGCGGCCGAACCCGAAACGTCCTTGCCCGACTTGCGCAGCACACCCTCGACGAGGCTCTGCCACTGCTCATGGGCGGGGTCTGGGAATTCGGCGGCCAACGAAAGCCCGTCAGCAGGCAGGACCGTCATGCCCAGATGCTAGGGCAGGTTTCTGGAGGCGCAGCAGAGGCGCCGGCTGTGACCTTGCCCTCCCCGAGTGCGCTTGATCCTTTACGTACTGTGGAGTAACAAGCGGGGTGCGGCGCACCCGGTGCCTCCAGCCCGGAGAGTGGTGGGTCATTTGTCGCAGTGCGGCTGCATATGACCGAAGTTATGCTGCTGGCAATCCATCCCCCCGGAGAGGACATCCCGTGGCTGTGGGACCTGCCGAGTACCTTGTCGTCGCCTTTCCCGGCAGCCGGTTCACCGGCGCCATCGCGCCTGCGCTGGCCGACGCGGTCGCCTCGAAGGCGGTCCGCATCATCGACCTGGCCTTCGTGTACCGGGCCGACGACGGCGCGATCGAGACCGTTGAGCTGGACGATCTCGACCCCGAGGACCTCGTCCCGTTCGAGCCGGTCGAGGGCGAGGTCACCGGGATGCTGAACGAAGACGACATCCGGAAGCTGGGTGAGAGCGTGCCGCCGGGCAGCTCCGCGGCGCTGATCGTGTGGGAGGACCTCTGGGCGGTGCCGCTCACCGAGGCCGTCCGCGCGGCGGGCGGACGGCTCGTCGCCCATGAGCGGATCCCTGCCGGCGTCGCGGAGGCGGCCCTGTCCGCCGCCGGTTCCGCCCGCTGACATCGCTCCCGCACGGAAAGGCGTACGACATGCCGATTTTTCGAGGCCCCGGGATGAACCGCCGCGGGCCCGGCCTGCTCGGCGCGATGGCTCGTACGGCCGTCGTCGCGGGCACCGCCTCTGCGGTCAGTGGTCGGGTCCAGCAGCACCAGCGGGAGAAGTTCACCGAACAGGAGATGCGGCAGCAGGCCGCCGCGCCGGCTCCGGACGACCTGATCAATCAGCTGGAGCGGCTGGGCGAGTTGAAGAAGCGGGGAGTCCTCACCGACGCCGAGTTCGTGGCCCAGAAGAACAGACTTCTGGCTGAATGACCGCGACCGACCAAGGGGCGGCTTCGTGACGTTCATTCAGCCCGACGGGTACGCGATCCGTACAGAGCCCCGCAGTGATGGCGTACCCGCTCTCTTTACGTCTCGGTGAATCCCCGCTCGTCCCTGTGCTCCGCGTGGGGTCGCAGGCCGGTCGAGCAGCGGTTCCCTTCGTCTCCTCCTCCGTGTCCCGCGTGCGTACCGGCATGCCCGATCGATCCTTCCCGGCGTTTTACATTGTCGATTTTTGGACCTCATGCGACTTTTGATCCGGCCAGGCCGAAATCAATTCGGATACGTGCCGGGAAAAGAGGAAGTTCATCGTGCAAACCGTCAGGGCCGTCCCGGCAGTGTCCGTTCTCAACCTGCGTGACCTGGGCGGCATCGCCCTGCAGTACGGCTGTCAGGTCCCGCATGGCCGGGTGCTGTGCTCCGGCCAGCTCAGCGGGCTGGGTCCGGCGGACGACGCCTCGGTGGCGGCGCTCGGCATCCGCACGGTCGTCGATCTGCGCACCGCGGACGAACGTGCGTCGGCCCCCGACCGCCTGCCGCCCGGAGCCCGGCTCTTCGTCGCGGACGTGCTCGGGGACAACCCGGGCGTGGCGCCCGCCCGGCTCCGGGCCCTGCTCGCCGACACCGTCGAGGCCGAGCGGCTGCTCGGGGACGGAAAGGCCGAGGAGATGTTCGCGGAGACGTACCGGCAGATGGTGCTCTCGCCCCGTGCCGCGGCCGCGTACCGGGCCCTCCTCGACACGGTCGCCGACAGCGCCGCCGGCCCGGTGCTCTTCCACTGCACGGCGGGCAAGGACCGTACGGGCTGGGCGGCGGCGCTGCTCCTGCTTCTGCTGGGCGCCTCCAGGGACACGGTGAGGATCGAGTACCTCGCGGTGAACCCGGTAATGCGGGTCGCCTACCGGCCGTGCGTGCAGAACTTTCTCGACGCGGGCGGCGACCCCGAGATCGCGTCCGCGATCATCGAGGTCCGCCTCCGCTATCTCGACACGGCACTGGATGCCATGGACGAACGGTGGGGAGGTCTCGACGGCTATGTACGCGACGGGCTCCGCCTCCCCGAAGAGGCCCTGCGGCGCCTGCGTGCCGAACTCGTGGCTCCCGTCTGAGGGCTGGCCGGTCGGCTCAGACCTTCAGCAGGCGTTCGGTGAGGTCGCGGTACTGCTGCAGGACGATCCGGAGTTCCTCGGTTCGGGTTCCGGACTCCCTGCCCTGCTGGTGGACGTCCATCTCGCGCCTGCGCTCCTTGAGGGCGTGCGCGAGGCCGTCGACTGCCGCGTCGAAGGTGCCTTCGGCCTCCTCCACCGCACGCAGGGGGTTCTCGACGAATTCGGTCACCGCCTGCTGGAGCCGCAGCGCCAGCTTCTTCTGATCGCCCTCCCGGAAGAGCGGCCGGTCGGCCGCGGCGGAGGTGTCGCCTGCCCGGGAGGAGACGGCGGAGGGCCGCTCGGCGGCCCGGTCGGTGGTGACCGGAGGCTGCTCGGCGGCCCGGTCGGTGGTGACCGGGGACTGCTTGGCGGCTCCGGGCGATTCGGTGGGGATCCGGGGGGTGCGTTCGGTGTCGTACGTCATGCTGTGCCACTTCCTTCTGCATGGTGGTGGCGGCCTTGTCGTACCGGGCTCCCGTTGCCGTTGGAGACCAGGACGTCGAAGAGGCCGCGGGCCTCGATCATGGCTTCGCGCATCTCTTCCGTGCTGCCCGCGCCCCGCTGGACGGCGTGCACCCGGCGATAGCCGTTGAGATGCTCGGCGTGGTGGACGGAGAGGGCCGCCGTCTGCTCCTCGAAGTCGCTGCCGTCGGGGAATCCCGTGTCCCGGGCCAGCTCCGCGAGGAGGGCGTCGGCCTCGGCGACGGCCTGTTCCGGCGCATCGACGAACCCGCCCTGTATCCGGGTCCAGCGCTCGGCGTACTGTGCACGGGCCTCCGGCGACAGCGGGCGTTCGTCGAGGGAACGGTGACGCTTCAACCGATCGCTCAGCTCGTGTTCGGCGGCCTTGGCGTCGCCGTCGTGGCGCGCGACGGTCCGGTCGTACTCCGGTCCGAAGCGGCGCTGCAGGCCGCGCCCGCCCGGCTTCCGGCCGAAGGCGAAGAAGAGTCCGGCGGCCACGACCAGGACGACCGCGACGATGATCACGACAGTGGTCATGCTCCATTCCTTTCGGTCCGTGCCCGGACGGGATTCGGTCCGGGCGTGCCGCTCGTGTACCCCGCCGCACGGATTCATGCCCGGACACGGCGAGTTCTTCGCCGGAAGACGGTGGTGCGAACGTTTCGAGACGCCTCCCGGCGCCGATTCACCCACTGCCCCTCGGTATCGTGAAGGGGCCATCACGAATTCTCCGAGAGGGGCGTCACGGTGACCGAACGCAAACCTGTGGGCATCAGCTTCGAGTCCTGGGTCGACAAGCAGATCCGCGAATCAGAACAGCGCGGTGACTTCTCCCAGCTGCCGGGATTCGGCCAACCGCTCGATGGTCTCGACCGCCCGTACGACGAGACGTGGTGGATCAAGGCGAAGATGCAGCGCGAGAGCGTCTCGGTGCTGCCGCCGACGCTGGCCCTGCGCAAGGAGGCGGAGGACGTCCTCGCGGCTCTGCCCGCGGTCCGGACGGAGGCCGAGGTGCGACGGATGCTGACCGAGGTGAACGAGAAGATCGCCGAGGCCATCAGACGGCCGCCCCCGGGACCGCTCCTGAACCTCAAGCCGTTCGACGTCGAAGCTGTGACCGGGGAGTGGCGCGCGGTGCGCGACTCCTCCTGAGCCGGCGTCAGGCGGACCACCGGACCTTCCGCACCCCGGATGCGTAATACTCGACGCATGAGATCAAGTGTTACGCAGTCGGGGCGCCCGGCGCCGGGCGAAGGCGTACTGATCAGGCGGGCGGTCGCGCGGGACGCGAGGCGGCTGACCCGACTGGTCCAGGCTTCGCGGGCCTATGAGGGGCCCTACGCTCCGATGGTCGCCGGATACCGGGTGGGCCCCGACTACATCGAGACGCACAGGGTCTTCGCAGCCGTCGAGGAGGCCACCGGGCGGCTGCTCGGCTTCTACTCCCTCATCCTGGATCCGCCCGAGCTCGACCTCATGTTCGTCGCCGACGACGTACAGGGCGGCGGCATCGGGCGGCTGCTCGCCGGGCACCTGATGGACGAGGCGCGGCAGGCCGGGCTCACCGGCGTCCGCATCGTCTCGCACCCGCCGGCCGAGGGCTTCTACCGGAGCGTGGGGGCCCTGCGCACCGGCACCGAGCGAGCCGCTCCGCCCGCCGTGATGTGGGACC
>CBRG010000278.1 GCA_000470535.1 Streptomyces sp. AW19M42
CCCCCGGCCCCGCCGGACGGCGGTTTCGATGCCGTCCAGCAGGACGTCCAGTCCCGTGGTGAACGTCTGCCGTGCCTCTCGCTCCGGATACGGCACCGCGTCGTCCCCGGCCGGTTGCGGCCGCGCCGACTCCCGCTCCATCCGGCTCAGTTCCGGGTAGCGGTCCGCGAAGTCCGGGACCAGCTCCATGAGCGCCGCCGAGCGGGCGTACCACCACTCCTCGTCCGCCCGCCCCGTCGCCGACGCCGCCTCGCGCGCGTCGGCGACGGTCCGCGCGGCGCCCCGCACGAAGTGGAACAGCGTCCCGACCAGGCGCCGCAGCACCCCGGCGTCGAGCCCCGTGCCGTAGAGGAGACGTACGAGCGCGTCCAGCCCGGCGTACTCGTGCGGGCCGAGCACCGGACGGGCCTGGGAGACCTGGAGCACCCAGGGGTGGCGCAGGTAGAACGCGAGCGTGTGTTGCGCCCAGTCCGTCAGATCCGTACGCCAGTCGCCCGATCCGGCACGGCCGGCGGGGAGTTCCGCGTGCGCCGCGTCGTACATCAGGTCCAGCAGCTCGCTCTTGCCGGGAACGTAGGTGTAGAGCGCCATCGCCGTGCGCCCGAGCCGCTCGCCCACCGCCCGCATCGACAGCGCGCCCATCCCGTCCTCGTCGGCCACGGCGATCGCGGCGGTCACGATCGCGTCGACCGTCAGCCCCGGCCTGGGACCCGGCCCCGCGGCGCGGCCCGGCTCGCGCGGTGCGGCCGAACGCCACAGCAGCGACATCGACCGACGGGCGTCGCCCTGCCCGGCATAGACCACCACTTGCGACTCCTTACGTCGTAAAGTAACTTCGGTCCAACAATTCCTTATGGTGTAAAGTACCAAAGTCCGGTGAGGGGCTGGTTTCGCGTGGTGGTGCAGGGGTTGGCCGTTTCGTATGTGCGGGTCGAGGATGTCGAGCGGATCAGCCCGCGGATGCTGCGGATCAGCTTCTCCGGGGACGCGCTGGCGTCCCTCATGGAGGACCGGCCGGACCAGCAGATGAAGCTCTGCTTCCCGAGGCCGGGGCAGCGCGAACCCCGGCTGCCGGAGCCGGACGCGCAGGACACCTACGGCATGCGCTGGTACGAGGCGTACCTCGCGATCCCCGAACCGGAGCGGCCGCTCATGCGGAGCTTCACCGTCCGCTCGTACGACCCCGACTCCGGCCTGATCTCGGTCGACTTCGTGCTCCACGGCGACGACGGGCCCGCCACCCGCTGGGCCCGTACCGCCGGGCCGGGGGACGTGGCCGGCATGGTCGGCCCGTCCGCCGCGTACGCCAGGCCGCTGCCCGGGGCCGGGCACCTGCTGCTGGCCGGTGACGAGTCGGCGCTCCCGGCGATCGGGACGATCCTCGAAGCCCTGCCGGCCGGGGTGCGGGCGACGGTCTGCGCGGAGGTGGCGGACGCCGCGGAGGAGCAGCGGTTCGACAGCGCGGCCGAGGTGACGGTGTGCTGGGTGCACCGGGACCGCGGCGAATCGCTGCTGGACGCGGTCCGGTCCGCCGAACTGCCGGAGGGCAGTACGGCCGGCTGGCTCGCGGGCGAGGCGGGCACGGTCCGCGCGCTGCGTCGCCATCTCGTCGAGGAGCGGGGACTGCCCAGGTCCGCCGTCGAGTTCAGCGGCTACTGGCGGCGGGCGCTCACCCAGGACGACGCCCCCACCGAGGAGGACCTGGCGTGGGCGCGGGAGCGGGCGGCGGAGACTCCATAGGGCCTGTCCGGCGGACAGAGCTCAGGCGCGGCGCCCGGAGCGCACCGAGCGGCCGGCCAGGGTCTGGGTCCGCTTCCCGTCCTCGATGACGAAGCGGCCGTCGATCAGTACGTGCGGGATGCCGAACGGCAGGGTGCGCGGCTCGTCGAACGTGGAGCCCGCCGCCACCGTCGACGGGTCGAACAGCACCAGGTCCGCGCGGTACCCCTCGCGCACCAGGCCGCGGTCCGCCAGCCGCAGCCGGGCCGCCGGGCGGGAGGTGAGGTGGGCGACGCACTCCTCCAGGCCGAGAATGCCCAACTCCCGCGTGTACCGGCCGAGGTACTGCGGGAAGGTGCCGTAGGCGCGCGGGTGCGGCTTGTCGCCCTGGAGGATGCCGTCGCTGCCGCCGGTGTGGACCCGGTGGCGCATGATCTGCCGGACGTTCTCCTCGTGGCCCACGTGCTGGAGGATCGTCGTGCCCAGCCTGTCCTCCCGCAGCAGCCGCCGCGCGGTCACCCAGGGCTCCTCGCCGCGCAGCCGCGCGGACTCGGCCACCGTACGGCCGACGTACGCGTCGAGGCCCGGCACGCTGACGCCGGAGATCTCGATGCGGTCCCACTCGATCGGCACGCCGTGGCAGCCGTCCGCCCCGACGACCTCCATGTCGTGGCGGATCCGCGCCGCCGTCGCGTCGTCGGCCAGCCGGGCCAGGATCGGCTCGGGGCCGCCCTCGCTCGCCCAGCTCGGCAGCATGGCGACCAGCGTCGTGCAGCCCGGGGTGTACGGGTAGGTGTCGAGGGAGATGTCGGCGCCCGCGTCCAGGGCCCGGTCGAGAAGGGTGAGCAGCTCCGGCGCCTTCCCCTCGTTCACGCCGAAGTTCATGGTGGCGTGGGCGAGGTGCAGGGCGCAGCCCGCGGTGCGGGTGAGCCGCACCATCTCCTCGTACGCCTCCAGCGCGCCCGCCCCGTAGGAGCGGTGGTGCGGGCAGTAGTAGCCGCCGTGCTCGGCCACCACCCGGCACAGCTCGGTGAGTTCGGCGTCGTCCGCGTACATGCCCGGGGTGTAGGTGAGACCGGAGGACATGCCGACGGCGCCCTCGGCCATGGACTGTGCGACGAGTTCCCTCATCCGGGTCAGCTCGGCCTCCGTGGCGGGCCGGTCGTCCCAGCCGACCGCGCACATCCGGACGGTGCCCTGCGGGATCAGGTAGGCGGCGTTGACGGCGATGCCCTGCCCGCCGAAGTTGCCATCGAGCCGGTCCAGGTACTCGCCGACCGTGCGCCAGTCGAAGTCGATGTCGCTCCCGTCACCGTTCCAGCCGGTGATGGAGCGGCGGACCTCCGCGAGGGTGCGGTCGTCGGCCGGGGCGTACGACAGCCCGTCCTGGCCGAGGACTTCGAGGGTGACGCCCTGGGCGGCCTTCGCGCTGTGGTCGGGGTCGCGGAGCAGCGCGAGGTCGCTGTGGGCGTGCATGTCGATGAAGCCCGGGGAGAGGGCGAGCCCGTCGGCGTCCAGGGTGCGGGCGGCGGAGGGACGGGGGCCCGGGGCGTGCTCGGGGTGGATCTCCGCGATGCGGCCGTCGCGGACGGCGACATCGGCGCGGTAGGAGGGGGTGCCGGTGCCGTCGATGACGCGCGCGTCGCGGATGACCAGGTCCATGGGGGTGCCTTTCAATGCCCAGCCTCGCCGGAGGGGCTTGAGGATGCAGCCTCGCCGGCGATTGTGGCGCGGGGACCGGGGCGGAGCCCCGGTTACGGGAAGAGCGGGTCTCCCCTGCTCGAACGAAGTCGAGAGCTCGGGGATGGGGCGGGGGAGAGCGCCCCGCAGGGGATCAGAAGAACGTACGGATGTAGTCCGTGACCGTCCCGTCCGCCGCAACCAGCGGAATCAGCTGCCACTTGTCGAAGCTCGTGCAGGGGTGCGAGAGCCCCATCCCCACCCAGTCCCCGACCTCCAGCTCGGTCCCGTCCGCCGTCCGTACCCACGCGTGCTGGTCGGAGAGTCCGGTGATCTCGATCCCCGACGCCTCGCGGACCGATCCGTCCCGCCCCGACCGCACGACCTGCGCCACGGGCAGGTCCAGGTCGTAGGCCGCGTCGCGCTTGCCCGCGTTGAGGAACGCCTGCCCGGGTGACGGGCGCGAGACGACCTGCGCCCAGAGCCGGAAGGCGGGCTGCAGCGCGCCCTCCTCCGGGACCCGGTTGAAGGGGGTCAGATGGCGGTAGTGGCCGTCGTCGTGCGAGACGTACGCCCCCGAGCGGAGCAACTTGCATACGGGGGAGGACAGTTCCGGGATCTCGGCGAACACGTCCGCCACCGCGTCGAACCACGCGCTGCCGCCCGCACTGATCACGATCGGCTCACCGGCCTCCAGCGTGGCGAACCGCCCCTGCGCGTCGAAGTCCGCGGCCAGCGCGACGAGCCGGCGCAGCCAGTCCCGTACCCGCTCACCGGAGGCCTGCGGCACCTCGCCCTCGTAACCGGCCACGCCCACCAGGCGCAGGCTCCCGGCCTCGGCCACCGCGTCCGCGACCGCGGCGCAGTCGGCCTCGGTACGGGCACCCGTGCGGGCGCCCTCGCCCGCGCCGAGCTCCACGACGACGTCGACCGGGCGGGAGGCACGGGCCGCGCGCAGGGCCTGGTCCATCAGCTCGACGCCGCGCACCGAGTCGACGTAGCAGACGAACCGGAAGTCGGGGTCGGCGTCCAGCTCGCCCGCGAGCCACCGCAGCGCGGCGGCGTCGACGAGCTCGTTGGCGAGGAAGATGCGCCGGATCCCGTAGGCCCGGTAGACCCGCGCCTGGTGGGGCACCGCCGCGGTGATGCCCCACGCGCCGTGCTCCAGCTGGCGGGCGAACAGCTGTGGGGACATCGACGTCTTGCCGTGCGGGGCGAACACGAGGCCGTGGCGCTGCGCGTACGTCTCCAGCAGGGCGAGGTTGTGCTCGACGGACTCGGCCGACAGGGCGAGCACCGGAGTGGTGAACCCGCCGGTGAAGAGGTCGCGCCGCTCGGCGGTCAGCGCGGCCACGGTCAGCCCCTGGGCGTCGGGCGGGAGCGCCTTGAACCGGTGGTCGACCCGCTCATCAGCGAGTCCGGCCAGACCGGTGAGTCCGGCCACGGGACGGTCGGCAGCTTCGGCAGTCATGGGGTGCCTCCTCGATCGAAGTAGGTCGGCGTGGGTCGTTGTCGGTCATCCGCACTGCATCAGCACCACATCAGCACTGCATCAGCGCTGCGATGTGTACAGTATTGCGTTGCAACATATGCAACACCCATTGCGCATATCGCTCAGGGCTGTCTAACATCCGAGCCGACGCCCGGTCAATGGTGAGAACCGGTGCCGCCCGCAGACCAAGAGGAGCCCCGAGTGTCCGGAACCCCGGCCAGGACCGCCGCCGACGCAGCGACCACGGATGTCGTCTGCCTCGGTGAGTCCATGGTGACGTTCCTGCCCTCGCAGCCGGGCCGCCTCGCCGACGTGCCGTCCTTCGGCCGGGGGATCGGCGGCGCCGAGTCCAACGTCGCCTGCGCGCTCGCCAGGGCCGGGCACAAGGCGGCCTGGGTCAGCCGGGTCGGGGCGGACGGCTTCGGTGACCACCTCGTCGACACGGTCTCCGGTTACGGCGTCGACACCTCCGCCGTCCGGCGCGACCCCGACCGGCCCACGGGCATCTACTTCCGCACGGCGACGGACCGCGCGGCCGACGTCCACGAGGTGGCGTACTACCGGG
The DNA here is from genome assembly GCA_000470535.1 of Streptomyces sp. AW19M42. Taxonomy (GTDB): domain Bacteria; phylum Actinomycetota; class Actinomycetes; order Streptomycetales; family Streptomycetaceae; genus Streptomyces. Next base: position 5,457 of record CBRG010000278.1, read on the forward strand.
CCGGCTCCGCCGCCTCCGCGATGTCCCCCGCCAACGTCCCGTACGAGGCCCTGCTCGCCGGCCGGGTCCTGCACCTGTCCGGCATCACCGCCGCGCTCTCCGCCGACTGCCTGGCGCTGCTGCGCGAGCTGACCGCCCCGCGCCCCGGCCGCCCGCTCGTCTCCTTCGACGTCAACCACCGGCCCGGACTGTGGCGGGGCGGCGACGCCTCCCCCCGCGTCCTGCTGGAGCTGGCCCGCGGCGCGGACCTCGTCTTCGTCGGGGACGACGAGGCGGAGGAGGCCTGGGGGATCGTGGGCGCCGAGGCGATCCGCGCGGCGCTGCCACAACCGGCGGTCCTGGTCGTGAAGCGGGGCGCGGACGGGGCGACGGTCTTCTCGGCGCTCCGCCCCGAACCCCGCTCCGCAACCGCCAAAGGGGCTGACCTTCAGCCCGACACCGTCACCGACGTCCCCGCGCTGCGCGTCGACGTCGTCGCGCCCGTCGGCGCCGGTGACGCCTTCGCGGCCGGATTCCTCTCCGCCACCCTGCGCGGACTGCCCGTCCGCGACCGCGCCCGCCACGGCCACCTGATGGCCGCCGCCGCCCTCACCGTCCCCGGCGACCTCACCGACCCGCCCTCCCGCGAGCGGGCCGACCACCTCGTGGCCCTCGACGACGCCGCCTGGGGGAGACTGCGTCTCGGCCCCGGCTGGACGGGGGACGACACGGAGGTACGCAGTACATGAGCGAGCGCAGCGAGCGACCCGACAAGAGGGGCGTCACCGGCGAAGGCCGGGCCGAGGGCAGCGAGGCACGCGCATGAGCCAGACCGTCGACCGGGCGCTGAGCATCCTGCCGCTGCTCGCGCAGGGGCCCGCCGACCTCGGACAGGTGGCCGAGCGGCTCGGCGTCCACAAGTCCACCGCGCTGCGGCTGCTGCGCACACTCCACGAGCACGGACTCGTCTACCGCCAGCAGGACCAGCGCTACCGGCTCGGCGCACGGCTCTTCGCGCTCGCCCAGGAGGCCGTCGAGAACCTCGACGTCCGGGAGATCGCCCACCCGCACCTCGCCGAACTCAACGAGAGCTGCGGACACACCGTCCACCTCGCGGTGTACGAGGAGAACGAGGTCCTCTACATCGACAAGGTCGAGAGCCGCTACCCGGTCCGGATGTACTCCCGGATCGGCAAACCCGTCGCGATCACCGTCGCCGCCGTGGCCAAGCTCCTGCTCGCGGACCTGACGGAGCCGGAACGGCGCGCCGTCGCGGAGAAGCTCGACTACCCCATGTACACGTCCCGTTCGACCCCCGGCGTCGGCGCGTTCCTCAAGGAGCTCGCCGCCGTACGCGAACAGGGCTGGGCCACCGACCTCGGCGGCCACGAGGAGTCCATCAACTGCGTCGGCGCCCCCATTCGCGGCGCCGACGGGCGCGTCGTCGCCGCCATGTCGGTCTCCGCACCGAACGTGGTCGTCACGGCCGAGGAACTCCTCACCCTGCTCCCCCTGGTCCGGCGCACCGCCGACACCATCAGCCGGGAGTACTCCGGCACCACCCGACCCAAGAAAGCCTGATCAGCGATGACCGACAAGACCGCACTCACCCCGAGCACCCACACCGCCCCGCCCGCGAAGTTCTCGCACGGAGTGAAGAAGGGGAACATCCTCCAGGTCGCCGGCCAGGTCGGCTTCCTGCCCGCCGTGGAGGGCCAGGCCCCGACCCCGGCCGGTCCCACCCTGCGCGAGCAGACCCTCCAGACCTTCGCCAACGTCAAGGCGATCCTGGAGGAGGGCGGCGCGAGCTGGGACGACGTGATGATGATGCGCGTCTACCTCACGGACGTCGACCACTTCGCCGAGATGAACGAGATCTACAACACCTACTTCGGCGAGCAGAACCTCAAGGCCGCTCCCGCCGCCCGTACGACGGTCTACGTCGGCCTGCCCAAGGGCCTGCTCATCGAGATCGACGCCCTCGCGGTGCTCGGCTGAGCCTGATCACCACCTTGCCGCACCCGCACCACCGCACCACGCACGGCACGGCGCCCCGCCCCACAGGGGGGCCCTGCCGCGCTCCCCCTTACCCGAAACCCATGGACGACAACGGAGTTACCCATGCAGCTCGCCGCCAGCCCCCCACCGGTCGAGACGCCACCCCACACCGGTGGACTCCTCCTCCTCATAGACGGGACGGCCGGTCTCCTGACCGTCGCCGTCCTCGGGATCGCGCTCCTCCTCCTCCTGATCATCAAGGTCAGGCTGCAGCCGTTCGTCGCGCTGCTCGCCGTCTCCATAGCCGTCGGCCTGGGCGCCGGACTCTCCGTCACGGAGCTCTTCGGCACGGTGCAGAAATCCGCCGCCGTCTCCGTCATCGAATCCGGCATGGGCGGCATCCTCGGCCATGTCGCGATCATCATCGGCCTCGGCACGATGCTCGGCGCGATCCTCGAAGTCTCCGGCGGAGCCGAGGTGCTGAGCGCCCGCCTGCTGAACCTCTTCGGTGAGAAGCGCGCCCCGCTCGCCATGGGCCTGACCGGTCTGATCTTCGGAATCCCGGTCTTCTTCGACGTCGGCATCTTCGTCCTGGCGCCGATCGTGTACGCCGCCGCCAAGCGCTCCGGCAAGTCGATCCTGCTGTACTCGATGCCGCTGCTCGCGGGCCTGTCCATGACCCACGCCTTCCTGCCGCCGCACCCGGGCCCGGTCGCCGCCGCCGGCCTCTTCCACGTCTCCCTCGGCTGGGTCATCCTGATGGGCGCCGTCGTCGGCATCCCGTCCGTACTGGCCGCCTGGGTCTACGCCGCCTGGATCGGGAAGCGGATCTTCGTCGACGTCCCGCAGGACATGGTCGAGGCCGCGGAGGAGGCCAAGGCCGCGGTCGTCGCGGAACAGCGTGCCGTCGGAGTCGCCCCGCAGGAGGCGCCGGTCGCGCTCTCCACCGTACTCGCGATCATCGGCACCCCGCTGGTGCTGATCCTCGCCGCCACCTTCTCCTCCATCGCGCTCGACCCCTCGACGCTCCGCTCGGTCGTCGAGTTCTTCGGCAACCCGTTCGTCGCCCTGACGATCGCGCTGCTCCTCGCGTACTACCTGCTCGGCATCCGGCGCGGCTGGTCCCGCAAGTCCCTGGAGTCGGTGTCCACCTCCTCCCTCAAGCCGGTCGGCAACATCCTGCTGGTCGTCGGCGCGGGCGGGATCTTCGGCGCCGTGCTCAAGAGCAGCGGCATCGCGGACGCGCTCGCGGACACCTTCAACGACGTCGGCCTGCCGGTCATCCTGCTGGCCTGGCTGATCTCCGCGGTGCTGCGCATCGCCCAGGGGTCCGCGACGGTCGCCATCGTCACCACGGCGGGCATCGTCGTCCCGCTGGTCGAGGGCCAGGGCATGTCGCAGCCGCACCTGGCGCTGATCATCATGGCGATCTCGGCCGGTTCGATCATCGCCTCGCACGTCAACGACGGCGGGTTCTGGATGGTGTCGAAGTACTTCGGCATCTCGGAGCGCGACACCCTGAAGTCCTGGACGGTACTGGAGACGGTCCTGTCCATCGCGGGCTTCGCGGTGGCGGCGCTGCTGAGCCTGGTGATCTAGCGTCTGTCCGGCGCTACGGCCCGTGACACGCAGCAGCGCCGCCGGGGGAGCGGCGGCGCTGCTTGGTCATGGACGCGGGTCCTGGGATGCCGGACCCCGGACGGTTACGGCAGGCCGTGCACGTGCGGGCCGACCGCGTTGGACCAGGCGTTGCCCGACTTGGCGTCCCAGTTGGTCGACCAGGTCATCGCGCCGCGCACACCGGGGTAGGTCTTCGACGGCTTGAAGCTGCCGCAGCCGGTGCCCTTGGCCAGGCAGTCCAGGGCCGCGTTCACGACCGAGGGGGCCACGTAGCCGCTGCCCGCGCCACTGGTGGAGGCGGGGACACCGAGGCCGACCTGCGAGGGGGCGAGGCCGCCCTCCAGCTGGATGCAGGCCAGCGCGGTGAGGAAGTCCACCGAACCCTGCGAGTAGACCTTGCCGTCGCAGCCGAGCATCGAACCGCTGTTGTAGTACTGCATGTTGACGACGGTCAGGATGTCCTTGATGCCGAGCGCCGTCTTGAAGTACTCGCCGGCGGTGGACTGCATGTCGATGGTCTGCGGCGCCATCGTGATGACGAGGCCGGAGCCCGCCTTCTGCGACAGCGAGCGCAGCGCCTTCGTCATGTACGTGGAGTTGACGCCGTTCTCCAGGTCGATGTCGACACCGTTGAAGCCGTACTCCTGGATGAGCGAGTAGACGGAGTTGGCGAAGTTGGTCGCGGAGGCGTCGCTGTTGACCGAGACCGAGCCCTTCTCGCCGCCGACCGAGATGATGACGTTCTTCCCGGCCGCCTGCTTCGCCTTGATGTCGGCCTTGAACTGGTCGACGGTGTAGCCGTTCAGCCCGGCGCTGTCCAGGTTGAAGGTGACCGCGCCCGGGGTGCTCGTGGCGTCGGCGAAGGAGACCGCGATGATGTCGTAGTTCGCCGGTACGTCGCTGAGCTTCTGCACGGTGGCGCCGTTGTTGAAGTTCTGCCAGTAGCCGGTGACGGCGTGCTTGGGCACCGAGGTGGACGGGACACCCGGGTCGGTACCGCCGCCGACGGCCGTCCGGCCGCTGACCGAGCCGGATTTGACGGACTCACCGGCCGCGTTGGTGGCGGTCACCGTGAACTGGTACGCGGTGTTGGCCGTGAGCCCGGTGACGGTGGCGGAGTTCCCGGTGGTGGTGGTGACCTTCGCGCCGTCCTTGTAGACGGTGTAGCCGGTCGCGCCGGACACCGCGTTCCAGGACAGGGAGACGGAGGAGGCCGTGGTTGTGCCGACCGCGAGACCGGCCGGGGCGGCGGGGATCGTCGGGCCGGGGTCGGTTCCGCCGCCGCCGTCGGGGCCGCTCACCGAGAGGTCGTCGACGAAGTAGGCGGACTGGCCGTACCAGCCGTGCGTGTACACGGTGACCGAGGTGGTGTTCGCCCCGGTCCTGAAGCTGGTCGAGAGCTGGGACCAGCTGGTGGAGCCGGGCGTCCAGGTGGACACGTCGGTGGTACCGGTACCGCTGACGCCCAGGTAGGCGTAGCCGCCCTGGACCCAGGAGCTCAGTGCGTAGGTCGAGTTGGGCTTCACCGCGACGGTCTGGGTGCACTGGGCGTTGTCCTGGCCGGCCGGGGTGGCCTTGAGGGCGGAGGTGCCGCCGTGCACGGGGGACGAGACGGTGGCGCCGGAGCCGCCGGAACAGGTCCAGTTGGCGAGGCCCGATTCGAAGCCGGCGTTCTTGGCCACGTTGACGTCGGCGGCCTGCGCGGTGCTGACGAGACCAGTGACGCTCAGGGCGCCGGCGGCGACGACCGCCACGGCGGCGCCCAGCGCCTGACGGGTGCGACGCCCTCTTCGGCTGGTTACGGGGGAACGTTCCACTTGCTGCCTCCGTGGGGGAGTTGGGGATGGCGGGGGAGCGACACGGGGATGTCGGGGGTGTGGAATCGAGGAACGGTGGCCACCGCTGGCCGATAAACTGGTCCAGACCAATCGAGTTGTCAAGACCTCTGGCAGCGACGGCTGTCCACGCATGCCGCCCGGCCGTGGACGGCAACCGGCGGCCCGGCGTGCGTACCCACTCATGGGTGAGGTGAGCGACGGGATCGGACAGTGACGGTCCTCTCCGCCCCTTTTGTGTGACGAGTGCATGTCAAGATCCGCAGTGACGTGCGCAAATGAATTCCGGCGGTACGGAAATGGGAATGCCTGACAGTAACCCTCCGCAGTGGTGCGGGAGTTAACAACCTTCGGTTTGGTCCGATTTCGTACGGGGGTGTTGTGTGGCCGAGGGAGGAGTGGTGCCGATACCGGGCTCCTTTGGGTGTTCTCTGCCGTGTAGGACACGGTTAAAGTGCTGGAGGAGGGGCTGAGGCGGAAGCGCGGAGCAGCAGCGACTGCGGCCGACGTCAAGGCGACGCCGACCGGAGCCGAACGGGGAACAGCGTGCCGACCGCAATAGCAGTGACCAGCGCCGATCTGGTCCTGCCGCCGACAGACCAGCAGACGCCGACGGCGGCCGTGCTGCAGGCGCCCGATGCCCAGGCGATGGATCTGGCAATCGGCGACATGCACATGATGCTGGAGCGGCACGGGTACGTAATCGCTGTGTACCCGACAGGAATCGCACTCGCGCACGAACGGCGGCTGCACGCCGTCCGCTCGGTGCTGGAGAGCGACCGCATCGCCCTGCTCAAGGTGGATCTGCCGCCGCTGGGCGTGGCCGTGCTGGTCAGGCAGTTACGGCAGCTGTCCGTCTGCGACTTCAGCCCCGGAGTGATCGCCTCCTCCGTGCGGCTTCTGTCCCACTACATCCACGCGGGCGCCCTGCTGAATTCGGTGACCAGGTTCGACCGCGTCCCCGTCAGCCTGAAGACCCACGCCCATTCCTGGGTGCCCGGCTCCCAGTTCGCCGTACTCGCGGGACCGAATCCGCAGCTCATCAAGGTCTCTCCGACGGCGGAGCCGCTGGCTGGACCGCAGTTCGGCACCCATCTGCAGGTGGCCCAGGGGCAGTTGCAGTCCGAGTGGGTGCGGCAGACCCTGGCGCCCGCCTGGAAGGTGCAGGCGATTCAGGACGCAAAGCTGCCCGCTGAATCCCCCCGGTGGTGGGGAACCGGGAAGCTGATCGAATTTGCCGCCTACCTTCCGGATATCTCCGTCCTGTATCAACTCGTGTCCTCAGTAAGGCGAGTGACGTGTCACTGGTGCGGAATGGAGCTGATCGGTGATCGTTGCGGTTTCTGTTCCTCACCCCTTCCCGCCACCGAGACCCGAATGCCGACGTCCGGTGTCATGAACCAAGGGGCGCCCGCACCGCCACGGTCGTAGCAGCCGCGGATTCCTCCTCCGCGGCTCCCCTCGCGGTCCGGACGCCCGTCCGTGCCGCACCACCGGATCAGCCCGCCCGGCCCCCGCGTCTTTCCCCCGCCCACCCCCACACATCCGACCCGAACGAGGTTGTCCGGCCCATGAACTCCCGACAGCGCCGTGGCGTGATACTCCTGCTGCTCTCGGTCCTGTGCGCCTTCGGCGCCTTCGCCGGCGTGCTCTCGGTGATCAGCGACGTGAACTCGAAGGTCGGACCCGAGGTCTCGGCCTACCGGCTGAAGAGCGACATCACCCCCTTCACCGGCCTGACTCCGGACAAGTTCGAGAAGGTGTCGATGCCGAAGCGGTGGCTCTCGACCAACGCGGTCACCGACCTCTCGGAGGTCAACGGCAAGATCGCCCTCACCACGCTCAAGAAGGGCTCGCTGCTCCAGTCCGACATGATGGAGGCACGGCCCGCCCTGAAGCCCGGTGAGCAGGAGATCGCGATCATGATCGACGCGGCCACCGGCGTGGCGGGGAAGATCACCTCCGGCGCCACGGTCAACGTCTACGCCACGTTCGCCGGCGAGCGCGAGGGCGAACCGGCACAGTCCAAGGTCATCGTCTCCAACGCCAAGGTCCTGGACGTGGGCAGGCTGACCCCCCTGGACCCGAGCCGCGACGGCAAGGGCAGCCAGGCCACCGAGGCGGTGCCGATCACCTTCGCGCTGAACACCCTCGACACCCAGCGCATCGCGTACGCGGAATCGTTCGCGCAGCACGTACGCCTCGCGCTCATCGCACCCGGCAGCGACAGCAACATCCGTCCGGGCGACCGCACGTACACGCTCGACAAGGACAAGTGAGGATCGGATGACCACGAGGATCCTCCCGGCTGTCGGCGAAGCCGACGCGGCCAGATCCGTCACCACCCTGCTCAGCCAGCTCCCCGACGCGGAACCGGCCGCTCCGGTCGGTGACTCGACCCAGCTCATCGACACCCTCGCACGCCTCGCGGGTGAATCGCTCGACGAGCTGCCCGAGGTGGTGCTGGTCCACGAGCGGATCGGACCGGTGCCGGCCCTGGAACTGATCCGGGAGGTGTCCCTGCGCTTCCCCGCCGTCGGGGTGGTGCTCATCACCGCCGACGCGAGCCCCAGCCTGTTCTCCGCGGCGATGGACTCCGGGGCGCGCGGCCTGGTCACCCTGCCGCTGAGCTACGAGGAACTGGTCAACCGGGTCCAGTCCGCCGCCCAGTGGTCCGTCGGCGTACGCCGGCACCTCGGCGCCGGCGGCGACGTGTTCACCGGGCCGGGCGGCACCGTCGTGACGGTCAGCGGTGCCAAGGGCGGCGTGGGGACCACCGTCGCCGCGGTGCAGCTCGCCCTCGCCGCCCAGGCCTCCGGACGGACCGTCGCCCTGGTCGACATGGACCTCCAGTCCGGGGACATCGCCTCGTACCTGGACGTCCAGTTCCGCCGCTCCATCGTCGACCTGGCGGCGATCAGCGACATCTCCCCGCGCGTCCTGTCCGACGCGGTGTTCAGCCACAGCACCGGAATCGCCCTGCTCCTCGCCCCCGGTGAGGGGGAGCGCGGTGAAGAGGTCAGCGACCGCGCGGCCCGGCAGATCGTCAGCGCACTGCGCTCACGCTACGAGATCCTGGTCATCGACTGCGGCGCGCAGATGAGCGGTGCGAACGCCGCCGCCATCGAGATGGCCGACACCGCGCTGCTGGTCACCACCCCTGACGTGGTCGCGGTACGCGGCGCGAAGCGCATCGTACGGATGTGGGAGCGGCTCCAGATCCGCAAGGCCGAGGAGACGACGACGGTCGTCAACCGCTTCAACCGCAACACCGAGATCCAGCCGGCGCTGATCCAGAAGATCACCGGAACCCGGCTCGCCGGAACGTCGATTCCCGCTCATTTCAAGGAGCTCCAGAGCGCCGTCGATGCCGGACGGATGCATGAACTGGACCAGAAGAGCGTGGTGAAGCAGGCGCTCTGGGCACTGGCGGGGGAGCTGGGCCTGGTGAAGCTCCCCGCCGCCCCGGCGGGCCGGGAGAAGTACCGGGGCGACCGTGGCTCGATCGGCCGTCCGCGCAGGCGTGGCGAGACCGCCGGCCGTGGCAGAACCGACTGAGGGGGCGGGCGCAACCATGGCGACCACGCGGACGGCGGCGGCAGACACCGGCACGGGCGGGGGCATAAGCGGGGGCAGGGGCGGGGGCAGGGGAACGAGCAGAGGCGCGGGCAAGAGCACGGGCACAGGCACAGGCACGGGAAAAGTCGCGGGCTCAGGCGGGAGGCGTGACCGCGTCCGCTACCGGGGCCGGGACCGCGACCGCGGGCAGACCGCGATCGAGTTCGTCGGGGTGACACCTCTGATCATTCTGCTGCTCGTCCTGCTCTGGCAGTGCGCCCTGTTCGGCTACACGTTCACCCTGGCGAGCAACGCGGCGGACATGGGCGCGCGGGCCGGGGGCGGATCGCAGGGCAACCGCGGAGCCGCCTGCGAGAGCGCGGCGAACGAGGACCTGCCCGGCGCCTGGAAGTCCGGCTCCATCGACTGCGGCGTGAGCGGAGCCGGCCTGTACCGGGCCAGGGTCCACCTGGACGTGCCCGTCCTGGTGCCCGGCGTACTCGACTGGGGGCCGACGGTCACCGGCGAAGCGGCATCGGTGAAGGAGGGCTGAACGATGACCGGAAACAGGCGCGGGTCCCGTCGTGAGCGCGGACAGGTCGCCATCGAGTACCTGGGGTTCATCCCGCTGCTGCTGCTGGTCGGCCTCTGCGCCATCCAGCTCGGCATCGCCGCGTACACCGTGAACCAGGCGGGCACCGCCGCCCGGGTCGCCGCCCGTACGGCCGGCCAGGACAGTCCGGCCGCCGGGTCGCCCGAGCAGGCGGGCGCGAGCGCGATCAGCGGCTGGCTCGCGGACGGCCTGAGCTGGGACACATCGAGCGGAACCGAAGACGTCACCTACACCGCCCACGTCGAGATCCCCAGCGTCATCCCCGGCCTCGATCTCCTGGGCAAGGCCACCCGCAGCTCCACCATGCCGCGCGACTGAGCCCCGCACCGCACCACCAGCAAGACGGACCGAGGAGTTGGCACCATGAGTCTGCGGGCACGCATCACCGCCCCCGAGGAACGCGGTGGGGGCCGCGAGGACGGCCACATGGTCGCCTCCTACCGGGCCAAGCTGCTTGAGGAGATCGACCTCGCGGAGATGTCCTCGCTGGCCGCCGCCGACCGGCGGGCCCGCCTGGAGCGCGTACTCGGCCACATCATCAGCCGCGAGGGACCGGTCCTGTCGACCGTGGAGCGCTCGCAGCTGATCCGCCGGGTCGTCGACGAGGCCCTCGGCCTCGGCATCCTCGAACCGCTCCTTGAGGACGCGTCCATCACCGAGATCATGGTCAACGGACCGGACCAGATCTTCGTGGAGCGCAGCGGCAAGGTCGAACAGCTCCCGATGCGCTTCGGCTCGCACGAACAGCTGATGCAGACCATCGAACGCATCGTCTCCACCGTCAACCGCCGGGTCGACGAGTCGAATCCGATGGTCGACGCACGCCTCCCCAGCGGGGAGCGCGTCAACGTGATCATCCCGCCGCTGTCGCTGACCGGCGCGACGCTCACCATCCGGCGGTTCCCCCGGTCCTTCACGCTCCCGGAGATGATCAGCTTCGGCTCGCTCGACGAGCAGATGCTGCTCCTGCTCTCGGGGCTCGTCCAGGCCAAGCTCAACATCATCGTCTCCGGTGCCACCGGCACCGGGAAGACCACCCTCCTCAACGCGCTCTCCGGCCTGATCCCGAACAACGAGCGCATCGTCACCATCGAGGACTCCGCCGAACTCCAGCTCCAGCAGAACCACGTCATCCGGCTGGAGTCCCGGCCCGCGAACGTCGAGGGCAAGGGCCAGGTCACCATCCGCGACCTGGTCCGCAACTCCCTGCGCATGCGCCCCGACCGCATCATCGTCGGTGAGGTCCGCGGCGGCGAGTCGCTCGACATGCTCCAGGCGATGTCCACCGGTCACGACGGCTCCCTCGCCACCGTGCACGCCAACAGCGCGGAGGACGCGCTGATGCGCCTGCAGACCCTGGCCTCGATGTCGGAGATCAAGATCCCCTTCGAGGCGCTGCACGACCAGATCAACAGCGCCGTGGACGTCATCGTCCAGCTCACCCGGCACGCCGACGGTACCCGGAAGGTCACCGAGATCGCCGTGCTCGACTCGCACGGCCGGGACAACTACCGGATCGTCAGCGTGGCCCGCTTCGACGCCCGGCCCATGGGCGCCGACGGCCGGGTCCACGGCCGTTTCCAGTACCTCCCGCTGCCCCGGAAGGCCGCCGAGCGCCTCTACATGGCCGGCCAGCCCATCCCGCAGGCCTTCGGGGTCGCCACGTCCGAAGAACAGCTCGCCACCCGAGAGGCCAAGTAGGTACCGCGCCATGACCAATCCCGCCCTCCTCACGATTGGCGTCACCCTCGTCTGCGGCGTACTCGGCGTCGTGGGTCTGCACGCGTACACCGGCGGGAAGGCCGACCGCGACGCCCTCCTCGACCGCCTCTCGCACCCCGGTCAGCTGCCGTCCGCGGGGCGCCACCGCCGCTTCCAGGGCGTCGACCGCAGGCTGCGCAGGACGGGTCTTGGCCGCAGGATCGAGCTGAAGCTGACGGCCACCGGTCTGGAGATCACGCCGGGCGAGTTCTTCGTCTACGCGCTGGTCGCCATGGCCGGGCTCTGGCTGGCCGCCTCCTCGGTCCTGGCCTCCTTCTTCGGACCGGTGGCCGCCCTGATCGGCCTCTGGGGCACCAACGCCTTCCTGAACTGGCAGCGGACCAAGCGCACCGACCGCTTCATCAACCAGCTCCCCGAACTCTCCCGCATCCTCGCCAACGCCACCCAGGCCGGACTCGCCCTGCGCACCGCGCTCGCCATGGCGGCGGAGGAACTGGAGGATCCCGCGGGCGAGGAACTGGCCCGGGTCGTACGCCGGCTCGACGTGGGCGAATCGCTGGACGACGCCCTGAGCGAGCTGACCGACCGGCTGCCCTCCCGCGAACTCGTCGTCCTGGTCACCACCCTCGTCCTGTCCAACCGGGCCGGCGGCATGGTCGTCAGCTCGCTGCGCAACCTCACCGAGACGCTGGAGGAGCGCAAGGAGACCCGGCGCGAGGTCAAGACCCAGCTGTCGCAGGTGACCGTAACGGCTTACGCCGTCCCGGGCTTCGGCTTCGCCGCCATGCTCCTGATGAACGCCGTGATGCCGGGCGCGCTGGACCGGATGACCGGCGCCCTGATCGGCCAGGTCGCGGTCGTCGTCGCGCTCATCCTGTACGCGATCGGATTCGTAGTGATCCGCCGCCTGTCCCGTATCGACATCTGAGGGGAGGAGCGGACATGGACCTGTTGCTCGCACTCGTCGTGGGCCTCGCCGTGTACGGCGCGATCGCCGGCATCCGGATGTACCGGGCCGACGCCAAGCTCCCCGGCGACCTCGCCATCGCCCTGGAGGTCGGCTCCACCCGTACCGGCGCGGTCGGCTCCGTCATCGACCGGATGGGCATGCGGTGGGCCCCCGCGGTGCTCAGGATGATGGGCGCCAAGGCCGTCAGCAAGAAGCGCCGCCAGATCGACATGGCCGGCAACCCCGGCGGACTCACCATCGACCGGTACGCCGCCCGACGCGCCGTCTACGGGGTGCTCGGCGCGTTCGGCGCCCTGACGATGCTGATGCGCGACCAGTTCTTCCTCGCCGTCCTGCTGGTCGCCTTCGGCGCCTTCTGGGTCGAGGTCGGCATCTGGTCGGCCGTCCGGGTCCGCAGGGACCACATCGAGCGCACGCTCCCCGACTTCCTGGACGTCCTCGCCGTCGTCGTCTCGGCGGGCCTCGGATTCCGGCAGGCGCTGGAACGCGTCGCGGAGAAGTACGAGGGCCCCTGGGCCGACGAACTGCGCATCACCCTGCGTCAGATGGACATGGGCGTCAGCCGCCGCCAGGCCTTCGAGGAGCTCCGCAGGCGCAATGACTCGGAACAGGTGGCGATGTTCGTGACGACGCTCCAGCAGGGCGAGGAACTCGGTGCGCCGATCGTCGAGACGCTGATCCAGATCGCCAACGACATGCGCCGCACCGATGCCCAGAACGCCCGCCGCAAGGCGGCCAAGGCCGTCCCGAAGGCGACCTTCGCGGTCACCACCTTCCTGCTCCCCGGCACCCTGCTGCTCCTGACGGTCGGATTTGTGTACGGGGCCGACGTCGACTTCTCGTTCCTCGGCGGATGACCCGCATGACGAGGATGATGAGCAGCACGCGCAGGCGGAGGTGACAGGCCATGGCATTCCCACTCAGCGACCCGCAAGCGGAACGGACGGACGACGTCCGCCACGCGCTCGCCAACCCGACCGCCCGCCCGGCCTTCGCGATCCAGCTCAACGCCCTCCAGGCCATGTGCCGCCAGGTCTTCGGCTTTCGGCTCGCGATGATCGCCATGGCGACACCGTTCGCCATCGACCGCACGGCACGGGGCCCGGCGACCTGGCTCATCGGCGCGGCCATCGTCGTCACCTTCATGGGCTCCTACGTCCTCTTCCGGGACTGGGAGCGCTTCGGCCCGGTCTTCCTGCGCCACCGGTGGCTGATCGGGGTCGACGCCGGCTTCGGCGCACTGCTGCTGGTCACCGCCACACCGGAATCCACCCTGGCGTACGTGACGGTCTGCACGCCGCTGCTCGCCGGGCTCGTCTACGGGTGGCGGGGCTCCGCTGTGTTCACCGCACTCCAGACGGTGATCATCTTCGTCGTCTACGGGGCCGACCCGAAGCTGGACGGTGGCGAGGCGACCGCCCTCCTCCTCCCCGGATTCTGCGTGATCGCCGGGGCCGTCGGCGTCACCCTGCGCAATCTGCTGCTCCGCTTCGGCACGGCGAGCCAGGCCCTCACGGAGACCAGGGCCAGGCTCGCGGTCAGCGAGGCCGTCGTGACCGAACGCACCCGGCTGGCCCGTGAGATGCACGACTCGGTCGCCAAGACCCTGCACGGCCTGGCCCTCGCCGCCGACGGCCTGGCCCACTCCTCTGACCGGATGGACCCCCTCACGGTCAAGCACCAGGCGGAACTGGTCGCCCGCTCCGCCCGCCGCGCCGCCGCCGAGTCCCGGGAGCTCCTCTCCGACCTGCGCCGGGACCACGGTCTGGACGGCGGGGTGGACATCGTGACGGAGCTCCGCTCCCGAGCCGCCGACTTCACCCGCCGCCACAACCTGACCGCCACCTTCAGGACCCTCCACGAGACGCCGGTCCCGCCGGTGCCCCAGGCGCTCGGCCGTCAGCTCCTCACCATCGCCTCCGAGGCGATGGAGAACGCGCAGCGCCACGCCCGCCCCTCCTACGTGGTCGTCCTGGCCGGCGTGCAGGGCGACATCCTGCGCGTCAGCGTGTACGACGACGGGCAGGGCCTCCCCGCGGGCACCACGCTCGACGACCTCCAGCGGGCCGGCCACTTCGGTCTCGTCGGCATGGTCGAACGCGCCGCGTCCATCGGCGCCCGTATCCGCATCGGCAGGGGCGAGGCGGTCACCGGCACGGAGGTCCGCCTCGAACTGCCGCTGACGGCCCTGTCCTCAGCACTGTCCATACAGCAGTCCATACAGCAGTCCGGACAGCAATCCGTACAACAGCCCACCCGAAGTACCGTTCTCTGAGAGGAGGTCGCACCATGCCGGACGACATCTCGCACACCGCAGGCCGGAACCGGGACGCGCGGCACCACGCCTCCCAGCACACGTCCTCGCATGCCACGCCCATCAATTCGGAATCCAGCTCCCCGGGTTTCCCCGCCCCGCAGCAGACCGCGGCACCCGTCCCCCTGCCCGCGTTCCCACCCGTGTTCCCACCCGCGACCGGCCTGCTGCGGGTCGTCGTGGCCGACGACAACCCGGTGGTCCGGGCCGGCCTCGGCGCCCTGCTCTCCGGACGCGAGGACATAGAGGTCGCGGCGGAGGCGGCGGACGGCCGCCAGGCCTACGAGATGGCGTTGCGCCACCGCCCCGACGTCGTCCTGCTCGATGTCCGGATGCCCGGCGTGGACGGCATATCCGCCCTGCCGCACCTGGTACGGGTCGCCCCCGTGATGATGCTGACCTACAGCCGCGAGAGCGGAGTCGTCCATGAGGCGCTGCGCCTGGGCGCGAGCGGCTACCTGGTCCACGGCGAGTTCACGGCGGACCAGCTCGTACAGGCGGTACGCGACACCAGGAGCGGCCGGGCGCACTTCACCGCCACGGCGGCGGACGCGCTGCTCGCCCACATGCGCCAGGACCCCGGACCACGGGGCGCCCCCCTCCCGGAGGGCCTCGGATCCGCCCTGACCACGGGCGTTCCCTACCAGGTGCCCGGCTACGGCAACCGCGCCTCCGGCCATGGTGCGTATGCACACGTCCCCCCGCCCGGAACGGCCGCGCCGACGCCGCCACCTGCGAGTCGCCCTGTACAGCAACCACAGGGTCTTTCGCATGTGCAATCAGGTATGGGACAGTCTTCCATGACCGGGGGGCCGGGCACTGCCCCTAACAGGCGCCAATACGGGCTGAGTTCGAGGGAGGTGGAGGTCATGGAGCTGATCGCTTCAGGAATGAGCAACCAGCAAATCGCCGCCACCTGCTTCATCAGCGAGAAGACCGTGAAGAACCACATCAACCGGATCTTCACCAAGCTGCACAGCGCCAGCCGGAGCGAGGCGATAGCCCGCTGGCTGGGCACGGCCCCCGCCCCGGGCCCCCGCGCACAAGGGGGCAGGTAGCCGTGCCGGGGCGGAACGGGACGCGCAGGACCCAGATGGGTGATTGGGCCCGGGAATGGGTCCTGGGACCCTCTGGCGGACATGGTGTCCCGCCGTATGTTTCTCACGTCACTCACGGGACCGACCGGGAGGAAGCCGGTAACGGGAGCGACAGCGAAGGAACGTGCGAGCCCGCCGGCAATCGGTCGGCCGAATCCGGAGGGGAACACCATGTCGAACATCACCCTGAAGACCGCCGTCCGCGTCAACGGCTGGGCCAACACCGCGGTATCGAGGATCCAGAAGCGCTACGAAACCGCGGACCGCGGCCAGACGGCGTTCGAGTACCTCGGCATCATTCTGGTGGTCGTCGCGATCATCGGGGGCATGGTGGCTTCGGGGATCGGTGCGGCGATCACCACTCGTATCACCGGGTTGGTGACCTCTATCACCGCTGGTTAATGCGTACGCGCCAACGCGGCGAAGCAGGGCAGGCTTTCCCCATCTACATCGTGATGGTGGCGGGCCTGCTCTTCCTTGCGTTTGCTCTCTTCGCAGTCGGTCAGGCATCAGCAGCGCGCAATGGCGCTCAGGGTGCCGCCGACGCGGCCGCGCTCGCTGCCGCCCAGGAAGCCCGCGAGGAGTTGAGGGTGCCATTCCTCCAAGCCCTGCGGGAGCCTGACGGTCTCAATGATTTCCTGGGTGGTTCTCGGAATCCCGGACTGGGACGTGAGGAAGCCGATCGGCTGGCAGCCAGAAACCGTTCGGACGTTACCGGCTTCTACTGGCGGCAGGGGTTCTGGCAGGACAGGGTCACTGCCAGAGTCAAAACACGTTACACCGTCGGCCATTCGGTGCTCCCCTCGACCAAGGACCGGCATGCTACGGCGTCTGCGACGGCAGTCGTCGAGTTCCGGTGCAGCTTGAAGACAACCCCAGAGTCGACCGACCCCCGACAGGGTGATGACGACGAGAAGGACAAGGACGACTCGAAGGACACACCCGCCCCGTTCGAGTTCACCTGCGATGGGCGGCCCGTCATCATCGACCTGAGTAACAGCGACCCGTTGGCCGACCTGAGTAAGTTGATCTTTGCCGTGCACCTGATCGACGACTGACAGCCAACGACGAGTAGACGAGTAGAGGAATCAGAATCCATGAGCATTCGGCGCACTGCGAAGCCCAGAAGAGTAGTGGCGGCTGTCTCGATGGCAGCCGCATTCGCCCTTGCCGCAACTGCCTGCGGAGGCGACGACGGTGGCGGAGAGACCTCGCACGCGGGCTCGTCGTCATCGTCCTCGAAGCCCTCTGAGGACGGTGCGAACGGTGCGGACGAAGACACCGCCGCAGGGGACAACCTGGACACCAATGCGAAGCTCGCCGAGGCCAAGGGGCAGGGTGGTCTCACGTTTGTCGTCAACCAGGTCAAGCGTGACTCCGGTGGCTTCGTCACGGTTCAGGGAACGATCAAGAACGAGGGCGACCAGCCGAAGAACTCGGGAGGCTGGGGCGGTGCGGAGAGCGCAGTCGTAGCGGCGAACCCCAACTCGGTCGCCGGTGCCACGCTCGTGGACAAGGTGGGCAAGAAGCGCTATTACGTGCTCCGGGACACGGAGTCACGATGCCTTTGCACGACGGGCATCCTTCCGCTCCAGCCAGGGAAGTCGACACCGGTCTTCATGCAGTTCCCGACGCCTCCGGCGTCCACGAGCGAAGTCGACTTCACCTTGCCGACGTTCGCCACCACATCTCTGAAGATCTCTTAGTGATGGCCGAGATGAACAGCATGCGTACGAGGCACCGGCCCCGGCGTGTTCCGGGCCGCGCCGCGGCAGTGGCACTACTGCTGGCTGGTACCACCGTCTTCGGGACCACGTCGGCGCTGGCCGACGACGGCCCAAGCGTCCCGCCCGGCACGGAGGCCTCGTCCGAGCCGCCCGTCAAGCTCGACGGCGACGACCCCGACCTCAAGATGCCCGAGGGCGGCACCCTTGCCCCGGGGAAGGTGCTCGACATCATCCAGGTCGTCGAGGACCAAGGCGGGGAAGAGCGCCGCGAGGACACGAACGCGGACATCAAGTTCGCCCTCCAGGCCGAGGTTCTGTTCGGCAAGGACAGCGCGAAGTTGAGCGCCGAGGCCAACTCGCGTATCGCCGGGATCGCTGCTGAGGCCAGGAAGCAGAACGCCACCAAGGTGCGGGTGTTCGGCTTCACGGACAACCTCGGCTCCTCCGCCCACGGAGACGTACTGTCGAAGCAGCGTGCCGAGGCGGTGAACAAGGTGCTGTCCAGTGAGCTCGACGCGACCGTCACCTTCGAGATCCGCGGCTACGGCGAGCAGTACCCGATCGCTGACAACAGCACGGAAGAGGGCCGGAAGAAGAACCGCCGCGTCGAGGTCTCCTTCCCGCGCGGAGGCTCCTCCTGACCTGACCGCCGGACCGGGAACTGTGCCGGAGCCGGACCCCGGTGGCCCCGACCGCCGTTACCCGCGGCGGTCGGGGCCACCGGGAGCGGCCGGACGGGTCAGTTCCAGTGGCCCGCGGCGGCGCTCGCGGTCACGTAGTCCTCGAACCGCCCGCCCGCCCGCCCGGCCGAGGGCTTGCTCCACTCCGTCGGAGACGGCGGAGCCCCGGCCGTCGCGGACAGCCCATCGGTCTGGCGCCGGCAGAAGCGCTGACCCAGGGCCGGACCGTCCTGCCGCCCACCGCCTCGTCGGGCTCCACCAGAATGACGTGCGTGCTCCGGCCACCCGGTCGGTCCTGGACACCCCCGTGCCCCAGGACGGACCCGGCGGGCCGGCAGCCCCGCCGTCCCGG
>CBRG010000279.1 GCA_000470535.1 Streptomyces sp. AW19M42
CCCCCAGCCCCGGACCAGCGCAAGGTCAAAGAACCCCACCGCCGCCCGCCCAAGGGCCACGTACGCTCGTACACATGACGACTGACGTACCCCTCCCCGCCCCCGGCCGCGAGATCCGGACGCTCGACGCCCTCGACCCCGAGCAGGCGGAGGCCGTCTCCGGGCTTCTCGCAGAGGCGGCCCGGTCCGATGGCAGGCAGGCCGTGTCCGAGCAGGGGCGGCTGCAGTTGCGCGGCGGACAGCGGGAAGGCGTGCGGCACTTCCTGCTGACCGCCGGGGGCGTGCTCGTCGGGTACGCCCAGCTGGAGGACACCGACCCCGTGGAGGCGCCGGCCGCCGAGCTGGTCGTGCACCCCTCG
The DNA here is from genome assembly GCA_000470535.1 of Streptomyces sp. AW19M42. Classification (GTDB taxonomy): domain Bacteria; phylum Actinomycetota; class Actinomycetes; order Streptomycetales; family Streptomycetaceae; genus Streptomyces. The sequence goes on from CBRG010000279.1 coordinate 360, forward strand.
CACCGCGGGCACGGGCACGGGCGGGCGCTCGGGGCGGCGCTGCTGGCCGCCACCGGGAAGCGGCTCCGGGTGTGGGCGCACGGCGGCCGGTCCGCGGCGCGCCACCTCGCGCAGGTCCTCGGCCTCTCGCTCTTCCGCGAACTGCGCCAGCTGCGGCGTCCGTTGAGCCCGCTGAACATCGCGGAACCGGTGCTGCCCCCGGGCGTGACCGTCCGCACGTTCGTCCCCGGCCAGGACGACGCCGCCTGGCTCGCCGTGAACCGCGCCGCCTTCGCCCACCACCCCGAGCAGGGCTCGCTGACCCAGCGCGACCTCGACGACCGCAAGGCCGAGCCCTGGTTCGACCCGAAGGGCTTCTTCCTGGCCGAGCGCGCCACCGACACCGGCACCGCCGAGCTGATCGGCTTCCACTGGACGAAGGTGCACGCAGAGGACCAGCTCGGTGAGGTGTACGTCGTCGGCATCCGGCCCGACGCACAGGGCGGCGGCCTGGGCAAGGCGCTCACCGCGATCGGGCTGCGCCACCTCGCCGCCGAGGGGCTGCCGACCGCGATGCTCTACGTCGACGCGGACAACACCGCGGCCGTGGCGGTCTACGAGCGGATGGGCTTCACCACCCACGAGGTGGACCTGATGTACCGCACGGAGTCCTGAGCAGCCACAACCACCGTTGGGGCGGCGTCGTTTGACGTCGCCCCAGTTTTACGCCACCCTTTCACTACTCAATTAGTGAAAGGAGTGAACATGGCACAGTCCGCAGCAGTCGAGTACCGCATCGACCGGCGCAGCGGCATCGCCACGTACCTCCAGATCGTCCAGCAGACCAAGCAGGCCCTGCGCCTGAACCTGCTGAAACCCGGCGACCGGCTGCCCACCGCACGCGAGGTCGTGGAGGCCACCGCCATCAACCCGAACACCGTCCTCAAGGCCTACCGGGAGCTGGAGCGCGAAGGGCTCGTCGAGGCGCGGCGCGGACTCGGCACCTTCGTCACCCGCACCCTCGGCGGCGCTGCGGCGGCCGACGACGCCCCGCTGCGCGCCGAACTCGCCGACTGGGCCCGCCGCGCCCGCGCGGCCGGACTGGACAGGGACGACGTGAGCGCGCTCTTCACCGCCGTACTGAACACGACCTTCGAGGAGGAACAGGCCGGATGACAGGCGCTGCGATCGAGGCCGAGGGCCTCGGAATGAAGTACCGGGGCAGGGGCGGGGGCTGGGCCCTGCGCGACTGCTCCTTCCGGCTGCCCGCCGGACGCATATGTGCGCTCGTCGGCCCCAACGGCGCCGGAAAGTCCACCCTGCTGAGCCTGGCGGCGGGGTTCCTGCGGCCGGCCGAGGGCACCGTACGCGTGCTGGGCACGACACCCGGGGACGCCCGTGCCCGGATGGCGTTCGTGGCCCAGGACAAGCCGCTGTACCCGCAGTTGACGGTCACCGAGACACTCTGGGCGGGCGCCGAGCTGAACCCCGCCACCTGGGACCAGGACGCGGCCGAGCGCATCGCGGAACCGCTCCCCGGCGACGCCAGGGTCCGCACCCTCTCCGGCGGCCAGCACACCCGGCTCGCCCTGGCCCTCGCCCTCGGCAAGCGGCCCGAACTGCTGCTCCTGGACGAGCCCATGGCCGACCTCGACCCGCTCGGCCGGCACCAGTTGATGGGCGCGCTGATGGCCGAGGCCGCCGAGCGCTCCACCACCATCGTGATGTCCTCGCACATCCTCGCCGAGTTGGAGGGCGCCTGCGACTACCTCCTGCTCGTCGACGGCGGCCGCGTCCGCCTCGGCGGCGAGACCGACGACCTGCTCACCGCGCACACCCTTCTCACCGGCCCGGTAAGGACCCTCGCCCCGCACACCGTCGTCGAGTCCCGCACCACGGGACGGCGGCTGACCGCACTCGTCCGGAAGGAGGGCCCGGTGGACACCGCCACCTGGGAGACCGCGCAACCGTCACTGGAGGAACTGCTGCTGGCACACCTGCGCTCCCCCGAGGCGCCCCCGCTGCTCACGCCGAGCGCGGCGGCCGGAAGCCGGGCGGCGGTGAGCGCGGCATGAGCACCCTCGCCCTGCGCGGCCCGGCCCGCGTCGTCGTACTCCAGCACCGCCGCACCCTGTGGATCACCGGGGCGCTCGCGCTCGCCGGGATCGTGCTGATGGGGGCGGCCTGGTGGGTGACGTCGGCCGCCGCCACCACCTTCGACGACACCGGCTGCTCGGTACGGCACACGGTCCACGGCTGCGGTGTCGCCGTCCGCCACTTCCTCGGCGTCGAGCTGTACTTCAACCACCTGCTCGGGTACGCGGGCGTCGCCATGATGGCGCTGCCCGCGGCGTTCGGCGTGTTCGTCGCCGGGCCGATGATCGGCCGGGAACTGGAGGGCGGCACCTACCGGCTCTCCTGGAGCCAGTCCGTCAGTCCCGCCCGCTGGCTGACCGCGAAGCTCGCCGTGCCCGCCGTCCTCACCGTGGCCGGTGTCTCCGTCCTGTCCGCCGTGTACGCCTGGGCCTGGTCCCTGGCCCGCGGCACGAACTACCCGGTCCCGTGGTTCGAGCCACAGGTGTACGGCGCGATGGGCCCCGCCCCGGTGGGCTACTCCCTGCTCTGCCTGGCCCTCGGCGCCCTCGCCGCGGTACTGGTCCGGCGCGCGCTGCCCGCGATGGCCGTCACCGCGGCCGCCTACGCCGTGGTGGTCGTGGTCATGAACGCCGTACGCGGCGGTCTGTGGCCGATGCGGACGGACACCACGTCCCTCGGGAGGGAGATCCGGTATCCGTCGGCGGCCTCCGACGTCTCCGTCGGCTGGATGACCGGCGGCGGCACCCGGCTGGGCGACGCCACCTGCGTCCGCGCCGACGACGTCGACGCGTGCATGGCCCGGCACGGCGCCGTCTCGCGGTACGTCGACTACCACCCGGCCTCGCACTTCTGGCCGCTCCAGCTGATCGAGACCGGCATCCTGCTGGTCCTCGCGGCCGCCGCCGTCGCCGTCGCGTTCCGGGTACTGCGCCGCAGCCACGGCTGAGCCCGCCGCGGTATGGCCGTGTCCGGGCGGGCCGTCCCCGCCCGGACACGGCCACACCGCTTCCTGCATGTCATGTCGCCGTTACCGGGCATTCAGACGCCCTTGCGACCCTCTAAGGATGCAGCCAGCCGTGCCGACCCCCCGCAACGGGAGAAATCCCGGCGGAGAGCGCGCCGACCACGCAATCTCCGCGATCTCACCCCGCTCCGACGCGCCTCCTGAGCACTCCGCGCGGAAGAATGGGCCCATGAGCCAGCAGCCCAGCTCCGAGGTCCCGGTCCAGCCCGCCGCTCAGCCGTCCGTCGGCTCCCTCGCCGCGCACCGGCCGCACGCCGTCGCCGCCGGCTCCACCCTGTCCACGGCGGCCGATCTGGACCCCGACATCGACGCCGACGCCGACGCGTACGAGCCCGATGTCGACGGGGACGAGCTGCCCCAGGGCCGGTTCCTGGACCGCGAACGCAGTTGGCTCGCGTTCAACGAACGCGTTCTGGAACTGGCGGAGGACCCCTCGACCCCCCTCCTCGAACGGGCTAATTTCCTCGCCATCTTCGCCTCGAACCTGGACGAGTTCTTCATGGTCCGGGTGGCGGGCCTGAAACGCCGGATCGCCACGGGTGTCGCCACCCGTTCCGCGTCCGGGCTCCAGCCCCGCGAGGTCCTCGACCTGATCTGGACCCGCTCGCGCGAACTCATGGCCCGGCACGCCGCCTGCTACCAGCAGGATGTCACCCCCGCCCTGTCCGACGAGGGCATCCAGCTGATCCGCTGGCCCGAGCTGACCGAGAAGGAACAGGCCCGCCTGTTCACCTTCTTCCGCCAGCGCGTCTTCCCCGTCCTCACCCCCCTCGCCGTCGACCCGGCGCACCCCTTCCCGTACATCTCCGGCCTCTCGCTCAACCTCGCCGTCGTCGTGCGCAACCCGGTCAGCGGCCACCGCCACTTCGCCCGGGTCAAGGTCCCGCCGCTGCTGACCCGCTTCCTGGAGGCCTCCCCGCAGCGCTACGTCCCCATCGAGGACGTCATCGCCGCCCACCTGGAGGAGCTCTTCCCGGGCATGGAGGTGCTCGCGCACCACATGTTCCGGGTCACCAGGAACGAGGACCTGGAGGTCGAGGAGGACGACACGGAGAACCTCCTCCAGGCCCTGGAGAAAGAGCTCATGCGCCGCCGCTTCGGCCCGCCGGTCCGGCTGGAGGTCGAGGAGTCCATCGACCCGTACGTGCTCGACCTGCTGGTCCGCGAGCTGAAGGTGTCCGACGCCGAGGTCTACCCGCTGCCCGGACCGCTCGACCTCACCGGCCTCTTCGGCATAGCGTCGCTGGACCGGCCCGAGCTGAAGTTCCCCAAGTTCATCGCCGGCACCCACCGCGACCTGGCCGAGGTCGAGTCCGCCTCCGCACCCGACATCTTCGCCGCCCTGCGCGAACGCGACGTCCTGCTGCACCACCCATACGACTCCTTCTCCACCTCCGTCCAGGCCTTCCTGGAACAGGCGGCGGGCGACCCGGACGTCCTCGCGATCAAGCAGACCCTGTACCGGACCTCGGGCGACTCCCCGATAGTGGACGCCCTCATCGACGCCGCGGAGTCCGGCAAACAGGTCCTCGTACTCGTCGAGATCAAGGCCCGCTTCGACGAGCAGGCCAACATCAAGTGGGCGCGCAAGCTGGAGGAGGCGGGCTGCCACGTCGTCTACGGGCTCGTCGGCCTCAAGACGCACTGCAAGCTCTCGCTCGTCGTCCGCCAGGAGAGCGACACTCTGCGCCGCTACTCACACGTCGGCACCGGCAACTACCACCCCAAGACGGCCCGGCTGTACGAGGACCTCGGCCTCCTCACCGCCGACCCCCAGGTCGGCGCGGACCTCTCCGACCTCTTCAACCGGCTCTCCGGCTACTCACGCCGCGAGACCTACCGCCGGCTCCTGGTCGCCCCCAAGTCGCTGCGCGACGGACTGATCGCCCGGATCAACAAGGAGATCGCGCACCAGCGGGCCGGCCGCTCCGCCTACGTACGCGTCAAGGTCAACTCGATGGTCGACGAAGCGATCATCGACGCCTGCTACCGGGCCGCGCAGGCGGGCGTCCCGGTCGACATCTGGGTACGCGGCATCTGCGCGATCCGCCCCGGCGTCACCGGCCTCTCCGAGAACATCCGGGTCCGCTCGATACTCGGCCGCTTCCTCGAACACTCCCGGGTGTTCTCCTTCGGCAACGGCGGCGAGCCCGAAGTCTGGTTCGGCAGCGCCGACATGATGCACCGCAACCTCGACCGCCGGATCGAGGCCCTGGTCAGGGTCACCGACCCCGCCCACCGGGCCGCGCTCAGCCGGCTCCTGGAAACGGGCATGGCCGACACCACCTCCTCCTGGCACCTGGGCCCCGACGGGAACTGGACCCGGCACGCCACGGACGCGGAGGGCCGGCCGCTGCGGCACGTACAGGAAATGCTCATTGACGCCCGGAGGCGCCGGCGTGCGACGCCCTGACCACCAGACCCAGACGGACGTGACCGCGGGGGCGGTGCTCGCACCGTATCTCCGGGCGCAGGCAGCCGACTTCCTGCGGAGTCTGCGCCTGCACCGCGAGAACAGTGCCCCCACGGACGCCGGACCGCAGGCCGCAGAACAGGCCGCCGCGGCGCTCCGCCGCTCGTCCCGCCGGATCGGCGGCACCCTGCACACCTTCCGCGCCGGCCTCGACCCGCTCTGGGCCGAGCAGCTGCGCACCGAACTGGCCTGGCTGTCCGGCACCCTCGCCCGCGAGCACGCCTACGCGGACCGGCTGAACCGGCTCCTCGACGCGCTGCACGGGCTGTCGGGGACGCCCCTGCCCGCGGCCCGCGCCTCCTCCGGTGACGGCTCCACGAAGGAACGCGCCGGCCTCGGCGTCGGTGCGGCGCGCGCCGGCGCACTCCTGGAACGCCAGCTGACCCTCGCCCGGACCCGCGCCCACTCCGCCGCGCTCCAGGCCCTCGGCTCCTCCCGCTTCCACGCGGTGGCCGACGCGGTCGCGCTGCTCGCCTCCGAGGTCCCGCTCGCCCCCACGGCCGCCGCCCCCGCCGCCGAACTGCTGGCCGAGCCCGCGGACCGGGCCGAACAGCGGCTGCTCGGCGCGGTGGCCGCCCTCGCGTCCGACACGTCGGCCGAGCCGTACAACGAGGCGCAGGACGCGCCCTGGCACCGGACCCGGCTGCTGCTGCGCCTGCACCGGTACGCCCACGAGGTGGTGCGCGGCGCCCCCGACCCGGTCCTGGCCGGCCCGGGGCACGCCCTCGACCTGCACCGGGACGCGGCGGAGGCGGCCGCCGCGGCGGCGTCTGCCGCCCGTACGCCACGGATCGCACCGGCGACCGCGTACGCCCTGGGGGTGCTGCACGCCGACCAGCGCCACGAGGTGGGGGCGGCGCGCACGGTGTTCCGGGAGGGCTGGCCGTACGCGACGACATCCGCCACGGCGGCCGCGACCCGGCCATGAGCGGCACAGTCCTGGCGGTGCGCTGCCCGCTGCTGTGGAAACGCCGGACAAGCTCGGAGTCGAGGTGACGACATGGACAGCCAGACGGTGATTCTCGCAGCGGGCTGTGTGCTGTGGCGGCGCTCCCCCACCGCCGAAGGGATCGAATTGGCCCTGGTCCATCGGCCTAAATGGGCCGATTGGTCTCACCCGAAAGGCAAGCTCAAGCGCGGGGAGACGTTCGAGGATGCGGCGATCCGCGAAGTGCGCGAAGAGACCGGCATGAAGTGCGCTCTGGGGACCCCTCTGCCCACGGCCCGGTACCTGGTGCGGGGCTGCCCCAAGGAGGTGCGGTACTGGTCGGCCCAGGCTACGGACGGGGCGTTCGCACCGAGCAGGGAAGTTGACCGGATGGCCTGGTTGCCTCCGGCGGCTGCACGGGGACGCCTCACCCGCGAGAGGGACAAGGAGCTCGTCACGGTCCTTCTCGGCGTCCTTCGTACGGCTGGTGAGCATCTGTGACGACGCGACAGGAAGAATGACGGTATTGAGGCAGAGGCCGGACCGGGGGTTCCCGCCGACCGAATTCCGATCATGTGGCGATCACTCCTCCTTGATATTGAATCCGCTTCCATGAATCTCCCTGGTCTTTCCGCCATCCCACCTTGAGCAAGGCCGGATCGAACGGCGCCTTATCGCTCACACCTTGAGGAACAGGCATCACGACGATCGACGTGAAAATCTGCCCGATGACCTCTCGCCGTTCCGACAAGTCCATCTCTCCCCACCTCGCCTGGCTCCAGCCTCGAAGGAGGTTTCGCATACTCTCCGACTTCAGGAGATCGCGCTCCTCCTGCTCCAGCGCCTCGATCGTGCACGCCAGGCGCGTGACGATGCCACGCACGTCCCCCCACTCCTCCTCCCCTGCCCCGACCATGTCCTTGATGTCCCGCCGCTGCTTACGGAGGCCGTCGAGCTTGGCCTTCCCCCGCCAGGGGCCACCCTCGACGTGGCACCGGCGAAATGCTCGTCCACGTGCGTGAGCGCAAGATCTTCCAGGTAGCTGTCCACGGGAGCAACCCGACGACCGACCCCCTTGCAATTGGGATCACCACACCGGTAGTAGTCACCGTATTTTGCGTTTTCCCCCGTGGCCTTGTTTCCACTCAGCTTCGAGTGGCAGATCTCGTCGAGGCCGTTGAGGCGCCCACACCGGAGATAACCAGAGAAAAGGTAACCACGAGTCCACATTGCCGCTGCGGGCTGCTGGGTAGATTCACTCGCCCGGTAGGGACCCTCGAAGCTCCGAGCCAGCCGAAGCGGCGCGGCGCACCGTACGCTTTCCCCTCCTCCGCCCTGTCGGCGGCGTTCCGCGCGGTGTGCTTGCGGAGCTTCCCGATCTCGGCTTCGTCCGTGCCCGAGACAGGCGTCCGGTCCTCGTCGACCAGGTCCAGGAGAGTCGTGTCCTCGATGAAGACACCTCCGCCGGCCATGACCAGCGCGTCCTGGAAGGCGACGACGTCACGAGGCAGGCGGTAAACGCGCTCCTTCTGTTGGTCTTGTGCTGGCGCCCCACACCGATGGCATCACCGTTCAGGCGGTCGGCGGAGATCCGGGCGTAGGAAATCACGGGAGTACGGCCGCCGGGCCACTCTTCGAACACGTTCTCGCGGGCGTACGTCGCCCCTGTGCTTCAGGCGTGGTTGGACGAGGGCGGCTAAAGGGACATCGAAGATCGATGAGCGCCGTGGAAGGACGCGCTGCATCCGGTCCGCCCGGGACCGGGCCGCCCTCGCACGTGGCGTGCGCCCGGAGCCGTCTTGCCGTCGACCCGCCGACCCGCCGACCCGGAACCAGGCCGCCCGACACGGTTCACCTTCCGTTCACTCACCCCCGCAAACCGCTTCACCTGTTCTGCCTAGTTTCGGCAGTACACGGTGCGAGGCACAGACCGCACCGGCAAAGACTTCCGCACGACCCATCACCTCGCACGCCGTCGTAGAACGAAATCGATCGCGGCGGCTCCTGGAAGGAACACCCGAAAGTGAAGCTTCAGCGCAAGAACCGGCTTCGTGCCACCGCGCTCGGTGCCCTCGCCGTCTCCGGCGCCCTGGTCCTCACGGCGTGCGGTTCGGACAACAACAGCGGTGACGACACCGGCGGGAACGGCGGCAGGACGAAGGCCGCCTCGAACGTCAAGTGCGACGGTGCCAAGGGCCAGCTGCGCGCCTCCGGCTCCAGCGCCCAGAAGAACGCCATGGACCTGTGGGTCAAGGACTACATGGCCGCCTGCTCCGGCGTGGAGATCAACTACAACTCCTCCTCGTCCGGCGAGGGCATCGTCGCCTTCAACCAGGGCACCGTCGGCTTCGCCGGCTCCGACTCGGCGCTGAAGCCCGAGGAGGTCGCCGACTCGAAGAAGATCTGCAAGACCGGCCAGGGCATCAACCTCCCGATGGTCGGCGGCCCGATCGCGGTCGGCTTCCACCTCGAAGGTGTCGACAGCCTGACGCTGGACGCCCCCACCCTCGCCAAGATCTTCGACACGAAGATCAAGAAGTGGAACGACGAGGCGATCGTCAAGCTCAACCCCGACGCCAAGCTCCCCGACAGGGCCATCCAGCCCTTCCACCGCTCCGAGGACTCCGGCACCACCCAGAACCTGGGCAAGTACCTCGCCGCCACCGCCCCGAGCGACTGGAAGTACGAGGCCGAGAAGAAGTGGCCGGCCCCCGGTGGCCAGGCCGCGTCCGGCTCCTCCGGCGTCGCCACCCAGGTGAAGGCGGTCGACGGGGCGATCGGCTACTTCGAGCTCTCCTACGCCGCCTCGCAGAAGATCACCACGGTCGACATCAACACCGGCGGCGCCACCCCGGTCAAGGCCTCCTCGGAGAACGCCTCCAAGGCCATCGCCGCCGCCAAGGTCACGGGCACCGGCAAGGACCTGGCGCTCGACCTCGACTACACCACCAAGGCCGAGGGCGCCTACCCGCTGGTCCTGGTGACGTACGAGGTCGTCTGCGACACCGGCAACAAGGCCGACACCCTCGGCACCGTCAAGTCCTTCCTGACCTACACCGCCTCCACCGAGGGTCAGCAGCTCCTCACCGAGGCCGGCTACGCCCCGATCCCCGAGGCGATCAACACCAAGGTCCGCGAGACGGTCGCCGGCCTCTCGTAGCCAGGGCCGCACAACGTACGCGCAACGCAGACGCGCAACGCACGACGCACAGCACGCAACACGCGACAACACGCAGAAGCGACAGGCCGCCGGTCCGGCACACCCCTCCGGACCGGCGGCCACCACCACCCCCATCCGGTGCACCGCCGCCAGGGGAGCACTCCGCTCCCCCACACAGACCGGAAAGACCATGGCTTCCACCACACAGACAGAGACACCACCGGCCCGGCCGGGCGGGCGATCCCGCCCCCGGTCGGCCGGGCGCCTCGGCGACCGGATATTCCTGGGCCTGTCACAGGGCTCCGGCATCCTGCTGCTCGTGCTCATGGCGTCGATCGCCGTGTTCCTCAGCTACCGCGCCGGCATCGCCATCTCCAAGGACGAAGGCAACTTCTTCACCACCTTCGACTGGAACCCGGCAGGCAGCCCCCCCGTCTTCGGCATCGCGGTCCTGCTCTTCGGGACCGTCGTCAGCTCGATCATCGCGATGGTCATCGCGGTTCCGATCGCTGTCGGCATCGCCCTCTTCATCTCGCACTACGCGCCGCGCAAGCTGGCCGGCCCGATCGCGTACGTCGTCGACCTGCTCGCCGCGGTGCCCAGCATCGTCTACGGCATCTGGGGCGCGCTCGTCCTGGTGCCGTACCTCGAAGGCCTGAACCTCTGGCTCGACCAGTTCTTCGGCTGGACGTACATCTTCGAGAAGACCGAGGTCGGCGTCGCCCGCTCGCTCTTCACCGTCGGCATCCTGCTCGCGATCATGATCCTGCCGATCGTGACCAGCGTCAGCCGCGAGGTCTTCCTCCAGGTCCCGAAGATGAACGAGGAGGCCGCGCTCGCGCTCGGCGCCACCCGCTGGGAGGTCATCCGCCTCTCGGTGCTGCCCTTCGGCCGCTCCGGCGTGATCTCCGCGTCGATGCTGGGCCTGGGCCGCGCGCTCGGCGAGACGATGGCCGTCGCCACGGTGCTGTCCCCGAGCTTCCTCATCTCGCTGCACGTGCTCAATCCGGGCGGCGGGACGTTCGCCCAGAACATCGCCGCGAAGTTCGGCGAGGCCGACGCGTTCGGGCGGGACGCCCTGATCGCCTCCGGCCTGGTCCTCTTCGTCCTCACCCTGCTGGTCAACGGCGCCGCGCGGCTCATCATCGCCCGCCGCAAGGAGTACTCGGGGGCCAACGCATGAGCCACGCATCCACCAGCGTCCAGGACCGCCCGACGCCGATACCGCCCGCACCGCGCAACAGCCTCAGCAGCCGCACGCTGCCCCGCCTGGCACCGCTCGGCTTCGCCGCCGTCTCGATCGCCCTGGGCGTCGGCATCGGCGCGGCCGCCGGCTGGCACAGCCGCGTCCAGTGGGGCCTGGTCTCCGCGCTGTTCTTCCTGGTGATCTCGTACGTCGCGACCAGCGTCGTGGAGAACCAGCGGCAGGCCAAGGACCGCCTCGCCACCAGCCTGGTGTGGGTCTGCTTCCTGATCGCCGTCGTCCCGCTGGCCTCGCTGCTCTGGACGACCGTCAGCCGCGGCTCCGGACGCCTGGACATCTACTTCCTGACCCACTCGATGGCCGGTGTGCTCGGCTCCGAGGACAGCGGCGGTGTCTACCACGCGCTGATCGGCACGCTGGAACAGGTCGGCATCGCCACGGTGATCTCCGCGCCGCTCGGCCTGCTCACCGCGGTCTACCTGGTCGAGTACGGCAAGGGCCCGCTCGCCAGGGCCGTCACCTTCTTCGTCGACGTGATGACGGGCATCCCGTCGATCGTGGCCGGCCTGTTCATCCTCTCGATCATGCTGATCGCGGGGCTGGAGCCCTCCGGCCTGATGGGCGCGCTGGCCCTGACGATCCTGATGGTCCCGGTCGTGGTCCGCTCCACGGAGGAGATGCTGAAGCTCGTACCGAACGAGCTCCGCGAAGCCTCCCTCGCCCTCGGCATCCCGAAGTGGCGCACCATCCTGAAGGTGGTCCTGCCGACCGCGATCGGCGGCATCGCCACCGGCGTCATGCTCGCCATCGCCCGGATCGCCGGAGAGACCGCCCCGATCATCCTGCTGGTCTTCGGCAGCCAGCTGATCAACCCGAACCCCTTCGAAGGCGCCCAGTCCTCGCTGCCGTTCTACATCTACGAGCAGTACAAGATCGGTGAGACCGCGTCGTACGACCGCGCCTGGGCCGCCGCCCTGGTCCTGATCGCCTTCGTCATGATCCTCAATCTGGTGGCCCGCGGCATCGCCCGCTGGAAGGCCCCGAAGACCGGCCGCTGAGGCCGACGGAAAGCAGTGATTCAGATGGCCAAGCGCATCGACATCAGTGGCCTCTCGGCCTACTACGGCGCCCACAAGGCGATCGACGACATCTCGATGACCGTGGAACCCCGCTCGGTGACCGCCTTCATCGGCCCCTCAGGCTGCGGCAAGTCCACCTTCCTGCGCACCCTGAACCGGATGCACGAGGTCACCCCCGGCGGCCGCGTCGAGGGCAAGGTGCTGCTGGACGACGAGAACCTGTACGGGGCCAACGTCGACCCGGTCACCGTGCGCCGCACGGTCGGCATGGTCTTCCAGCGCCCGAACCCGTTCCCGACCATGTCGATCTTCGACAACGTCGCGGCGGGCCTGCGGCTGAACGGCACCTACCGCAAGAGCGCCCTGAACGACATCGTGGAGAAGTCGCTGCGCGGCGCGAACCTCTGGAACGAGGTCAAGGACCGGCTCAACAAGCCCGGCTCCGGCCTCTCCGGCGGTCAGCAGCAGCGACTGTGCATCGCCCGCGCGATCGCGGTCGAGCCGGACGTGCTGCTGATGGACGAGCCGTGCTCCGCCCTCGACCCGATCTCCACCCTCGCCATCGAGGACCTGATCGGTGAGCTGAAGGAGCGCTTCACCATCGTCATCGTGACGCACAACATGCAGCAGGCGGCCCGGGTCTCGGACCGCACCGCGTTCTTCAACCTCGCGGCGGTCGGCATGCCCGGCAAGCTCATCGAGATAGACGAGACCGCGCGGATCTTCTCCAACCCGTCGGTCCAGGCCACGGAGGACTACATCTCCGGCCGCTTCGGCTGAGCCCAGGCCGGGAACCCCTCCCACAGACGGCCTTGGGGTGCTGCATGGCGGTGCCACCACAAGGCGAAGGGTCCGCCCCGCTCTCCACAAGAGAGCGGGGCGGACCCACATGATCAAGCCCGGAGACCAAGCACGAGGCCGCCCGGATCAAGCCCGTCCGGCGATCGAGGACAGAGCGCCCGCCGGGGCCCACCCGGCACCCCACCACCACCGTCATCCGAAGAGCAGGAACACGATCCCATAGCTCGCGCCGGCGACGAGCGCCGCGGCCGGCATCGTGATGAACCACCCCAGGATGATGTTCTTAGCGACACCCCACCGCACCGCGTTCACCCGCTTCGTGGCGCCCACACCCATGATCGCCGAGGTGATGACATGCGTCGTCGAGATCGGCGCGTGGAACAGGAAGGCCGAGCCGAACATGATCGACGCCCCCGTCGTCTCCGCGGCGAAGCCCTGCGGCGGGTCCAGCTCGATGATCTTGCGGCCGAGCGTACGCATGATGCGCCAGCCGCCCGCGTACGTACCCAGCGACAGCATCAGCGCGCAGACGAGCTTGACCCAGACCGGGATCGGGTCGCTGTACGTCTCGTGGCCGGAGATGACCAGGGCCATCACCACGATGCCCATCGTCTTCTGCGCGTCCTGCAGACCGTGACCGAGCGCCATGCCCGCGGCCGAGACCGTCTGCGCGATCCGGAAACCGCGCTTGGCCTTGTGCGGGTTGGACTTCCGGAACATCCACATGATGGCGACCATCACCAGATAGCCGACCACCAGGCCGATCACCGGCGAGATGAACATCGGGATGACGACCTTGTCGAGCACGCCCATCCAGTGCACCAGCGTCCCGCCCGCGAGCGCCGCGCCGACCATGCCGCCGAACAGGGCATGGGAGGACGACGACGGCAGGCCGAAGTACCAGGTGACCAGGTTCCAGATGATCGCGCCGACCAGCGCGGCGAAGAGGATTCCCATCCCCTTGTCGCCCTCGGGCGTCGCGATCAGGCCCTCACTGACGGTCTTCGCGACCCCGCTGCCGAGGAACGCGCCCGCGAGGTTCATCACCGCCGCCATGGCCAGTGCCGCTCGCGGCGTGAGCGCCCGGGTGGAGACCGAGGTGGCGATGGCGTTCGCGGAGTCGTGGAAGCCGTTCGTGTACGTGAAGCCGAGCGCGACGCCGATGGTCACGATCAGTACAAAGGTGTCCACGTGGTTCAGGACTCCTTGACCGCGATGGTCTCCACCGTGTTCGCGACGTGCTCGAATGCGTCGGCGGCCTCTTCCAGCACGTCCACGATCTGCTTCAGCTTCAGCACCTCCATGGCGTCGTACTTGCCGTTGAAGAGCTGCGCGAGCAGCTTGCGGTGGATCTGGTCGGCCTGGTTCTCCAGGCGGTTGACCTCGATCCAGTACTCGGTGAGGTTGTCCATGGTCCGCAGGTTCGGCATGGCCGCGGCGGTCAGTTCCGCCGCCCGTGCCAGAACCTCGACCTGCTGCTCGACACCCTTGGGGAGCTCGTCGACCTGGTACAACACGACCAGGTCGACTGCCTCCTCCATGAAGTCCATGATGTCGTCGAGCGACGACGCGAGATTGTAAATGTCCTCGCGGTCGAACGGCGTGATGAAGGAGGAGTTCAGCTGGTGGAAGATCGCGTGGGTGGCGTCATCCCCCGCGTGCTCCGCTGCCCGCATACGCTCCGCGATCTCGACTCGGGAGGCAGAATCCGCCCCGAGCAGTTCCATCAGGAGTTTCGAGCCCGTGACGATGTTGTCCGCAGACGCGGAGAACATGTCGTAGAAGCTCGTCTCCCTGGGGGTCAGACGAAAGCGCACGTGGGGTCCTCGGGATGCTTTGGATTCGGTCAGGCTGATGCTAGGCGCATCATCCGGCCACGGCTAACCGGCATTCTTCAGTGTCGCGCATCAGGCACAGTGATCAGCACGGGGCCCCGGTCACGTTTCAGCTGAATTCGTTGGGATATACCCACCGGGGGTATATAAACGCAGGGTAAAGGGAAAACGGGAGGCAGCAATGACCACCACCGAGGCCACCGGGGCGGACCGGTCACCGGACACCGCGGACGCCGAGAGCCCGGCGGACGCCGCCGTTCCGGCGGTCGCGATCGTCACCGATCACGACCGGGGCATACACGGCTACCACCACCAGAAGGCAGAGCACCTCAAGCGCCTGCGGCGCATCGAGGGCCAGATTCGCGGCCTGCAGCGCATGGTCGACGAGGACGTCTACTGCATCGACATACTCACCCAGGTCTCCGCGTCCACGAAGGCGCTCCAGTCCTTCGCCCTCCAGCTGCTGGAGGAGCACCTGCGGCACTGCGTCGCGGACGCCGCCGTCAAGGGCGGCGAGGAGATCGACGCGAAGGTCGAGGAGGCCACCAAGGCCATCGCCCGGCTGCTGCGCACCTGAGCCACCGCCACGTACACCCGCGTACTCCCCCGCGTACTCCGTCAGCCCCGGTGCTCTCCCTGCCGGGGGACGGTGGTGCGGTCAGTGATCACCTTCACATCGAGCACCTCGTCGATACGGTCCGCGCTGAGGCGTTCCCCGATCGCCGCCGACGCCGCGATCATCAGCTCCCCGCACAGCTCGATCTCGGCGAGGGCCACATGGTCCGATACGGTCCGTGCGCTGAGCGTCACCACGTCACTCACCTCTCACTGCCGTCGCCTGCTTCCTAGGGTAGGGAGCGCACCACACACCGCGCATGGCACGGACGGACCATTTCGCCTCAGCCAGATGCCTACACCCCTGGCCGACCCGTCCGACGCTGTCCCGCCCACGGCGGACCCGTCCGCGGCGGTCACGGCTGCCGCCCCTGCCGGATCTCACCGGTGTAGATGTCGCGCCCGGCCGGGATCGTCACGGACACCGGCACCCCGAACCCGTACAGCAGCGTCGTCGACACCACCTCCACCGCGGGCCCCTCGTTGGCGAAGCTGAACCGGTGCCGCACCTTGCGCAGCCGCCCCTGCTCGTCCAGATACGCGTCGAACGGCACGGTGTCCGTACGGAACCCCTTCGCCGCCGCGGTCAGCGCGCCCCGTGAGGCAGCCGGCGCCTGCCGCGCGGCCCGCCCGATGTCGGTGGTCCCCCGGTAGTGCCGCACCGTCACCCCGGCCAGATCGCTCTCGCCCAGGTACGTCACCGCACGCGCCCCGAGCAGCAGCTCGGCCGCGGCCATCGGATCGGTCGCCCCGCCGGTCACCAGGTTGCCGTCGGCCAGCGTCGTCGTGTCGATCCGGACCCACTTGTCCTTGGGCACCCCGGCGCCGCGGTTCCTCATGTAGAGCCCGCCGGGGGCCAGCAGTTCCGTGATGGGCAGGTGCTCCTCCTTGCCCACGGCGTCCTGCGGCAGCACCACCTTGAGCCGGCCGGACCGGCTACGGAAGTCGTACGTCCCCCTGCCCCTGATCGTCACCCGGGTACCGCCCGCCGCCGTCTCCATCGACGTGTTCACCTTGGCGGTCGTGCCCGCGCCGGCCCTCGCGCCCGCCCTCGTGTTCGCATGGGCGGGCCTGCCCTCGGCCCCGCCCCGGTCGCCGGGTCTCCCGGCCTGGGACGCGCCGGGGGCGACCGTCCCGGTGAGCACCGCGGCCGCCCGACGCACCGCCTCGACGGCTCCGGGCCCGGCCCGGTCGTCGGCCGCGGCCCGGTCACCGCCACCGGCCGAGCAACCGGCGGCCGCCGCCATCACGCCCATCGCGGCGAGGGCGCACACAGCGCGCGCCCCGCCTCCGGATCTGTGCTGCTGCACCACCATCGCCTGCCAACCCCCAACGCCGTGCCGCTTACCCGAGCCCCCCACCCGTTCCGGATAACGACGGCCCCTGTCCCCCGTAACGCCGCCCGCCCACCCCTCACCGCCGGACGGCCCCGCCCAGTACCGTGGACGCGTGTATGACCAACACACCGCAGAGGTTCCACCGGCCGTCCCACCGGCCCGGTCCGCCCACGAACCCACCACCGTCGAACGCGGCTCGTTCTGCACCGCCCGATGCGACTGCGGCTGGTCCGGACCGGCCCGCAGATCCCGCGACCGGGCCCGCACCGACGCCGACGCACACCGCGCCGCCCCCTGACCGAACCACCGGCCGCACCCCACAAGGACCCACTCCCCCCACCCCGGAGGTCCGATGACCCTGCCGAACCGGCGCACCGTCCTGACCGCGGGCGCCGCGACCGTACTCACCGGCGTCACCGCCACCGCCTGCGACGACACCGGCTCCGGCACACCCACCGGCGGCTCGACCCCGGTCACGACGGGCGGGCCGACGCCCACCGGCACCTCCGCGTCCCCGTCGACGACCGCGCCATCCGGCCCGGCGGACTGGCCCGCGCTGGCCAAGAGCCTCGACGGCTCCGTCGTACGCCCCGACGACGCGGCCTACCCGACCGCCCGTCAGCTCTACAACACCCGCTACGACAACCAGAAACCGGCCGCGGTCGCCTACGTCCGGCACGAGGACGACATCCGCGAGTGTCTGGCCTTCGCCCGGCGCAGCTCCACGCCCGTCGCCATCCGCAGCGGCGGCCACTCCTACGGCGGCTGGTCGAGCGGCAACGGCAGGCTCGTCATCGACGTCTCGTCACTCTCCCGCGTCGACGGGGACGGCACGATCGGCGCGGGCGCCCGGCTCCTCGACGTCTACCAGGGCCTCGCCGCACACGGCGTGACCATCCCCGGCGGCTCCTGCCCCACGGTCGCCATCTCCGGCCTCACCCTCGGCGGCGGCCAAGGTGTCGCGGCCCGCGCGTACGGGCTGACCTGCGACAGCCTCACCGCCGCGACGATCGTCACCGCAGACGGCAAGACCCTCACCGCCGACGCCAAACACCACTCGGACCTCTTCTGGGCGCTGCGCGGCGCGGGCAACGGCAACTTCGGCGTCGTCACCGAACTCCGCTTCCGCACCCGCCCGGCCCCGCAGACCGTCACCGCGTACATGTCCTGGCCCTGGTCGCGCGCCCGGTCCGTCATCACCGCCTGGCAGGAGTGGGGACCGGACCAACCGGACGAGATCTGGTCCTCCGCACACCTCGCGGCGGGCCCCGGCGGCGGAAACCCCACCGTGTCGGTCTCGGCCTTCAGCCTCGGCACGTACAGCGATCTGCAGAACGCCGTCGACCGCCTCGCCGACCGGATCGGTGCCCCCGCCTCCTCCGTCTCGCTGCGCCGCCGCAGCTACCAGGAGGCGATGCTCGTGTACGCGGGCTGCTCGGGCATCACCGACGCCCAGTGCCATCTGCCGGGCACCACGCCCGGCCGCACCTCGCGGGGCACGCTCCAGCGCGAGACGTACGCGGCCGCATCCGACTTCTACGACCACTCGCTGCCCCCGGCCGGCGTCCAGTCCCTCCTCGACCGGACCGAGGCCTTCACCCGGCTCGACGCGGACCAGGGCGGCGGCGGATCGATCGCGCTCACCGCGCTGGGCGGGGCCATCAACCGGGTGGACCCGCAGGCCACGGCGTTCGTCCACCGGCACTCACGGATGCTCGCCCAGTACATCGGCGCCTGGCGCCCCGGCACACCGGGCAGCACACAGCAGAACTGGCTGAAAGACACCCATTCCGCGCTGCGCCGGTACGTATCCGGAGCGGCCTACCAGAACTACGCGGACCCGGAACTGACGGACTGGCGGGCCGCCTACTACGGCACGGCCGCCGCCCGTCTGGCCGAGGTGAAGAAGCGGTACGACCCGGACGGCGCCTTCACGTTCCCGCAGTCGCTCTGAGCGGCTGACGGGGGCGGGGCTTGCGCCC
>CBRG010000280.1 GCA_000470535.1 Streptomyces sp. AW19M42
GCGTGGACGACGGCGGCCGGGGTGGTGGTGGTGCTGCTGGTGCTGTGCGCGGTGGCGGCGCCCGGCGCGCTGGCCTTCCTCGGTTTCCAGCGCGACCGGGGCACCGAGGTCGAGTCGCTGGGTGCGCTGGTCTTCCACGTGGCGCGGCAGTTCGGCTGGCAGGGCCGGGTGGAGCTGCACTACGGCTCGCTGGAGTTCCTGGGCCCGCACGTGCCGCTGGTGAGCACGCTCGCGCTGGGGCTGAGCGTGCTGGCGTTCGGCTGGCTGCTGGTGTGGCGGCTGAAGGCGCGCGCCTTCGGCGTGAGTACGCCGGCGGACGCGGCGTTCACCGCGGTGCTGCTGTTCACCACCACGAGCCGGGTGATCAGCCCGCAGTACATGCTGTGGCTGGTCGGTCTGGCCGCGGTCTGCCTGGTCTTCCGGGAGAGCCGGATGACGCTGCCCGCCTGTCTGGTGCTGGTGGCGACGGGTGTCACACAGCTGGAGTTCCCGCTCGGGTTCATCCACGTGGTGACGAGCGACGCGACGGGCGTGCTCCTGATGTTCGTGCGCAACGGGCTGCTGGTCGCCGCGACGCTGATCGCGGGCGGGCGGCTGTGGCGGGACACGGTGACGCGGCCGGCCCCCGAGGTCAGCCCAGCCGGTCGCGCACGTACTCCCGCCAGCGCGCCGTGAAGTCCTGCGGAGTGGTGCCGAGCACCTCGTGCAGGGCCTGCTCCACCGCCCCGTCCCGTCCTGAGTGCCCCCCGACGGCCCGGTAGAAGGCGAACAGCTTCTCCTCGCCCCAGCGCTCGGCGATGAGCTCGCAGGCCAGCCAGCCGCCCTCGTACGCCCTCGCCAGCCGGTCCGGGTCCTCGGTGAAGCCGAAGTCGCCGTCGGTGGGCAGAGCGGCGGGCGGCTCGCCGCGCCGGACGGCGTCCGCAAGCTCGGGCGCGACCTCGGCGGCGGTGCGGTCCCCGTCCCGGTAGGCCGCCCAGTCCGCGAAGCCCTCGGAGAGCCAGGTGGGGGTGGCGGACGAGGTGCGGGTGCGGGTGGCGACATGGGTGGTCTCGTGGGTGAGGACGACGCGCTGCCCGAAGCCGCCGAGCAGCGCGTACGCCTGCGGGTTGACGATGACCCGGTCGGCGGGCGCCGTGCCCGAGCTGCCGGTCTCACCGGTGGTGACCGCCGCTATGCCCCGGTAGTTCGCGGCGGGCGAGCCGAGCAGCTCCGCCATGTCCTGCACGGTGTCCGGGACCAGCACCACCACCCGCCCGGCCCACTTCTCCGGCCAGGCGGCGGAGACGGCGGGCACCGCCCGGTCCGCTGTGTCCGCGATCCCGGTCAGCTCCTCGCGGGGGCGGCCGACGCCCAGCACCAGGCTGTGCTCGCCGCGCACCACCTCGACGTCGCCCTGCTGCCAGAGCTGCCGGCCGCCGCCCTGCGCGGGGCGGTCCGCGGTGAGGTACCAGCGGCCGTCCGCGGAGTCCCGTTCGAGGTCGAGGACCCGGTCCACGGAGACCGGCGCGCTGTCGTAGCCCTTGATCCGGTAGCCGAGCCGGACGTCGGCGGTGGCCCGGTCCGCGCCGTGCGGCGAGATGTCCGTCAGCCGGTACGTCCAGGAGCCGATCGGCATGTCCGCGAGGTGGCCTAGCTCCTCGCGCTGCGCGGCCCGCAGATCGGTGGCGTCCCGGGCGACGACCGAGACGTAGGCGTTCGCGTCGTGGTGCAGCACCGCTGCGGCCCGGCGGTCCAGGGTGGCGCGGATATCGGCGGCCGCGGTGTCCGGCAGGTCGACGGCCGGAGCCGAGCAGGCGGCTGCGCACAGCAGCGCGGCGAGCACGGCGCCCGCCGCGCGCAGTCGTCCACCGCGGGCCCGTTCCGCGGTACGCCCCTGATCAGCCACATGACCGAGAGTACGGTCAGACCCGGGTCACTGAGGAGACGGGCATCATGCCGACCGGGTCGTAGCGGACCGGGGCGCCGGGGTACGGAGCGTGGATGACCTGGCCGTTTCCCACGTACATCCCGATATGGCTCGCGTCCGCGCGGTAGGCGACCAGATCACCGGGGCGGGCTTCGGAGAGCGGCACCTGATGGCCGGCGTACCGCTGGGCCTGCGAGGTACGGGGCAGGCTGACCCCGGCCTGCGCGTACGCCCACTGCATCAGACCGGAGCAGTCGAATCCCGAGGGGCCGCTCGCGCCCCAGACGTACGGGCGGCCCAGCGCCCGGTGGACGGCCGTGACGGCGGCCGCCGCCCGCGCGGAGCCCGCCGGGAGTCCGGGCACCGTCCCGTTCGGGGTGTCCCGGCCGGTGCGCGACGCCCGGTCGAAGGCCGCCCGCTCGGCGCCGGGCAGCGTTCCGAGCAGCCGCCTGGCCTCGGCGAGCTTGCGGACGACGGTCCGCTTGTGGCGGCTGAGGGCGGCGCGGTCGCGCTCCAGGCCCGCGAGGGAACGGGCGGCCTCCGCCCGGGTCTGGGCCAGCGCCCGCTGGGCCCTGCGGAGTTCGGCCAGGGCGCCCGCCCGGCTGTCGTTCACCCGGCCCAGCACGGCGGCCCGGTCGAGGTAGTTGTCCGGGTCCGAGGAGAGCAGCAGGACGAGCGAGGGGTCGATGCCGCCGGACCGGTACTGGGCGCGGGCCGCGGAACCGAGCGCCCCGCGCATCCCGTTGACACGTTCCTGGCCCCGGGCCGCCCGGTCCTGCGCCCGGCTCACCTCACCGCGCAGCCGCCGGACGTCCTCACTGGCCTTGTTGTACTGCTCGGTGGCGTGCTCGGCCTCGGCGTAGAGGCGGTCGACCCGGGACCCGGCGGTCCGCGGGGTGTCCTGCGGTCCGGCGTTCGCGGTGGCCGCGCCGAGCGTCGCGGCGGCGGTCGCCGCCGCGGCCGACAGGACAGTGGCCCGGGTGCTCCGGCTCGGGCCGGGCTGTGTGGAACGGCGATGGGACACCACAGGACGCCGCACTCCCTTCCGCTGTACGCAGATGTGCGCAGCCCCTGCCGCCCTGGTGGGCGGACCGACACCTGGAGCTGCGCGGCAGCCAGACAGTAGTCGGACGATCACGGAGCGGACAAAGACCGCGCCGGGCGGGGCGGGGCCTCAAACAGCGGCGCCCCGCCGGTGACCTGTGGTCTCCGGCGGGGCGGGCAGTCAGTACGGGGCGCGGGAATTCGCCCGTTCGGGCGTGATCAGATGCGTACGGCGGTCTGGTAGCTGCCGACGGTGTTCATCGACTCGTAGCGGACCACGGCGCCCGGCTTCGGGGCGTGCAGCACGGTGTTGTTGCCCGCGTAGAGGGCCACGTGCGAGGTGTTGCTGAAGAAGACCAGGTCACCCGGCTTCAGCTGGCTGCGGCCGATCTGCGTGCCCTGGTTGATCTGGGTGTACGTGGTGCGGGTGATCTCGGCACCGGCCTGGTGGTAGGCCCACTGGGTCAGACCCGAGCAGTCGAACGAGCTGGGGCCGGTGCCGCCGGAGACGTACGGCTTGCCCACCTGGGTGGAGGCGGCCTGGAGGGCCGCGCCGCCAAGGGCGGATGCGGGGACCTCGCTGCCCAGGTCGACCCGGTCACCGGCGGAGCGGCTGGCGCGCAGGTCGTCATCGCGCATCTTCGCGCGCTCGGCGGCGGTCAGGGTGTTGAGCACCTTCTGGGCCTCGGCGAGCTTGCCCTGCTGCTTCTTCTTCTTCTCACCGAGCGTCTTGCGGACGTCCGCGAGGTCGTTCAGCTTGTCCTGGGCCTCCTTGCGCTCCTGCGCGAGGGACCGCTGCTTCTCCTGGATCTTCGTCAGCGACTCGGTCTGCTTGGCCGTCAGCTGGTCCAGCGAGGAGGCCTGGTCGAGGAAGCTGTCCGGGTCGGAGGCGAGGAAGAGCTGCACGGAGGGGTCGATGCCGCCCGAGCGGTACTGCGCGGCGGCGAGCGAACCGAGCCCGGCCCGGAGCGTGTTGAGCTCCTCCTGACCGCGGGCCACCTTGTCCTGCAGCGCGCCGACCTGCTTTTCGAGCTTCTCCTGCTTCTCCTTGGCCCCGCTGTACTGCTCGGTGGCCTCCTCGGCCTCGTGGTAGAGCTTGTCGACCTCCGCCTTGACCTCGCTCTTGGTCGGCTTGGGGTCGGCGTGAGCGGCCTGGGAGGTCAGGGCCACGGCCGCGGCGGCGGTCGCGGTGAGCACGGTCACTCGGGCGCGGCTCGGGTTCTTGGGACGACGGTGGGACGCCACGGAGGCGAGCTCCTTCTTCCTGGAGCCGCCTACCGGGCTATGGGGGGACGGGAAGCCCCGGCTCCGCACACGTCGCGGAATCGGCGGTTCCTTCGCTGCCACCCCGGATGGGTGACCAACCGTGCGAAGGTTCGAGGCCCAACCATAGTGACCATCTCGTAACCAGTTCAATCGACGCAGGTGGAATCTCTCCACAGGGAGCACTTATTTTGCTCACATCGCACAACGTGTAGCCGTGATCTGACGGCTCGTACCGTAACTTCGGGCAAGTCACCACAAGGGCCACCAGATATCCGGAATACCGCATTCCATCCGCCCGGTTCCTCTTCCCTTCCGGCAGGGATGACGGGACAGCCCTTAGGGTCGCCCTTCATGAACGAATCCCCCTCCTCCTACCTCCGGGCGACGGCGGACGCCTACGACGCCATGGCCGTCGTCTACGCCGACTTCGCCCGCGACAGCCTCGGCGCCCTCCCGCTGGACCGCGCGATGCTCGCCGCCTTCGCCGACCTCGTACGGACGCGGAGCACCGGACCGGTCGCCGAACTGGGCTGCGGCCCCGGGTATCTCACGGCGCACCTGCGGGGCCTGGGGCTGGACGCGTTCGGGATCGACCTGTCACCGGTGATGATCGGCCTTGCCCGCGAGGCGTACCCGGACCTGCGGTTCGAGGTCGGCTCGATGGACGCGCTGGACCTGGCTGACGGCGAGCTGGCCGGCATCGTGTCCTGGTATTCGGTCATCCACACCCCGCCGAAGGAACTCCCGCCGTACTTCACCGAGTTCCGCCGCGCGCTGCCCCCGGGCGGCGTCCTCCTGTTCGCCTTCTTCGAGGCCGGGGACGGGCCGGTGGAGGCGTTCGACCACAAGGTGACGACGGCCTACCGGTGGCCGATCGACGAACTCGCCGGACTGGCCCGCGATGCCGGGTTCGTCGAGATCGGCCGGATGCTGCGCGAGCCCCTCGAAGGCGAGCGGTTCCGCCGGGGACACCTGCTGATGCGCGCGGAGCACCATGCCATCGGCCGCTCCCCGAGCTAGGGCGTGTCGTCGAACTGCCGTCGACGCCGCGCGGCCGCCCTTCGGGCGACGACGGCAGTTTGACGACAGGCCCTAGCGGTTGCGGTAGCGGCCGGGGGTCTCCCCCACGAGAGCGGCAAAAGCCTCGATGAAGCTCGTCGGATTGGCCCAGCCGCAGGCGAGAGCGGTGTCGGTGACGGACTCCCCCGCGGCGAGCCGGGTGAGCGCGTGGTGGACGCGTAGCTGAGTGCGCCACTGGTGAAAACTCATCCGGAGTTCCTGCCCGAAGAGCCGGCTGAGCGTGCGCTCACTCGCCCCGACGCGCGCGCCGAGCTCGGCGAGAGTCTGCTGATTGGCAGGGTCGTCGTAGAGGATGCCGGTCAGCGCCCGGAGCCGGTCGTCGGCCGGCTCGGGCAGATGCAGCGGCTGCTCGGGCGCCGCGGCGAGCTCGTCGACGACGACCGCGTGCAGCCGGTCGGCCGCCTCCGGCGCCCGCCCCCCGGTGTCCGACTCCTCGGCCGTGAGGGCGAGCAGAGCTTCGCGGGCGAGCCCGGAGACGGTGAGCACGGCGGGATGCGCGGGCAGCCGGGCGGCGAGTGCGTCGAACAGGAACAGAATCCGCATGTCCGCGTTGCCGTGCGCGGTGTGGTGGTGCTCGAAGGCCGCGGGAGTCCACGCCACCCGGGTCGGCGGAGCGATCCACGTACCCCTGGCGGTGGTCACGGACAGCACCCCCGTGGCCGGATAGACCAGGTGACCGCGGTCGTGGGCATGGATGGGCAGCCGCTGCCCGTGCGCCAGGACGATGCGGCCGCGTTCCGCGGGAGCAAGATGGCGGGTTTCCCTCATAGATTGGCATCTTATCGGTGGCCCGCCGCCCCGGCTCCGACCGAGAGTGGACGGCATGAACAGTCCAGTGCCCCATCAGGCCCCAGCGGGCCGCCCGTCAGCCTCCAGGCAGCCGTCAGTCTCCAGGCAGCCGCCCCTTCCCGGACCGGCCGGAGCGCGCACCGTACAAGCCGCTGTCGCGTTCGGCCTGGCCGCGCTGAACCTGCGCATCGCCGTCGCGTCCCTGTCCCCCGTACTCACGGAGGTCGAGCACGACGCACACCTCTCGACGTTCGGCGGCGGAGCCCTCTCTACAGTGCCGGTCGTCTGCTTCGGGGCGTTCGCGTTCCTGGCGCCCCGGCTCACCCGCCGCTTCGGACCCCACCACCTGCTGTGGTACGCGCTGCTCGCGCTGGCCGGCGGCATCGTGCTGCGCTCGGTCCCGGGAGTGCTCGCCCTGTTCGGCGGCACCCTGATCGCCGGTGCGGCGATCGCGGTCGGCAACGTCCTCATGCCGCAGCTCGTCAAGCACGACTTCGCGGGCCGCCCCGGGCTGATGCTCGGCTGCTACTCCCTGGCCCTGTCCGGCGGCGCCGCGCTCGCCGCGGGCGTGGTCGTCCCGCTGGAGTCGGCCACCGGCTGGGGCTGGCGGCAGGTGCTCGCGCTGGGGGCGATCCCGTCCCTCATCGCCGCCCTCGCCTGGCTCCCCGAACTGCTCGTGCCGGACCGGCGTTCCCCGAACCGCCGGCGACAGGAGCCGGTGAAGCAAGGAGCAGCCGATACCGCCGCACCCTCGCTCAGAGCGCTGTGGCGCGACCGAACCGCCTGGGCGGTGACCCTGTACATGGGTCTGCAGTCCCTCGGTTACTACGCGATCCTCTCCTGGCTGCCGACGCTTCTGCAGGACCACGGCATGAGCGACAGCCAGGCCGGATGGATGCTCTCCTTCTGCAGCTTCCCCGGCATGGCCGCATCCTTCGCGGCACCCTGGCTGCAGCAGCGTCTGCGCCCGGCCTTCGTCGCACCCCTTGCGGCCGCCCTGCTGTGCGCGACCGGCCTCGCCGGCCTGCTCACGTCCCCCGTATCGGGCGCCTACCTCTGGATGACCGCCCTTGGACTGGGCCAGGGCCTGGCCATCTGTCTCGCCCTCGGCTACATCGTCGCCCGCTCGCCCGACGCGCACCACGCCGGCCGCCTCTCGACGATGGCCCAGGGGATCGGCTACCTCATCGCCTGCCTCGGCCCGCTCGGTCTCGGCCTGCTGCACTCCGCGAGCGGGGGATGGTCGCTGCCGGTCACCGTGCTGCTCGCCGTGCTCGTCGCACAGACCGTCGCGGCCTTCGGCGCGAGCCGCGACCGCCATGTCCTGGCGTCGTCCTGAGGGGGCCGGGGCCCGCGAGCTCGGCAGGTTCCACAAGCCACGCCCTAAAGGCCGTCCGGCTCCTGCGTGAACAGCTCGCGCAGCCACCGCGCGCTCTCCGCGCCCCCCGTCGCCGTCAGCCCGTCGCCCGCCCCGGGGAAGAGCCGGCCCCAGGAGCACGCCCTGCCCACCGCGCCCAGGCGGCCGGCCAGGCTGGCCACGCGGCGCAGCCCGGCCGAGGTGAGACCGGTGTCCGTCCACGGGTCCAGGTAGGCGTCACGCAGTCCGGGCAGCACCTGGGGTCCGTACTGTTCGGCTGCCGTGCTCAGCGGGACGAGCAGGCTGCAGAAGGGGTGCGAGACGGCGGCGTCCCCCCAGTCGAAGAAGGTGAAGCGGCCCGGTCCGGGGGCGAAGAACTGCCCGTCGTGCAGGTCGTTGTGGTCGAGCGAGTCGGGGATGCCGCTCGCCGCGAGCTCGTCGCACCAGTCCGTGAGCCGGGGGCGCTGTGCACGCAGTGCCGTCCGGGTCGCGGGGTCCAGGGTGGCGTTCTCCTCGACGAGCCGGTCGAAGGTGAGGGGCAGCGCGGCCGGCCGGGCGTCGGGGACGCCGAGCCGGACCAACTCCCCGGCGTGGGGAGCGAGTACGCGCTGCATGGAGGCGTACTGGCGCAGCGCTTCCTCCCAGGCCCGCCCACCGCCGGCGGAGTCGTGGCGGAGCGCGTCCCGGAAGAGCGTGCCGCCGTCGGGGAGCAGCGACCAGCCCCGGTCGGCGTCCACGGCGAGCGGGTTCAGTACGTGTCCGGGGACCCAGCCGGCCAGCGCCCGGGTCAGTCCCGCTTCGAAGGCGCTGGCGGCCGGGTTGGCCTTCAGCCACACGTCGGGTTCGCCGTCGGCCGCCATCCGGACCAGTACCGACCAGGGCCGCAGCCGCACCGTGAGCCGTCTCGCGGTGGTCAGTCCGTGGGCGGTGAGGCCGCGCTCGGCCCAGCGGAGGAAGGCCTCCCGCCAGACCGGCTCCTCCCAGGGCGTCACCGTGTCCGGGTACCGCCCACGCTCCACCGTCACCGCTGACGCATCGTGTCCCATCGCGTCATCCCATCACCGCGGCCGGCGGTGCTCCAGCGGTTTCCTCCTCGGCGGGGCAGGAGCGGTGCTGTGACAGAACGAAGACGCCGTCGCAGACCGCCCGTAACTCGGTGTGGGATACAAATATTTACGACCACACGCACCGCGTCATTTCTGGGGGAACACCGTGAAGTACACCCGCATCGCAGCTGTCGCCGCCGTCGGGATCGCCGCCACCCTCTCGCTCACCGCCTGTGGCGCTGACGGCTCCGGAAAGGCCTCGGCCTCCAAGGGCTCCTCGAACTCCTCCTCTTCTTCCTCTTCCTCCGCCTCGGACGACAGCTCGGAGCCGGGGGGTGGCTCCGGCGGCTCGCAGGCCGGCAACGCGAAGCCGGACTCCGGCGGCAGCGCCGAGACCCGCTCCGACTCCGCGAGCGGTGCGTCGGGGTCCGGCGGCAAGACTACGTTCTGCAAGACGGAGGACCTGGCCATCGACGCCAGGAACGCCGCGACCGACGAGGTCTCCGGCAGGATCGACATCACCATGATCAACCGGGGTCCGACCACCTGCTCGGCGACGGGCTTCGCGGGCGTCGACATCAAGGACACCGACAACACCTCAAGCCCCATCGAGCGCGGCCACGCCCAGCCACGCATCACCACCCTGAAGCCGGGCGACGCCGCTGTCTTCGACATCGCCTACGACATCGACAACAGCGACGACAGCCTCACCAACCCGACCGACATCCTGGTGACGCCCCCGAACGAGACCCACACCGTGGACCTGAAGTGGCCCGAGGGCGCGGGCAAGGTCAAGGGCTCCTACGTCGACGTTCAGGTCTTCCCCACGCACACGACCAAGTAGCCGTACCGCGGGGCGTGCGTGCCGAACGCCGCAGGCCCTAGAGGTACTCGGCGTACGCGTCCAGCGTCCGCAGCACCTCCGCTTCACCCGCCGGGGGCAGTTGGAGTACGACCTCCTCGATGCCCAGGTCCGCGTAGTGCGCCAGCTTGCCCGCGTCCGGCATGACCGCGTACGGGATCACCTGCATGTCCTTCGGGTCGCGGCCCGCCGACTCCCAGGCGTTACGGAGCCGGGGCATGGACTCAGTCAGGCCCCCGCCGCCGATCGGCAGCCAGCCGTCCGCGTACTCCGCGATGCTCGCGAACAGCTTCGGCCCGGCCGCCCCGCCGACCAGGGTGCGCGGGCCGACCACCGGGCCCCGGGGCTGCTGGAACGGTTTCGGGTACGCGTAGCTGGCCTGGACCGAGCCGAACTCACCCTCGTACGCGGTCGGTTCCGCGGACCAGAGCGCACGCATCAGCGCCATGCGGTCGCGTCCGAGGTCGCGGCGGGTGCGCCAGTCCACGCCGTGATCGGCGGCCTCCTCGACATTCCAGCCGAAGCCGAGCCCGAGGGTGAAGCGGCCGCCGGAGAGGTGGTCGAGGGTGGCGATCTGCTTGGCCAGGTCGATCGGGTCGTGCTGGGCGATCAGGGTGATGCCGGTGCCGAGCGTCAGGCGTTCGGTGACGGCGGCGGCCTGCCCGAGCGCCACGAAGGGGTCCAGGGTGCGGCCGTACTCGGGCGGCAGCTCGCCGCCCTGCGGGTACGGGGTCTTCCTGCTCACCGGGATGTGGGTGTGCTCCGGGAGGTAGAGCCCGGCGAACCCGCGCTGTTCGAGCTGGCGCGCGAGCCGCACCGGTGTGATCGTCTCGTCGGTGAGGAAGATCGTTGTACCGATCCGCATGCGAGGACACCTCCGTCGTCGTCGGGTGACGGCCCAAAGGTATGCCGTTTGGTGCGCGAAACCGAGCCTTCGGCACCCACGGAGGACGCCGGACGCTACCCGATGTGCCGCGGCCGGTACCGGACCAGATCACGGAGCAGGGCGATGTCACCCCGGCCCGAACTCACCGCGTTCATAAGGCATTCATCGCCCTCCAGCACGGTGTAGCGGTAAGCAGATCTCGTCTCGTCCACCACATCGCGGGGAGCGCCCGATGCCCGAACCGACTCCGGTACCGAATACCGCACCACGACCCGCACACCGCCCGATCGCCAGGCGTGGCCTTCTCGTCGGGACGGCCGCCACCGCCCTCACGTCGGGGACCGTGAGCTTCGCCGCCGCCGACGAGGGTGGCACCCGGTCCAGCACCGCGCGCGGCGTCCTGCCCCCCGGCTCCCCCGACTACGTGTACCTGCCGGTCGACGTCCCGCGCGGGGTCGCTGAGATCGCCGTCTCGTACACGTACGAGAAGACGCCCGTCCCGGCCGGGACGCAGGGCAACGCCCTGGACATCGGCATCTTCGACGAGCGCGGTACGGAGCTGGGCGGGCCGGGATTCCGGGGGTGGTCCGGCGGGGCGCGCGGCAGCTTCTTCATCCGGGGTGACGAGGCGACCCCCGGCTATCTCGCGGGGCCCGTGCGGGCCGGGACCTGGCACATCGCCCTCGGCCCGTACACCGTCGCCCCGGAGGGGCTGCCGTACGAGGTGACGGTCACCCTGCGGACCGGGCCCACGGCGCCCACTCCGCGCCCCGGGTATCCGCCGCAGCGTGCGAAGGGGCGTGGACGGGCCTGGTACCGAGGAGACTGCCACCTGCACTCCGTGCACTCGGACGGCGGGCGGACCCCGGCCGGGATCGCCGCCGGGGCCCGCGCCGCCGGGCTCGACTTCATCAACAGCAGCGAGCACAACACCACCTCCGCGCACGGCGCGTGGGGCGGGTTGTGGGGCGACGACCTGCTCGTCCTCACGGGCGAGGAGGTCACCACCCGCAACGGCCACGTGCTCGCACTCGCCACCGATCCGGGCACGTTCGTCGACTGGCGCTACCGGGCCAGGGACAACCGCTTCGGGCGCTACGCGAAGGCCGTCCGCCGGGCCGGCGGTCTGGTCGTGCCCGCCCATCCGCACGCCACCTGCATCGGCTGCCACTGGAAGTTCGGCCTCGGTGAGGCGGACGCGGTGGAGGTCTGGAACGGGGCCTACACCCCGGACGACGAGATCGCCCTGGCCGAGTGGGACAACTCCCTGGTGGCGGCCGCCCGTTCGTCGAAGCCGTGGGTTCCGGCGATGGGCAACAGCGACGCGCACCGGGAGCCGGACCGGATCGGGCTCCCGCAGACCGTCGTCCTGGCCGAAGAGCTGTCCCGTGAGGCGATCGTGGCGGGCATCCGGGCCGGACACTCCTACATC
Organism: Streptomyces sp. AW19M42; assembly: GCA_000470535.1. GTDB lineage: Bacteria > Actinomycetota > Actinomycetes > Streptomycetales > Streptomycetaceae > Streptomyces. Next base: position 11,669 of record CBRG010000280.1, read on the forward strand.
ACGGAGTCGTCAGCCGTCAGCCTCTCCTTCGGTGTCTCGGACGGGCGCGGGCGCCACGCCGGGATCGGTGAGCGGCTGCGGGCCTCGGGGGACGACACCCCGGTCACCGTACGGCTGGAGGTCACCGGGGCCCCGGACTGCACCGCGCACTTCGTCACCGACCAGGGCACGCTGTTCACCTCGGCGCTCCCGAAATCGGGTACCGGGACGGCCCAGTGGCGTACGACGCCCGCGAACGCCGCTTACGTGCGGGCCGAGGTCCGGCATCCGGCGACGGTACCGGGGCTGCCCGGAGCGTTGGCGGCGCTGACCAATCCGGTGTTCCTGGAGGGCTGAGACCTTTCGTTCGGATCAGGTCGTGCTCTCCTTCACCTTGGACCACGCCGCCTTCGGGGTGTACACCGTGTTCCTGGGCTTGGCCGCAGCCGCGGGAGTGCGCAGGTCCGAGCTGTCCCAGGTGGCCTGAGCGGTGTACCGGAGCGGTCCGGCCGCCGGGGCCAGGCTGAGGGCGGTCAGCTCGGACTGCGGATCGGTGGTGCGGCTGAACAGGCCGCCCGCCGAGACCGCCCCGCCGCGCTGGAAGCCCATGGCCGTCGGAACCTGGTTCGTGGCGTAGAAGTGCGCCTCGCCGCTGATCGTGAAAGATCCCCGGGTGGTGTTGTGGATCTGCCCCGCGCCCTCGATCAGCGAGGTCATGCCGAAGGTGTCGTCGCCTCCGTCGCTGAGCGTGCCGTCCGCGTTGACCACCCACAGCTCCCAGTACCGCAGCTCGCTCCCGTTGGCCGTCCCGCCGGTCCGCACATAGGCGTCCAGCCCGGGGCCGTCGATCGGGGCCCAGTTCTGGCCGGTGTGCCGCTCCACGGCGAAGCGCCTGTTCACCTCTTGGATGATCACCCCTTGCTGCGGGTTGGCGAGCTGCCACTCCCGCACCCGGGAGAAGTTGCCGCAGACCCCTTCCTCGTTGAAGGCGCCCAGGACGGGGGCGCCGAGGACCGGTGCGGGCCCGCCGGCGGCCGGGGCCCG
>CBRG010000281.1 GCA_000470535.1 Streptomyces sp. AW19M42
CCCGCCTCGGCCAGCGCGCTCTCCACCCCGCGCCGCGGCGGATGCGTGGGCGCGCTGCTGATCAGCGCCCGGCCCGCGAGGTCCGTCACCGGCAGCCGCCCGCTGCCGTCGGCCAGCACCTGACCGACGGCGGTGATCAGCACCAGCTCCTCGACCAGCAGGGGCTCGGCGCTGACACCCGAGGGGAGCGGCGCCGTGGCGGCTGGTTCGTACGCGTGCGTCAGCGCGAGATCGACCTCGCCCGCAGCCACGGCCGCCACCCCGCCGGGCGGCTCGTAATCCGTGACGACCAGCTCCACATCCGGGTGTGCCCGGCGGAAGGCGCTCAGTACCGGAGGCAGCAGATGGATGCCGGCCGTGGTGAAGGTGCCGACCCGCAGCCGCCCGCCGGAGAGCCCGGCCAGCCGCGCCAGCTCGTGGCGCGCCTGGTCCATCTCGTCCAGGACCCGCCGGGCCCGGCCCGCGAGCAGCTCGCCCGCGGCGGTGAGCCGGGCGCCCCGGTGGTGCCGGACCAGCAGCGCGGCGCCGGCCTCCCGCTCCAGCTTGGCGAGCTGCTGGGAGAGCGCGGGAGCGGTATAGCCCAGCCGGGCGGCGGCCCGGGTGATCGAACCGGCCTCCGCGACCGCAACCAGCGCCGCCAGCCGTGTCGGGTCGTACATTAAGCGTTCCTTTTGGCAGACCCACAAGATTGCAAGTACATGCTAAAGGTCATTCGGGTCCAGGGTGGAGCCATGGACGCCCAACTGACTGCCTTCCTCGGAGTCGCCGCCGTCATGGTCGCGCTGCCCGGAGCGGACTTCACCGTCGTCGTACGCAACGCTCTCGCCTCGCGGTCGGCAGGGGTGGCGACCGCGCTCGGCGTGACCGGGGGCCTGCTCGCACACACCGCGCTCGCCGTCGCCGGGCTGGCCGCCGTGCTGGTGGCGGTGCCGGTGCTGTTCCGCACGGTTCAGCTCCTGGGCGGGGCGTACGTGCTCTACCTGGGCATCAGCGCGCTGCGTGCCGCCCGGCGCCGCCCCGGGCAGGCGGGGCCCGCCGAAGCCGCGGCCGGGCAGGACGACGGCGCGCACGCCACGAACGGGACGCGGCGCGCACTGCGCCAGGGCTTCCTGACCAACGCGCTGAACCCCAAGGCACCGGTGCTCTTCCTCAGCCTGCTTCCGCAGTTCGTCCCGGCCGGGGCCGCCCCGCTGCCCCGGACGCTGCTGCTCGCCGCGATCGTCGTGCTGCTCGCCCTGATCTGGTTCCCGGCCGTGGCGCTCCTGGTGGACCGGCTGGGCCGGTGGCTGCGCCGGCCGCGCACCGCCCGCGCGATCGAGGGCGGCAGCGGCGCGGCACTCACCGTGCTGGGGGCGGTACTGGTGACCGGCACCCTGCTGCACTGACGCGGGGTGCGCGTCAGGCGGCGGGGCGGTGGCGTCAGCCGACCCGGCCGTAGTAGACGCTCTTCGTCCAGATCCTCTCCAGCCGCACCACGGCACCGGTCTTCGGCGAGTGCCAGATCTTGCCGCTGCCCGCGTAGATACCCACGTGGAAGATGCTGCGGCCGGAGTGGAAGAAGACCAGATCGCCGCGCTGCCGCTTCGAGGCCGAGATGTGACGGGTCTTGTTGTACTGCTGCTGGGCCGTGCGAGGGAGCTTCTTGCCCGCCTTCTTGAACGAATAGAGCGTCAGGCCCGAACAGTCGAAACGGCTGGGGCCCGTGGCGCCCCACCGGTACGGCGAACCCTTCTTCGACGCGGCGATGTTGAGCGCCTTCATCGAATGAGTCGCGGCCTGGGCGTCGGTCATGGCGCCGGGGACGAACAGGGTGCCGCCGACGGCGGCGAGAGTCAGAACCGAGGCCGTCGTGGCTCGGGCGAGGAGAGACGGGACATGAACCTGCGCAGTCATGCGCAACCCTTCGTCAGCCGCCTGTGAAGGATGACCTGTCGGGTTCGGGCTGGCGAAGTCGCCCGGCCGCACGTGGCGGCTTCACCCCGAGGGACGACCGTGGGTCCGGTCGGCCCGTTGTGCTCGGGTCCTCCACTCCTGCCGATCCACTCCTGTCGACCAGGCATCCGGGCAGCGGCAGGACTCGGCGTCCGCCCGGACCGCCCCGCCGCGGTGGCGGGGGCTTGTCGTCCCAGGGATCTTGACTCACCGAACGCCGGATTTCCGAGGTGAAACGGTGATATGTGAGGCTCATCACCACTGGCCCGTTCGGGTGGACAGGGAGTCTTACGGGGAGTTGCCGCACCTCTCCTTCCGGTGCCGTACCAGGGGCGGAACGGGAGATTTCACCCATGACCCGCTTCGAAAGCGCAAGTTGGCCTGTCCCTCCTGCGAGGTAACACCTACGCCGAACGAGCGAGATAATTCGGGCCACCCGTCGGGCGTGTCGGCGCAAGGGGGTGGATCAACTCGGCGGGGCGGGGGGCACCGTGAGCCGCCCGGCGCGGCGCTCCCCGTCCAGCACCCGTAGCGCCCGCGTCAACGTGGCGGAGTGGATCTGTGTCTCGCCCCGCTTATGCATCAACGCGAGCGCGTCCCGCAGTGCCGCGGCGTGCGAGGCGAGCGCCTGCGCCGCGCGCAGGGCCCCGTATGTGTCGTCGGCGCGGGCCGGGTTGATCCGGCCCAACTGGTCGACGACTTCCAGGTAGCGGTCGATGAACTCGCCCTCCGCGCGGGTCAGGGCGGGCAGCGGCGGGAACTCGGGTGGCCGCATCGCGGGTTCACCCCGCGGCGGGCGGCGGCAGCGCGGGCCCGCGGTTCTGCACGATGTGGTCGATCAGCCCGTAGCCCCTGGCGCCCTCGGCGTCGAGGATGAGGTCGCGCTCGGTGTCGGCGCTGATCTGCTCGGCGGAGCGGCCGGTGTGACGGGCCAGCATGCCCGTCAGTGTCTCGCGCATCCTGGCCAGTTCCCTGGCCTCGATCTCCAGGTCGGACGGCTGCCCCTGTACCGGCTCCGAGAGTTCGGGCTGCTGCATCACGACCCGTGCGCCGGGCAGGGCGTGCCGTCGGCCGGGAGCTCCCGCGGCCAGCAGTACGGCCGCGCCGGCGCCCGCCTGGCCGAGGCAGAAGGTTTCCACCTCGCAGGCCAGGAAGGCCATCGTGTCGTACACCGCCGTCATGGCCGCGAACGAGCCGCCGGGGGAGTTGATGTAGAGCTGGATGGGCCGGTCGGGTGCGTCGTGCTCCAGATACATGAACTGTGCGACCAGGTCGGTGGCGGCGGTGTCGTCGACCGGGGTGCCCAGGAAGATGACCCGTTCGGCCAGCAGCTTGGAGTACGGGTCGAGCGTGCGGGTCCCCTGTGACGTGCGCTCGGTGAACTCGGGAAGTACGTATCGGGCGGCGGGGCGGTGCATGGCGCGGGACCTCTCCTCCGGGCGCGCAGGGGCCGACGGGGCGCCCGCGCACGCTTCCGTAAAAAATGTACAGGACGTACAGAAGGTTGGAGGCATGATCCTAGTGACCCACCAGTGCCAGGAAAGGGGCTGCGGTGGCTTTTCGCGGAGGGCGGATATCTCACGACGTGCAGGCGTCTTGGTCAGCAGGCTGGTTCGCCCTCGCTGAATCCGGGTAGCCGACGCAGAGCCTGGGGGGTTTCGGGTGGAGAGGTCCTGCGGCCCGGTTGTCGTGGTAGACCGGAAGATTCACGCGACGCGAACAGAGAGGCACCTCTCCGTGCCGCGCGGAGGCGACCGGCCGGGAGTATCTGCGCAAGCACGCGTTCGGTTTGGCGATGGTCGGCGGTGGCGTACGCACGCTGCCGGAGAACACCCAGCTTTTCGAGCGACTGCTCAACGTCCTCACCGAGGCGGCGCCCGGGATCCGGCTGTGCTTCAACACAGCGCCGGACAACACGGTCCAGGCGCTGAGCCGGTGGATCCGGGCGTGAGCGCTCGAACCCACCGGCAGCCGACTCGCGTTCGCCTCCGGGGTCACCCCCGACCGGCTACGGAGCGGCTCGACACCCGCTCAGGCCCGCGGGCCGCTGCCACCATGCGGACGGGGTCAGAACGCCCACTGCGCGCGTCCTTCCGTCCGTGCGCGCAACTCGGTGTCGCGGTCGCTGCCCTCCAGTACCGCACGGGATTCCGCGACAGCCCACCCGAAGACGCCCTTGGACATGGTGGAGTGGCCGCCTTCTCCAGCGCACGGAAGATCTCCGTACGGGCCTGGTGGGCCGCCTTGCTTTCGGGGTCCGCGTCCACCGCCATCTGGGCGAAGTGGCCGGCGAGACGGTCGTCGCCGCGTGTCAGTAGCTCCTTCGCCCGTTCACTCAAATGCTGTGCACTTGCGGCCAGTTGGGCGACCTGGCGTGCCAGCGGACCGCGGCCGGCGGGCTTCAGGCGTGACGGGTCGCCGTCGTACCATCCGCCGTACAGGCGCCAGATGCCTCGTACGACGAACTCGGGCTCGCCGTAAGACGGGTTGAGGTAGGGCTTGGTCATCAGCTCAGTCGGCGCGGTGACCTGAGCGAGCACCTCGTCGCGTCAAGGAGTGGAAGGGTCGGCCGAGGGAGGGGGCAGGCCACTGAGTCTCCCGGCTGGATGCGGGCGATCGACAGCTTCACTCCCGGCAAGGCAGCCGGCCTTGCCGCCGCGCTGGCCGTCGCCAACCCCAAGAACCTCGTTCTCGCGGTCGGCGGCGCGGTCTCCGTCGCCTCCAGCACGGCCTCGGCCGGGGGCAGAACGGTCGCCGCGGTCCTCATGGTGCTGATCGCGTCCCTGTGCACCGCGCTGCCGCTCGGCGTCTACCTCCTGGGCGGTGCGAAGTCGACGAAGGTGCTCGGTGAATGTAAAGCGTGGATGGCCGCCCACAACGCGGCCATCATGACGACGGTCCTGACCATCCTCGGCGCCAAGTACGTCGGAGACTCGATCAGCGGGCTGGCGGGCTGAAGTCCGCCGGTGGCATGGACATGAGTGGCCGGTGTGCCGGGCATGCGGGTCATCAGGATCTGCCTGGTCAGCTCGGTGCCCCCGCGTCCGTCCCGGTCTTTCGCCAGCACAGCGGTGGTCACTGTGTGGTCGGCTCCCGCACGGGAGTCCGCGAGAGCCTCTGACCTGGACGGTCGCTGTCGCCGCGGGCCGGGCCCAGCGGGACATTACATAGGCTGGGGAACATGGCCTACGAGATTCCGGTGACGCAAGCCCGAGCTGAGCTCGCCGAGCTGATCAACCGCGTCGTCTACGGCGGTGAGCGAGTGGTCGTGACGCGGCACGGCAAGCCGCTCGTGGCCCTGGTGTCGGCCGCTGACCTGGAGAGACTTGAGAAGGATGAGACAGCGGAGCAGGAGCAGGTGATCAGTTCGGTCTCCTCGATCCACTCCTCCTCCTCTTCCACTGCCGGCGAACGACGCCGCTTCGGGATCGCGGCGGAACACCGAGGGCAGCACGACCCGGGGAACTGATAAGGAAATGCCGTGCGCCCCCGCCCGTGGAGGGCAGGGGCGAACGGCATCGCGCGGAGTCCGTCAGTCGGCCAGTGCGGGCTGACGCTCGGGCGCGGCTGTGGGCTCCGCGGTCCTGGCCCGTCGGCGGGCGCCGACGAGTACCGCGGCCAGCCCCAGTACGGCCCACAGGGTGAGGGCCAGGAGCGGCAGGCTCACCGCGTAGCCGTCGAAGAACGCGACGGACCGCAGCAGCGATCCGCCCGCGCCCGGCGGCAGCCACTGGCCGATCGCGCCGACCGGCCGGGGGAGCAGTTCGGGTGCGCTGGTGACGCCCGAGAAGGGGTTGCCCACCAGCACCATCACCAGCGACCCCAGGCCGATGCCCGCCGTGCCGATCAGCGCGGCGAGCCCCGCCACGGTCGCGCCGATCGCGAGCACGGTGAGCCCGAACGCGCCCGCCTCGGTCCACCAGTCGCCTGTCAGCACCCCCAGCCAGCTGTCCGTGAGCGCGGTGGCCACCATCCCCACCAGGGCGGCGACCCCGAGCAGTGCCGTGGCCGCCCGGCCGCCGCGCAGGCCCAGCAGGGTCACCGCGGCCCCCGTCGCGACGCCCGCGATGGCCAGGGGCAGGATGCTCGACCCTAGGACACTGCCGCGAGGATCCGCGGCCGGGGCCGCCACCACGTCCGTGACCGGGACCGCCGCGCCGTCCGGGGCCTGGGCGGCGACCGCGTCGTGCAGTAGCTGGGCCACCACCGGGCTCGCCGCGGACGCGGTCAGCAACTCGGGGCCCCGCGCGGTGATCGCGACCGCTCCGTATACGGTCCGGTGCTCGATCGCGGTGCGGGCGGCGGCGCCGGAGTCGTACCGGTGGATCTCGAATGCACCGTCCCGCGCCTCCAGCTGGTCCTGGAGCCGATCGGCGGCCGGCCCGGAGCCGACGACGCCGACGGGCAGGTCCCGCGGGGCCATCCGGGCGGCGGGCCAGGCGAAGGCCCAGAGGACCAGGGTCACCACGAGGGGGACCAGGAGCACGACCGCTACCAGGCGGCGGTTGGGGGCAGCGGACATGACGCGGGCCTCGATTCGAAGAGACTGATCGATTCAAAAAGAATGATTGTTCGTTTTATCTCGTTTCACTGTCCCGGTGGCGCCGGAGCTTGTCAAGAAGGAACGTTCGTTTTAGATTGGAGTCATGGCCCGTGTATCCCAGGAACACCTCGATGCCCGCCGCCGGCAGATTCTCGACGGCGCCGCGCGCTGCTTCGCCCGCGACGGCTTCCACGGCACCTCGATGCAGGACGTACTGAAGGAGGTCGGGCTGTCGGCGGGCGCCGTCTACCGCTACTTCAGCGGCAAGGACGATCTGATCGCGGCCATCGCCGGAGAGGCGGTCGGTGGCGTCAGGCAGGCGTTCGAGCGGGCCTCCCAGGTCGACCCACCCCCCACACCCGACGTCCTGATCGGCCGCGTGGTGCGCACCCTGTTCGCCGAAGGGGTGGACGGAGGGCGCGGGCTGGACCGGCGGGCTTACGCCGGGCTGATCGTGCAGGTGTGGTCCGAGGCCCTGCGCAGCGACCGGCTGGCGGCCACCCTCATCGAGGCGTACGAGGGGCTGCGGGCGTCCTGGTCCGAGCTGGTCAGGGTGTACCGGGAGCGGGGTGTGCTCGCCGCCGACGTGCCGGACGAGCGGGTCGCCCGCACGCTGATCGCCGCCGCCCAGGGATTCATCGTCCAGATGGCCATGTTCGGTGACCCCGGACCCGAGACCATGGAGGACGGGCTGCGGGGGCTCATGTCCATGGATCTGCAAAAGATCAGTTAACGCGCCGGAAAAACTTCGGCTCTAACGTGCAATACCTCGCCGCGTGGCACCGGTTCGGCATTCAACAGTCTGTTGACGAGGGCTAGTGTCGCGCTGCGCCCAGGGCCGGTACTGGGCGGATGACTGTGAGGTGGACACGTGCAACTGACCCCGCACGAGCAGGAACGTCTGCTCATTCACGTAGCCGCGGACGTGGCGGAGAAGCGCCGCGCCCGCGGACTGCGGCTCAACCACCCCGAGGCGGTGGCCCTCATCACCGCCCATCTGATGGAGGGCGCTCGCGACGGCCGTACGGTCACCGAGCTGATGGCGTCCGGGCGCAAGGTGCTCAGCCGCGACGAAGTCATGGACGGCATAGCCGAGATGATCCATGACGTGCAGGTCGAGGCGACCTTCCCGGACGGCACCAAGCTCGTCACCGTCCACGATCCGATCGTCTGACGGGCCGCCGATGACTCCGGGCGAGATCCTCTACGCCGACGGGCCGGTGCCGCTCAACGCGGGCCGGACCGTCACCCGTCTCACTGTCCTCAACGCCGCCGACCGGCCGGTCCAGGTCGGCTCGCACTACCACTTCTCCGAGGCCAACCCCGGTCTGGAGTTCGACCGGGCGGCAGCTCGCGGCCTGCGGCTGAACATCGCCGCCGGAACCGCTGTCCGCTTCGAGCCCGGTATACCCGTCGACATCGAACTCGTTCCCCTGGCCGGACGGCGGATCGTCCCCGGCCTGCGCGGCGAGACCGGAGGTGCTCTCGATGGCTGAACTCCATCGCGCCGTGTACGCGGACCTGTTCGGTCCCACCACCGGCGACCGGATCCGCCTCGCCGACACCGATCTGCTCGTGGAGATCGAGGAGGACCGCTGCGGCGGTCCGGGGCTCGCGGGCGACGAGGCGGTGTTCGGTGGCGGCAAGGTGATCCGCGAGTCCATGGGGCAGGCGCGCACCACCCGCGCCGAGGGCGCCCCCGACACGGTCGTCACCGGCGCCGTCGTCATCGACCACTGGGGCATCGTCAAGGCGGACATCGGCATCCGCGACGGCCGGATCACCGGGATCGGCAAGGCCGGCAACCCGGACACGATGGACGGCGTCCATCCCGAACTGGTCATCGGCCCGGAGACCGAGATCATCGCGGGCAACGGGAAGTTCATCACCGCGGGCGCCATCGACGCGCATGTGCACTTCATCTCGCCGACCCTCATGGACCAGGCGCTCTCCAGCGGCATCACCACGCTCGTCGGCGGCGGAACCGGACCGGCCGAGGGCAGCAAGGCCACCACGATCACCCCGGGCCCCTGGCACCTCGCCCGGATGTTCGCGGCGCTGGAGGCCTACCCCGTCAACATCGGTCTGCTCGGCAAGGGCAACACGATGTCCCGTGACGCCATGCACTCCCAACTGCGCGCGGGAGCGCTCGGTTTCAAGATCCACGAGGACTGGGGGGCGACACCGGCCGTCATCGACGCCTGCCTGGGTGTCTGCGAGGAGACCGGCGCCCAGTTGGCCATCCACACGGACACGCTCAACGAGGCCGGGTTTGTCGCCGACACCCTGGCCGCCATCGCCGGGCGCTCTATCCACGCGTACCACACCGAGGGGGCGGGCGGCGGGCACGCACCCGACATCATCAGCGTCGTCTCGGAGCCGTACGTCCTGCCCAGCTCCACCAACCCGACCCGGCCGCACACCGTCAACACCATCGATGAACACCTCGACATGCTGATGGTCTGCCACCACCTCAACTCCACCGTCCCGGAGGACCTGGCGTTCGCGGAATCACGGATCCGGCCCTCCACCATCGCGGCGGAGGACATCCTCCACGACCTCGGCGCCATCTCGATCATCTCCTCGGACTCCCAGGCCATGGGCCGCATCGGTGAGGTCGTCCTGCGCACCTGGCAGACCGCGCACGTGATGAAGAGGCGTCGCGGCGCACTGCCCGGAGACGGGCGCGCCGACAACCGCCGGGTCCGTCGCTATGTCGCCAAATACACCATCAACCCGGCGGTCGCCCAGGGCCTTGACCAGGAGATCGGCTCCGTCGAGACCGGCAAGCTCGCTGATCTGGTGCTGTGGGACCCCGCGTTCTTCGGAGTGAAGCCGCAGACCGTCATCAAGGGCGGCCAGATCGCGTACGCGCAGATGGGGGACGCCAACGCCTCCATCCCGACTCCGCAGCCCGTCCTGCCCCGGCCGATGTTCGGCGCTGTCGGCCGGGCCCCGGCCGCCAACTCCTTCAACTTCGTGGCCCAGGCGGCGATCGATGACGGGCTGCCGGAGCGGCTCGCACTCGGGAAGCGGTTCGTCCCGATCACCAGCACCCGGGGGGTCGGCAAGGCCGACATGCGGGAGAACGACGCGTTGCCACGGGTCGACGTCGCCCCCGACAGCTTCGCAGTCACCATCGACGGCGAACCGGTCGAACCGGCACCCGCCGCCGAACTCCCGATGGCCCAGCGTTACTTCCTCTTCTGACTTCTCTGACTCCTCTGCCTTCTCTGACTCTCCTGAGAGCGGTCCGCTGATGAACCGAGCAGCCCTGCTCGTACTGGCCGACGGCCGGTTCCCCGCCGGCGGCCACGCCCACTCCGGCGGCGCCGAACCGGCCGTCGAGGCAGGGCGCGTCCGCGACGCGGAGGACCTCGCCGCGTTCTGCCGGGGCCGCCTCCACACCACCGGGCTGACCGCCGCGGCGCTCGCCGCGGCGGCCGCCCACGGGCACGACCCGCTCGCCCTCGACGAGGCCGCCGACGCCCGCACCCCCTCGCCCGCGCTGCGCGCTGTCGCCCGCAGGCTCGGCCGCCAGCTGATGCGGGCAGCCCGTGCGACCTGGCCCAGCGACGAACTCGACGCGCTCGCGCGGGCGCGGCCGCGTGGTGTCCATCAGCCCGTCGTGCTGGGTCTCACCGCCCGAGCGGCGGGGCTCGGCCCCGAGGACGCCGCCTACTGCGTCGCCTACGAAGCGGTGAGCGGACCGGCCACTGCGGTGGTACGGCTGCTCTCCCTCAACCCGTTCGACGCCACTGCCGTCCTCGCCCGGCTCGCGCCCGAACTCGACCACGTCGCCGGGCTGGCGGCGGCCGCCGCCAGCGGGAGCATCGACGAGCTGCCCGCCGCCTCCGCCCCGCTGCTCGACATCGCCGCCGAGGCCCATGCCGCCAGGCCGGTCCGGCTGTTCGCCTCGTAACCCCGCCCACAGAACCGCCCGCCACCCCGAACAGCTCAGGAGCCGCACCATGCACCTCGACCACTCCCATCCCGGCCCGGCAGCCGTCGGCGCCGACGCCGCACGCCCCGACGGCACCCGGCGGGCCCTGCGCATCGGGCTCGGCGGACCCGTCGGCTCCGGCAAGACCGCGACCGTGGCCGCGCTCTGCCGCACCCTGCGCGACCAGCTGTCCCTAGCGGTCGTCACCAACGACATCTACACCCGGGAGGACGCCGCGTTCCTGCTGCGCAACGCGGTCCTGCCGCCCGAGCGGATCCAGGCCGTCGAGACCGGCGCCTGCCCGCACACCGCGATCCGCGACGACATATCCGCCAACCTCGAAGCCGTCGAGGACCTGGAGGACGCGGTGGGACCGCTCGATCTCATCCTGGTGGAATCCGGCGGCGACAACCTCACGGCCACCTTCTCCAAGGGGCTGGTCGACGCCCAGATCTTCATCATCGACGTGGCGGGCGGCGACGACATCCCGCGCAAGGGCGGACCCGGGGTCACCACGTCCGACCTGCTCGTGATCAACAAGACCGACCTGGCGCCCTATGTCGGCTCGGACCTGGGCCGGATGGCCCGGGACGCCGCCGAACAGCGGGGCGAACTGCCCGTCCTCCTCACCTCGCTCACCTCGGGCGAAGGCGTCGGGCCGGTGGCCGACTGGGTGCGGGGGCGGCTCGCCTCCTGGAACGCATGAGCGTCCGGGCCACCGCCCGCGTCACCGCCGTCCGTGACAACCGGGGTGCCACCTCGCTGCCCGTCCTGGAGAGCGAGGGGCCGCTCGCCCCGCGGCGGACCAGGTCCCTGACAGCCGGATCGGCCCGCGTCACCGTCGTCGGCGCGATGAGCGGGCCGCTCGGCGGTGACCGGCTGGCCATCGAGGTCCGGGCCGAGCCCGGAGCCCGGCTCACCGTCGACTCGGCCGCGGCGACGGTCGCGCTGCCCGGTCCGGGGCCCGGCAGCGGACCCGCCCACTACGAGGTACGGCTGATGGTGGGGGAGGGGGCCCGGCTCGACTGGCTGCCGGAACAGCTCATCTCGGCCCACGGCAGCGAACTGGTCATGAGGACCACGGCCGAACTCGCCACCACCGCACGGCTGGTGCTGCGCGAGGAACAGATCCTCGGCCGCCACGCAGAGACCACCGGCACCTTGTTCAGCCGGCTCAGCGTCCGTCGCGCCGGGCGTCCGCTCCTCGACCAGCAGACGGCCCACGGTCCGGGCGCCCCCGGCGGCTGGGACGGTCCGGCCGTGCTCGGCGGCCATCGCGCTGTCGGGCAACTACTCGTGGTGGAACCGTCGTTCGAGGAGCGGGGGCCTAAGAGCAGGCTGCTGGCACCGACCGCCGTGCTCACCCGCCTCGCCGGCCCCGCCGTGCTGGTGACCGCGGTGGCCGCCGACGCGAGGGAGCTGCGAGCCGTGCTGGACCGGGCGCGGGAGGAGCTGACAGCTGCCGCGGCTGTCTGAACACCGCGGCCGTCTGAACACCACGGACGGCTCACCCCGTGCGGTCGTACCGCTCCAGCCAGGCGTCCTCCGTCGCGTAGTCGAAGAGCCCCGTGCCGTAAGACCGGGCCATGGCGGGGAACGTGTCCGTCCAGTCACGCCCCGCCAGTTGTGCGGTGATCCACTCGACGGTCTCCGGGAGCGATTCGGCGTAGCCCGTCACCGGCCGGTAGCCGAGCTCCCGTTCGGCGGCCGTCAGGTCGTACACGATGGGATGCGGGGAGCCCCAGGGCGACAGGCCGACGCCCTCGGGCGGGGCGGCGCCCGCGATCAGCACGGTCTCGGTCTCCCGACCCAGGACCGCGTCGACCGCCTCACCGATCTCCGCGACCGTCGGCGCCTGCGGGTCGGCGGCGTTGAGCACCCGGGAACCTGGGCGCTGGGCGGCCAGCCGGATCAACTCGGCGGCGTTGGAGACGTGCAGCGGATGGAAGCGCGAGGTGCCCCCGTACGCCAGCACGCGCCGGGCGCGGCTGTCCAGAGCGCGTTTCACGAAGTAGAGCTCGCGCGGTGAGCGGCAGTACGGACCGTGCACCGCACCCGCCCGCAGCAGCGTGACGGGCAGCGCCCCGCCCGCCGCGAGGAGATCCCGCTCCAGCCGGATCTTCCGGGTCCCGTACGTGGACTCGCCCGGTGCGACGGTCGGTTGCGACTCCGGGATCGGCACCGGGTAGCGGGGCGATCCGTCGGGCTCGCTCTGCGTGTCGAAACTGCGGCCGTGCTCGTCCGCGTACACGGCACCGCTGGAGACGACGACGGCCGAACCGATCCGGTCCGCGAGGTCCGTCAGCTGCCGGGCGTGCGGTCCGCCGTGCGCGACCATGTCGACCAGTACGTCGCAGCCGTCCCCGAGCGCCGCCGCGAGCGCGCCCTCCTCCTCGCGGTCCAGCGCGACCGTGCGCACTTCCTCGTCCCAGCGGTCGTCACGGCCGCCGCCGCGCGAGGCCGCGGTCACCGTCCAGCCGTCCTCGACGAGCGAGCGCACCGCCGCCCGCCCGATCTGGCCCGTCGCTCCCAGCACCCATGCGTGTCCCTTGCTCATGCTCCGCACGCTACGAGGTGCGCGGCGCCCGGACCAGCGGGGTTCACCGACCGCGAATCCGCCGTCAGCGTCGCAGTTTCGGGAACTTCCCCGGACGTTCCGCCTGTTCGGCGGCCTTCACCTTGGCCGCGTACTCATCGACGTACTCCTGTCCGGAGAGGCCCAGGATCGCGTACATGATCTCGTCGGTGACCGCGCGGATCGCCGCCTTCTCGTTCTCCAGTCCGGCGTAGCGGGAGAAGTCCAGGGGCTCGCCGAAGCGGATGGTGACCTGCTTGAGGCGCGGCACGACCTTGCCGGGAGGCTGGATCTCGAAGGTGCCGACCATGGCGCACGGCACCACCGGCACCTGCCCCTTGATGGCCATCACAGCGACCCCGACCTTGCCCTTGTAGAGCCGGCCGTCATGCGAACGGGTGCCCTCCGGATAGATGCCCAGCAGCTCACCCCTGCTCAGCACCCCGAGCCCCTCGCGGATCGCGGCCTGCCCCGCCTCCTTCCCGGACCGGTCCACCGGGATCTGGCCGGCGCTCCGGAAGAACGCGGCGGTCAGCCGGCCCTTCACACCGGGACCGGTGAAGTACTCGGCCTTCGCGAGGAAGGTGATGCGGCGCTTGATGATCGCGGGCATCAGGAAGTGGTCGGAGAACGACAGGTGATTGCCGGCGATGATCGCCGCTCCGTCCGCCGGAATGTGCTCCGTGCCTTCGATGACGGGACGGAAGAACAACCGCAGCAGCGGCCCCAGGACGACGTACTTGAGCAGGTAATAGAACACGGGGCGGCTCCCAGTTCGACTCCACAGCTGCGTTTTGCCAGGTCAGCGGAGATCTCGGCAGAGGACACCATATGTGCAGCCGTCGTCCCGTCTACCCGCCCCCGGGCGAGTCGATGCCGGTGCGTCGGGATCGGCTCCGGGATGCCGCGGCACGGCACCGCCCCCTGCCGGATGTCCGGCAGGGGGCGGTGGAGCGGGCGGGGAGGGTCAGGGCGCGGTGCCCCAGGAGAGTGCGCCGGTCACGTACACGCCGATCTTCGGCGCGTCGGCGTAGCTCGTGGTCGTCGAACGGCTGTAGTCGTCCGCCTCGTTGAAGTTGGACCAGTCGCTCTTGTTCAGCCGCAGCTGCATCTCACCCGTGGAGGCGCCCGCGGCGAGCGTGCCGCTGCCGAAGCCGACCTCCAGGTAGTGGCTTGCACCGGCCGCCGGGCTGCTGGAGGACTGCACGCCGTGGGTCAGGTTTGCGCAGCCGGTCACCGCGTAGTCGCACGCGGTGCCGAAGGTGGAGGCCCCGGCCTCCGGGGTGAACCAGTACCGCACCTTCACCTTGGACAGGTCCACCGAGGTGCTGCCGGTGTTGACCAGTTGCAGACCCATCCGGATCTGGTTGTCGGTGGCGGAGGAGTCGGTGTTCTTGTACTGGACCTTGAGTGCGCCGGTCCCGGTGCCGCCGCCCGCGGAGGTGGTGGCGGAGAGTGCGCCGGAGGCCGCCGACACGTTGCCGGCCGCGTCCTTGGCCTTGACCGTGTAGCTGTAGGCGGTCGAGGCCGCCAGTCCGGTGTCCGTGTACGAGGTCGTGGTGGTGGAGCCCACCTTCACTCCGCCGCGGAACACGTCGTAGCCGGCCACCCCGGTGTCATCGGTCGACGCGGTCCAGGACAGCGAGACGCTGCCGCTGGTCTTCGCCGTGACGCTCACTCCGGTGGGCGCGGTCGGTGCCTGGGTGTCGTCGTCATCGCCGCCGCCGGGGGTGCCGTCGAGCGCGGGGTAGGCGTTGCGGACGAGCTCCTGGAACTGCGCGGAGAACCAGTGGCCCGCCAGCGGGGAGTTCGGCAGCGCGCCGGTCAGGTTGTTGCCGTTGCGTCCGTTACCGGTGTACGTGGGGTCGCACATCCGGTCGAAGCCCTTGCCCTCGTCGTTGTCGATGGGGGCGCTGTTGCCGTCCGACTCACCCGGCGGCTTGGCCCAGACGTAGGCGTCGATGCCGGGCTCCGGGGCGGCGGTGGGACGTTCACCGATGCCGGCGCCGCTCTGGTTGCACCAGTTGCCGGCGTGGATGCGCCGGTCGACCCGGCCGCCGTCGATGTAGGCGTCCACACTGGTCTGCGGCCCGGGGCCGGTGGGCCGGTCGCTGCCGCCCCAGCCGTTGCGGGCGGTGTCGATCAGCATGCCGATGTTCGAGGCGAAGCCCTGGCTCACCAGCTCGGTGCGCAGTGCCTGGGCGAACGACAGCTCATCGGTGTAGTAGTTCCAGTCGATCCACTTGGACTGACGGACCTGAGCACCGTTGACCGTGTCGGTGATCTTGAAGTTGGGCTCCTTGAGAGCCGAGTAGTTCGCCGTGTTCACGATGAAGCCCGTGACGTCGGAGACCGTGGCCCCCTCGGACGTGGCGGCCTTCTTGAACTCCTGGGCGGCCGGGACGAAGTTGGAGTCCCAGCCCAGCCAGCCGTGGTGGGCGGCATCGATGTAGTTGTACACGTTGGGAATGGCACCGAGGGTGTGCAGGGCGTAGCCGACCCCCTTCTCGTAGTTGCCGTTCGCCTTCATGGTCGCGCAGGCCTCGGTGGATCCGGCCGAACCGCCCGCGTTGGTAACGATGTTGGGCAGCGAGTCGGGCTCGATGATCGTGACGATGCGCAGGTTCGCGTACGCCGGGTCCGCGAGGATCTCGGAGATCGGGTCGATGTACTCGTCCTTGTACCGGTCCAGCTCGGTCGGCCCGAGCTCTCCGTTGGACGCCAGCGCGGCGCAGTCCCGTCCCGGCAGGTCGTAGATGACGACCTGGAACAGATTGGCGCCCTGGTCCAGCGCCGTGTCGAGGTGCTCGCGCAGGCTCATCGCCTCGGCCGAGCCCTCGATGGCCGCGATGCGGTCCATCCAGACGAATCCCGGTTCGTCGGCGATGGAGCTGCCGCCCGGCTCGGCCGCCGCCTTGGCGGACCAGTCGGGATTCACGTATGCCGAGGCGCCCACATAGGGGTTGTCGACCCGTGCCGCCGCCGAGGCGGGGGCGGGGATGGCGACCGCCAGTGCCGCGCCCATGGCCAGGGCGGAGAGTGCGGCCAGCCTGCTGCGTAGCCGGTGCGTGGTGGATCCTCTGGTTCTCATTGCGGCTCCGTGCTCCTCTCGTACGTCTGCGGAAGCTCCCCGCAGACGGGTTCGTGGGGGTGTTGCCAGGGTCGGGACCGGTAGGTCCCGGTGCCCCTTCGGGCCGCCGTCGGCGGGGACAGCGGGCGGTGGTGTTGCCGGTAGGGCGTGTGGTGGTGCCCCGATGGCGGGTTCAGCGGGGCGGATGGATGGCCCGCCATCGGGAGTGCGGTCAGCGGCCGGTCACGGCGCCTGCCACGGGGCGGCGGCTCATGGTTCGATCCCCCAGACGAGCGTGGAGCCCACGTAGGCCGCGACCTTCGGGGCGTCGCCGTACACGGTGCCGGTGGCGCGGCTGTAGTCGTCGGCCTCGTCGAAGTTCGACCAGTCGCTCTTGTTGAGCCGCAGCTGGAGTTCGCCCGTCGAGGCTCCGGCGGCCAGGGTGCCCGCGCCACCGGTGAAGCCGACCTCCAGGTACCGGCCGGCACCGGTCTTCGAGCCGGCGGCGACCACCTTGTGCGTGATGTTGGCCGAGCCGAGCGCGGCGTAGTCGCAGTACGTGCCGAAGGTGCTCGCGCCGCCGTCGGAGGAGAACCAGTACCGGACCGTCACCGTGGACAGGTCGACCGGGGCGCCGCCCGTGTTCAGGACCTGGAGGCCCAGCCGTATCTGGTTGTCGGTCGCGGAGGAGTCGGTGTTCTTGTACTGGACCTTGACCGCGCCGTTGCCCGTCGAGCCGCCGGACTTCGTGGTGGCGGTGACCGCGGCCGACAGCGCCGAGGTGTTGCCGCCCGCGTCCCGGGCCGCGACGGCGTAGCTGTACTCGGTGGCCGCGGCGAGATCCGTGTCGGTGAACGTCCGCGCGGTCGCGTTGCCCGCCAGCACCCCGTTGCGGTACACGTCATAGCCGGTCACCGCGACGTTGTCGGTGGCGGCCGACCAGGACAGCGAGACGCTGCCGCTGGTCGTCGCGGTCACGGTGAGACCGGCCGGTACCGTCGGCGCCTCGGTGTCCCCGCCCGGTTCGCCGCCGCCCTCCACCAGCAGCTCCGCGTAGATCGCGAAGGCCAGCGCGAGGGCCGCCTGCGCCCAGAACCGGTGATAGGTGAACGAGGGCGCCGCGCCGCCGTCCAGATAGGCCTGCACCTTCGGCCAGTCCGGGTCGTCCCGGTACCAGCTCCGGATGTCGATGAAGGTGGCGCCCGGCTCGATCGTGTCGCCGTTCGGCATCGTGCCCGACCACCCGGCCGGGATGTACACCTCGTCGTTGAACCGGTTGTAGTCCTTCCTGGTCTCCGGCACCGAGATGCCCTTGTCCGTGGTGTTCAGGGCCATCGCGTCCAGCAGCGCCTTGGCCAGCGCCGCGGCGTCCGCGTCACCCGACTTGGCTGCGTAGTAGGTGAGCGTCTTCACGTACGCGGCGCCCACACCGACGTCGTTGGCGTAGTCCACGACCGAGACGTGCAGGCCGGCGTTGTCACCGGGGGACGCCGCGTCCCAGGTGTCGGGCTGGCCGGTCCAGCTCAGGGTGGAGGGGAAACGGAAGGTGCCGTCGGCGCCCACCGTCGTCTCACCGGAGGCCCAGGCGACCCACTTGGCGAGTACGGCCTCGGCGGAGGCGTTTCCGGTGACGTAGTAGTACGCGGCGACGCGTTCCATGCCCCATGCCTGGAAGCCGAACCAGTTGTTGCTCGGCGGGTCGTGGTAGACGGGCTGCCAGTCGTAGGCCATGCCGTAGAACGTCGGCGTACCGGCCGGCGGCTCGCTGTAACTGCCCTCCCAGCTGTTGGTGCAGCCGCCCGCGAAGGCACCCTCGCTGGACTGCAGCCAGGCCAGGAACTCCAGCTGCCGGGTCAGGCTCTTGGACCAGTCGCCCCTGGCCGTCGCCGACTTGGGGGTCAGCGCCGGTACGTTGGACAGTGCCCAGGCGGAGAGCGGGTTCTGGTAGCCCTGGTGCGAGGCGCCGTCCCCGATGCGCCAGGCCCAGCCGCCGCCGCTGCCCGCGGCTGCGCCGCCCCAGGCGTAGTACCAGGACAGCAGGTAGTGCTGGGAGTCCCGGCCCGACGCGGCCGGGCACGAGCCGGGGTCGGTGCAGTCACCGATCCGCTTGAAGTACTTGTCGAACATGGCGTAGCGCAGGTAGTCGCCCATCTTGGCGGCCTTCGCCACCGAGGCCGCGACCTCGCTCCCCTTGCCCTGGTCGGAAGCCCAGCGGAACGCCCAGTAGGCGGCCTGTACCGCGCGGGCGTCGGCGTCCGGCGCGTTGGTGTACTTCCACTGCCTGGCGTAGCTCGCGTCTCCGACGAAGAGATCGAGATAGCCGTTCGGGCCGCCGTACTCGAACAGGTCCGTGGTGGGCTGCGGGACCGTCTCCCAGACCGACTCCTGCGCACCGCGCTGGTAGGTGTTGATGTACGAGGCACCCGCTCCCGGACCGGACTCGCCGCCGGTGCCCGGCTTGTTGCCGTAGCCGTAGACGTTGTCCAGGTCCATCAGCCAGTGCATGCCGTAGATGTCCATCGTCCCGTAGGACGCGGCGAGTTCGGTGGCGAGCGGGTCCGTGCCGACCGGGACCGTGCCGTCGAGGGCCGAGGGGTAGCCGTCGGGCAGCGGGTGTTCGGGTGCGTAGGTCGCGGGGGCCCCGGGGTTGTACGAGTCGCTGGTCGACTGGTCCGCGTGCTGCGGGATGATGGTCTTCTCCGCCACCGCCCAGGCCGCGTTGAACGGGGCCCAGTCACCGGTCACCCGGCCGTACGCCGCCTCCAGCCACATCCAGAAGCTGACGGCCTCAGAGGTGGTCTGGTGGCCGTGGTCCGGCGCCTCGACCATCAGCGTCTCGACCGAGTGGTACGGGAGACCGTCGGGACTGAAGTAGCCGTTGGCGGCCGCCTTGATCTTCCCGTACTGGGTCAGGAAAGCCTGGGTGTACGGGTCGTCGGCCGCTGCGGCGCGGGTGCTGCCGCCGCTCGCCGGGGCGGCGGGTCTGGCGGCGGCGGTGCCCTGCGCCAGGCCCAGGGCGAGCATGCCGCCGCCCAGGGCGCTGCTGAATGTTCTACGTGATACCGACACAAATCCTCCGTTGGGGGGTGTCGTCGGGGAGGGGGGGGAGGGGAGGAGCTGGGGACGGGGTGCGGCGGGGTGGGGCGGGACGAGCGGGGGTCAGGGCTCGATGCCCCAGACCGGTTCACCGCCGACGTAGACGCCGATCTTCGACGCGTCCGCGTACGAGGTGCCGGAGCCGTGGCTGTAGTCGTCCGACTCGTCGAAGTCCGACCAGTCGGTCTTGCTCAGCCGCAGCTGGATCTCTCCGGTGGAGGCGCCCGGCGCCAGGCTGCCGCTGCTGAAGCCCACCTCCAGGTAGTGGTCCGCCCCGGCCGACGGGGAGCTCAGCGCGGCGACCCGGTGGATGACCGTGGCGCAGCCGAGCGGCGACCAGTCGCACCAAGTGCCGTACGTGGAGGCCCCGTTGTCGCCGGTGAACCAGTAGCGGACGGTCACTTCCGGGAGGCTGACCGCCGTGGTGCCGGTGTTCACGAGTTGGAGACCGGGCTTGATCTGGTTGTCACCGGCAGAGGAGTCACCGCTGCGGTACCGCACCTTGAGCGCGCCGGGTTCCCCGCCGCCGTCCTCGCCGCCGAGCGCGGTCCGCACGGCGTCGTAGGCGGGCTTCGGCGTGAGGTTCTCGTCGTACAGGTTGGCCGCGCCCTCGCCGGGGAACGTGCTCGGGACCCAGGAGTACTTGTCCGTGTAGTCCCAGGCGGTGATGCCGACGCAGCGCTCGACCGCCAGGCAGGCCTCGACGACCTGCCGGTAGTAGGAGGACTGGGTGGCCGTCTTGGCCGCGTCGGCCGGCAGCTGCATGCGGACGTCGAGTTCGGTGACCGCGACGTCGAGGCCGAGATCGGCGAACCGCCGCATGTTCTCGCGCATCTCGTACGGGAAGCCGTACTGCACGGCCAGATGCGCCTGCATCCCGACGCCGTCCAGCGGTACGCCCTCGTCGATCAGCTCGCTGGCCAGGGCGTACATGGCGTCGCTCTTCGCGCCGAGCCCCTCGATGTTGTAGTCGTTGAGATACAGCTTCGCGTCCGGGTCCGCGGCGTGCGCGGTGCGCAGGGCGGTGGCGATGTAGTCCTTGCCCATCGTGGTGTGGAAGGGGCTCGTGCGGAAGGTCCCGTCCTCGTTGAAGGGCTCGTTCACCACGTCCCAGGCGGCCACCGCACCCCGGAAGTGCGTGGCCTCCCGCGTGATGTGGTCCGTCATCGCGGCCTCGACCCGCGACGACGGCAGCGCGGCCACCCAGCCGGGCAGCTGGCTGTGCCAGACGAGGGTGTGGCCGCGCACGGTCTGGCCGTGCTGCCGCGCGAAGTCGGTGATCACGTCGCCCTTGGTGAAGTCGAACCTGCCCTCGGCCGGCTCCGTGGCGTCCCACTTCATGGAGTTGCCCGGGGTGATCTGCCCGAACTCGGACCCCAGGGTCGCCGCGTAGGCGGCATCGGGCAGTTCGGGATTGTCGGTGGCGGAGCCGAAGTACTTGCCCTGGGCCGCGGCAAGCTCATGCAATGTGCCCTGTTGGGCCGCGGTCGCCGGCCCGCCCAGCAGGGTGGTGGCGAGGGCGAGGGTGCCGGCCAGCAGGACCGGGAGTCCTCCGGTCCGGCCGTGCCTGCAGCGCTTCACCAAGCTCATGACAAGTGCCTTCCTCTGCCGGGCGGCACGGAACGGGCCGGGAGCGCGGCTGCGCCCCGAAGCGCCCGTCTCGGCACCCGGTATTGGGGGAGAAGGGAGGGGAGTGGAGTGTGCAAGTCTTGATTGTGGGAGCGCTCCCAAAGTGGCGTGGCGATAGGCACCTGTCAAGACTTAAATCACAACTGGCTTACGGGCGCGTTAACGCGGCCATACGTCGAACGGGCCCTGAACGCAGCGTGGTTGCCGGTCCTCGGAGACGGCTGCCTGACCCGCCCTCAGGTGTTCGCATACGCGTCGGTGCGGCTGTGCGGCGCCCCTCGGGGCGCGCGCACCGGTGCTCGGGGCGGATGCGTACGGTGACGGAAAGGTCACCTCGCGTTGGGTGCGCGCGGCGCCGCGGGCCACCCCGGAGCCCGCTGCGGTGCGCCGGCCGACCGAGCGAGGACCGCCCCGGCGAGGCCACCGGGGAACGAGGGGGAACAGGGGGAGAAGCGCATGCCGGGGGCACGGATACGGCGGCGGGGGCGGCGGGGCGCGGGCTGGGCGCACCCCGGATCGCGCGGCGCGGAACGCTCTTGTCCGGGCGGCCCTACCTCACACCCGCGCCGGCCGAGCACGTGTCCCCGCACGACGCAGAGTGACGGATGACCGCTCGGCGGCCGAGGGTGCCGGGGCGCCCCCGGCGTGACGTTCTCCGTACGCGATGGCATACGAGGGAGCGGGCGGCGGTGCCGGGACGGAGCGGCCCCGCGCGGTTCCGGGTCGCTGATCCCCGGTGGCCGTCACCACCGGGGGCGTCCGGCAGGGCGACGTCCTCGACCGGCGGCACACGTCCCCCGACGCGTGCGTGACGGACGCGGCCACCGGCCCGGTGTTCCGCTTCCGGGCCACCGGGCCCTGGGCCACCGGCTCCGAGCGACCGGGCTCAGGTCTCGCGGGTGGCGACCATTCCGATCGTGATCAGCCCCAGCACCACCCAGCCGAACCAGAGCCAGCCGTTGCTCCCGAGCGCCACCGTGTACCCGGTGACCGTCACCAGGGCCCCTACGGTGAGCACTCCCATGGTCTTCGTGGATCCGGACATGCGCGCACGCTCCTCGTCGGCCGCGCGGCCGTTACTGCCATCGTCACCCCGAAGGCCTGTCCAGCGCTACTGTCCGCGCGCCTGCAACGAGGCGAGATACGCGTTGTACGCGTGAAGCTCCTGGTCGCCGTCGCGGTCCGCCGCACGGTCCGAGCGCTTCGCGGTCCGCTGGTCCGAGCGGTACCACTGGAAGACCAGGGCGAGCAGCACCAGCACCGACGGGATCTCGCTGAACGCCCAGGCGATCCCGCCCGCCGCGTTCTGGTCGGACAGGGCGTCGATGCCGAGGGAGGCCGACGGGTTCTTGTAGACCTCGACCATGGGCTGGGAGGCCATCATCAGCGCGATGCCGAAGAACGCGTGGAACGGCATCCCGGCGAACAGCTCCAGCATCCGCAGCAGATAACCCGGGCGGTGCGGCCCCGGGTCGATGCCCATGATCGGCCAGAAGAAGACCAGACCGACCCCGAGGAAGTGCACCATCATCGCGAGGTGCCCGGCCGTCGAGCCCATCAGGAAGTCGAAGAGCGGGGTGAAGTACAGGCCGTACAGGCTGGCGATGAAGAGCGGGATGGTGAACACCGGATGCGTGATGACCCGCATGTACCGGCTGTGCAGCAGCATCAGGAGCAGCTCGCGCGGCCCCTTGCTGCCACGCGACGCGACCGGCAGGGCACGCAGCGCGAGTGTCACGGGCGCGCCCAGCAGCAGCAGGATCGGTGACAGCATGCTGATCACCATGTGCTGCACCATATGGACGCTGAACATGACCATGCCGTAGTCGTTGAGCTTCGTGCACATCACCAGGGCGATGCTCAGCACGCCGATGACGAAGAAGACGATCCGGTTGACCGGCCACCCGTCCCCGCGCCTGCGCAGCCGTACCACCGCGTACCCGTACAGGAGCACGGCGAGCACGCAGCCGATCAGGAAGATCGGGTCCGCGGAGAACTGGAGCCCGCGTCCCAGCGTGAACGGCGGCAGATCCATGTTCATGCCGTGCCCGCTGTGATCCATCTGTTCACTCCTGATGGGGGCGCCGGGACGTCCCCGTTTCGTGCCGGTTGTCCCGACCAGAGTAGGACCGCCCCCGGCCGCGCTCGCGGCCGGGGGCGGTCCTCAGACGGTGGTGTCGCTCAGAGCACGCACTCGGCCTCGCCGTAGCGCTCGGCCGGGACCGTCTTCAGGGTCTCCACGGCGTCCGCGAGCGGGACCATGGTGATGTCCGTGCCGCGCAGCGCGGTCATCATGCCGAACTCGCCTCGGTGCGCCGCCTCCACCGCGTGCCAGCCGAACCGGGTCGCGAGGACCCGGTCGTACGCGGTCGGCGTTCCGCCGCGCTGCACATGGCCGAGGATCACCGGGCGGGCCTCCTTCCCCAGGCGCTGCTCCAGCTCGATGGAGAGCTGGGTCGCGACGCCCGCGAAGCGCTCGTGGCCGTAGACGTCCTCGACGCCCGACTGGAACTCCATGGAGCCCTCGCGCGGTTTCGCGCCCTCCGCGACCACGACGATCGCGAACTTCTTGCCGGCCGAGAAGCGCCGGCCGACCAGCTCGGTCAGCTCGTCGATGTCGAAGGGGCGCTCGGGGACGACGATGGCGTGCGCGCCGGCCGCCATGCCCGAGTGCAGGGCGATCCAGCCGGTGTGGCGGCCCATGACCTCGACGATCATGACCCGCTGGTGGGACTCCGCGGTGGTCTTCAGCCGGTCCAGGGCCTCGGTGGCCACACCCACGGCGGTGTCGAAACCGAAGGTGACGTCGGTGGAGGCGATGTCGTTGTCGATCGTCTTCGGTACACCGACGATCGGCAGCCCCGCCTCCGACAGCAGGTTCGCCGCCTTGAGGGTGCCCTCGCCGCCGATCGGGATGATCGCGTCGAGACCGAGGTCGTTGACATGGCCCCTGGCCTGTTCCACGCCACCGCGCAGGTGCGCGGGCTGGACCCGGGAGGAGCCGAGGATCGTGCCGCCGCGGGCGAGGATGCCGCCGACCGCGTCGAGGTCGAGCTTGCGGTAGTCACACTCCAGGAGGCCCCGCCACCCGTCGTGGAAGCCGATGACCTCGTCACCGTGGTCGACCACCGCACGGTGGACGACGGAACGGATGACCGCATTGAGGCCGGGGCAGTCGCCACCGGAGGTGAGCACACCAATTCGCATTGCCCGGGAAACCTTTGCAACGTGGACCGACGACCGGACCACGTCGTCCGGCTGGAATCCCGCCACCCTACCGGCGCAGGGTGACGGGACCGAACCGGGCGTCCGCCTGCTGGACGCCGCTCAGCTGAGCGGATTTCGCCTCATCAGACGGGCTGTGTCGCGGACGCGATCCGCTCGGCGCGCAGCGCCTCGTACCAGCGGTCGTCGGTCGGCGGCAGCGCGTTCACATCGAGCGCCAGCTTCAGCAGCAGGTCCGCGATGAGCGGGTTGCGCGCCATCACCGGCCCGTGCATGTACGTGCCGAACACGGTGTCGTTGTAGGCGCCCTCCGTGCCGTCCCCGGTGCCGTTGCCCCGGCCGAACTGCACCCGGGCGAACGGGCGTGCCGTCGGGCCGAGATGGGTGACGCCCTGGTGGTTCTCGAAGCCCGTCAGCGGCGGCAGCCCGAGGTGCGGGTCGATGTCCCCGAGCACGTCGCCCACGCACCGGTCGCCCTCGCCGCGGGTGGAGACCACGTCGAGCAGGCCGAGGCCCTGCTCACGCTCACCGAGGTCGTTGACGAACTCGTGGCCGAGGATCTGGTAGCCGGCGCAGACCGAGAAGATGATCGCGCCGTTGGACGCGGCCCGGCTGAGACCGCCGTCACGGCGCAGCCGCTCCGCGGCGAGCCGCTGCGGACGGTCCTCACCGCCGCCGATCAGATAGATGTCGCCCGACGTGGGAACCGGCTGGTCGCTGCGCACGTCGACGCGCGACACGTCGAGACCGCGCTGGCGGGCCCGGCGCTCCACCACCAGGGCGTTGCCCTGGTCGCCGTAGGTGCTGAGCAGGTCCGGGTAGACCCACACCAGCCGCAGGCTGTTGTTGCTCATGCTTCGTCCTCTCCGGAGGGGGCCGGGGCCGGGGTCAGTTGCCGACACGACGGCGCAGATCCTGGAAGGCGGTGTAGTTGGCGATGACCTCGATACGGCCGGGCGGTGCCTGGTGCACGGCCTCGTCGAGGTTCTCGCAGACCCGGAAGTCGAGACCGGCCACTTCGAGCCGGACCGCGAGGTCGAGCTTGCGGTCGCCGAGCACGAAGATCGGGTGACCCGCGAGCTGCGTGTAGTCCACGTCCCACAGCCAGGAGGTGTCCGTACCGTCGGCGCCGCGGGCGTTGACGGAGAGGATCACCGGGGTGGGCGGCGGGTCGATCAGCGAGAACGTCTCCAGCCAGCCCGCAGGGTTCTTCGCCAGCAGGAGCCGCAGCTCACGGTTGAGGAAGGTGACGACGTCGTAGCGGCCCGCGACGGCCTGCACGTGGTACATCCGCTCCAGGGCGACCTGGGGCGGCACGCCGAAGACGGCGGCCACGGCCGCCGAGCTGGTGGCGTTGGCCTTGTTGGCGCGGCCGGGCAGCTGGAGGTGGATCGGCCAGGCCGAACCGTGCGGGTCCAGCACGTAGTCGCCGTGCAGCACCCAGCTGGGCGGAGGCCGGCGGAAACCGCACTCGCCGCAGAACCAGTCGTCGCCGGGGCGCTGCATCACACCGCCGCAGGACGGGCAGGACCAGGCGTCGTCCTTCCACGCCTGTCCGGCCGCGACCCACACCACGTTGGGTGAGGAGGAGGCCGCCCAGACGATCAGCGGGTCGTCGGCGTTGGCGATGATCACGGCCTTCGAGCCGGACAGCCCCTCGCGCCACTTCTCGGCCAGCATCCGGGTCTCCGCGGCCCGGTCCAGCTGGTCGCGGGAGAGGTTGAGGAGCGCGATCACCTTGGGCGTCGTGTCGCGGGCTACCCCGGCGAGGTACTTCTCGTCCACCTCGATCACGCCGTACTGCGCGTCCGAGCCGCCGGCCAGGGCCGAGGTGATGCCCGCGGGCATGTTGGCGCCGAGCGCGTTCGACACGACCGGGCCCGCGGCCCGCAGTGCCTCGGCGATCAGCCGGGTCGTGGTCGTCTTGCCGTTGGTCGCCGACACCAGGATCACGTCCAGGTGCTGTGCCAGCCGCCCGAGCAGGTCGGGGTCGAGCTTGAGCGCCACCCGGCCGCCGATCACCGATCCGCTGCCCCGCCCGGCTGCCCGCGACACCGCCGCAGCGGCCTTGCCCGCCGTCACGGCCAGCTTGGCCCGCGGCGACAACGGCTCCGTGTTGCCTGCCATCGTCCTAGATCCTCCTTGCATCGGTCCGCGCCCAGCCTATCGATGTCCGGCGCGGCGGAGGCACGGCGGCACCGCTCGGGGCGTGGAGTTCCGGTGGAATGTGGGGCGCGTGACGTACCACCGGCGCGAAAATCCCGCGGGCGGGCGGCTCGGGGGCCCGGCTCATCGCGGCCGGACCCGGGGCACGTCCGGTGCCGGGCGGCGGCCGTGCGTTCGGCACTTCCCCGGACCGTACGATGGCCGCCATGCGAAACCGCCCGATCCCCGGCAGTTCCGGACGCGTCCGGGCCATGAGCCTGCTCGGTGATCCCGTGCTGCACGGCGCCTGTGAACCCGTCACGGACTTCGGGCCCTCGCTCGCCCAGCTGGTCGAGGACATGTACGCCACGATGTACGCGGCGAACGGCGTCGGGCTCGCGGCCAACCAGGTCGGCGTGGCGCTACGGGTGTTCGTGTACGACTGCCCCGACGACGAGGACGTCCGGCATCTGGGGCACCTCGTCAACCCCACCCTCGTCGAGGCCGACGGCGTCACCGTGCGTGGCCCGGAGGGCTGTCTCTCGCTGCCGGGCATCGAGGCCGGCACGCCCCGCTTCGACCACGCGGTGGTCGAGGGGGTCACGGTCGGGGGCGAGCCGGTGCGGGTCGGCGGCACCGGGTTCTTCGCGCGCTGCCTCCAGCACGAGTGCGACCACCTGGACGGCGCCGTCTACACCGACCGGCTGACCGGGCTGCGGCGGGCACGGGCCCTGCGCGCGGCCCGCCGGGCGCCCTGGGGGCGGCCCGGCTGACCGGGGAGCGGTATGCGCGGGTTCAGAACCCGGGACCGCCGGGGCGGTCGCCCGCCGCGGCGAGCCGGCCCCACAGGAGATCGGCCAGGCTGCTCACCAACTGGGCCCGTGAGCAAGGGCGTTCGCCCAGCCACCAGTCGCCCGCCGCGTGCATCATGCCGACGATGCCGTGACCCCAGATCCGGGCCATGACCTGGCTGTCGGCCCCGAGGTCCACCCGCTCCGCGATGACCGTGGCGAGCTCCTCGCCGAGGCGGCGCAGCAGCGGGGCCGAGTGGCGTCCCACGTCGAAGCCCTGCTCGGACGAGGGGGCCGCGTCGTCGGAGGGATGCATCAGGAACCGGTAGACCTGCGGACGGGCCTCGATCGCGGCGAGATAGGTGTCGAGTGTCGCCTCGACCCGGGCACGGCGGTCGGCAGGGGCGTCGAGCGCCGCCCGCAGTGCGCTGAGGAGTGCGTCGGTGTGCCGTTTCGCGAGGGCGCGGTAGAGGCCGCCCTTGTCACCGAAGTGCCGGTAGAGGATGGGTTTGGTGATCCCGGCCTCCGCCGCGATGGCGTTCATCGAGGCCCCGGGGCCGTCCCTGAGAACCACGCGGTCGGCGGCTTCGAGCAGCTCGCGGCGGCGGCGTTCTGCCGCGGACCGTTGCCGCTCCGCCTGTCGTGTGGTCTCCATGCTGTTTCTCCCACCCCTGGCCGTGCTCGTCCGTCCTGCCTCCGCAACGTAACACCCTGTCCAGAGGTGCGCGGATCTGCGGTTGACCGGTTGACAGAGGCTACTTGCCGGTAACAGACTGTGGTTACCGCAAGTAACGAATTGGTTTTGACAGCAGTACGTGGAGGGGAAAATGGCCGAGTTCACGCTCGAACTCAACGACGACCAGAAGCAGGTCCGTGACTGGCTTCACGGCTTCGCCGCGGACGTGATCCGTCCGGCCGCTTCGGAGTGGGACGAGCGTGAGGAAACGCCCTGGCCCGTCATCCAGGAGGCGGCCAAGGTCGGCATCTACTCCCTGGACTTCTATGCCCAGCAGTTCTTCGACCCAACCGGCCTCGGCATCCCGGTGGCGATGGAGGAGCTGTTCTGGGGTGACGCGGGCATCGCCCTGTCGATCGTCGGTACCGGTCTGGCGGCCGTCGGCGTCCTCGCCAACGGTACCGAGGAGCAGATAGGTACCTGGATCCCGCAGATGTACGGCGACGCGAACGATGTGAAGGTCGCCGCCTTCTGCTCCTCCGAGCCCGACGCCGGCTCCGACGTCGCCTCGATGCGCACCCGCGCGGTCTACGACCAGGCCAAGGACGAGTGGGTGCTCAACGGCACCAAGACCTGGGCGACCAACGGCGGCATCGCCAACGTCCACGTCGTGGTCGCGGTCGTCGACGCGGAGCTGGGCTCCAAGGGGCACGCCTCCTTCATCGTGCCGCCGGGTACCCCCGGGCTCTCCCAGGGCCAGAAGTTCAAGAAGCACGGCATCCGCGCCTCGCACACCGCCGAGGTCGTCCTGGAGGACGTGCGCATTCCGGGCCACTGCCTGCTCGGCGGCAAGGAGAAGCTCGACCAGCGCCTCGCGCGGACCCGCGAGCGCGCCGCCTCCGGTGGCGGCGAGCGGGTGAAGAACGCCGCGATGGCCACGTTCGAGGCGTCCCGCCCGGCCGTCGGCGCGATGGCGGTCGGCACCGCCCGTGCCGCGTACGAGGTCGCGCTCGACTACGCGAAGACCCGGACCCAGTTCGGCCGCCCGATCATCGACAACCAGGGCATCGCCTTCCAGCTCGCCGACATGCGCACCCGGATCGACGCGGCCCGGCTGCTGGTCTGGCGCGCGTCCTGGATGGCGGCCGCCGGCAAGCCGTTCGAGTCCGCCGAGGGCTCCATGTCCAAGCTGTACGCGAGCGAGACGGCCAAGGAGGTCACGGCGCAGGCCGTCCAGATCCTCGGCGGCAACGGCTTCACCCGTGAGTACCCGGTGGAGCGGATGCACCGGGACGCCGCGATCTACACGATCTTCGAGGGCACCAGTGAGATCCAGCGCCTGGTGATCGCCCGCACGCTGTCCGGGATGCCCATCCGCTGAGACCCTGGGCCGCCCGTGTCTCCCGGCCCCC
>CBRG010000282.1 GCA_000470535.1 Streptomyces sp. AW19M42
CAGCCGTGCGGCGTCGGCGGGGTCGTCCTTCCGGACGACCCCGAGCAGATGGCCGGGCAGGAGGGACAGCACGTCCCGGTCGCCGGGGAAGTAGGCGGCGGCCAGACCGAGGGCCCCCGCCACGGAGACCGCCTCCGCCGTGCTCATCACCGTGGAGGGGCGCTCGACCTCCCAGCCCTCCACGGAACGGCCCTCGCGCAGATCGCGGAAGGCGGTGACGAGGGCTTCGAGGACCGCGTCGTCCACCTGGTAGGGGGCGCCCACGCGTTCGACGGCCGCCCGCGACTGACGCCGGACGAGCGCGGTCTCGGCGTCCACGTCCCCGATGGGGCCCACGGTCTCGAAGTTGAAACGCCGCTTCAGGGCGGCGGACATCTCCGAGACGCCCTTGTCCCGCAGGTTGGCGGTGGCGATGAGGGTGAACCCGGGGGCGGCGTGCACCTGGGCGCCCTCGCCGCCCGCGAGTTCGGGGACCGCGATCCGCCGCTCGGAGAGCAGGGACACGAGCGCGTCCTGGACCTCCGGCAGGCAGCGGGTGACCTCCTCGACGCGGGCGACGGCCCCCCGGGTCATCGCGGCGAGCACCGGGGAGGGCACCAGGGCCTGCTGGGTGGGGCCCTGGGCGAGCAGCAGCGCGTAGTTCCAGCCGTACTTGAGCTGGTCCTCCGTGGTGCCCGCGGTGCCCTGCACGGTGAGCGCGCTCGTCCCGCAGACGGCCGCCGCCAACAGCTCGGAGAGCATGGACTTGGCGGTGCCGGGTTCGCCGACGAGCAGGAGCCCGCGCTCTCCGGCAAGGGTGACCACGCACCGTTCGACCAGGGCGCGCTCGCCGACGAACTTCTGCTCGATCACCAGGCGGCGCGGCACCCCGGCGCCCGCTTTGGCGCCCTTCGGCAGGCTCAGTGCCTCGCCCGCGCTGCCCATGACGAAGGTGACGGCGGCGCGCGGGGTGAGCAGCCAGCCGGGTGGGCGGGGCCCGGAGTCGTGGGCGGCGAGGAAGGCCAGCTCGGTGGCGTACCGGTCCTCGGGCGGTGTGACCTGGCGGTGCTCCCGGCCGGGCGCCTTCGCCCGGCCGGGGACGCCGTCCGTGGTGGTGCTGTCCACAGCGGTGATGTCGTTCGTCATCGTCGGCGGCCCTTCCGGGGTGCGCGGGTGTCCAGTTCCTCGAAGGCCGGGGCGTCGCCGCCGCGGGCCCGTGCCCAGGCGGCTGCGAACAGCGCGGGCACGGGGAGGTGCGGCAGGGTCCGGGTGGACCCGGCCACGGGGTACAGGCGTTCCTTCCAGGTCTCCAGCGGCAGCCCGGGGGCGCCGCGTTCGAGCCAGCCGCAGGGGAGGAACAGGGTGCGGCCGGCGCGGGAGCGTTTCGCCTCCACGACGAGGCCGGTGG
The DNA here is from genome assembly GCA_000470535.1 of Streptomyces sp. AW19M42. Classification (GTDB taxonomy): domain Bacteria; phylum Actinomycetota; class Actinomycetes; order Streptomycetales; family Streptomycetaceae; genus Streptomyces. The sequence goes on from CBRG010000282.1 coordinate 1,388, forward strand.
CGGCGAGTTCCGTACGGGCCTTCTTGACCCGGGCCGGCTTCCACTCGGTCCAGCGGACGCAGTTGCGGTCCGTCGGGTCGGGCAGGGCGAGCAGCATCAGGTAGAGGGCGGCGGCGTCCGCGCCCAGGCCGAGGGCGTCGCCCGCCTCGGTCACCAGGTCCGGCACGGCACGCGTCGGGTCCTGGGCCGGGTGGAGCGAGGAGCCGTCGGGGGCGCCCGCAGAGGCCAACGCGTCGGTCTCCTCGCCCAGCAGCGCGCGCAGGGCGAGCAGATCGCCGGTGCCGTGACCGCCGACGGTGCCCTCGACCAGGCCGAACGCCGGGTCGTCGGGGCCTGCCAGTCCGGCCGGGCGGATCAGCACCTTCTCGCTGTCGCCGTGGCCGGGGGCCAGGAGCAGCGCGGTGCCGGCCCTGACCAGCCCGTCCGGGCCGGCGCCGCCGGACTCGGGGAGCCCGTGGGCGGCGCGGATCACGGGGCCGATCGAGTGCCCCGACTCGGTCCAGTCCAGGCCGAGGTCCAGCACCAGGCCCGGGTCGGCGAGGCGGCCGCGCAGGGCCGCGAGCCCCGTGGGCAGGTGCGCCCGCAGAGGATGCCCGTACGGCAGCGTGTAGGCGAGGGTGCGCAGGGCGGTCAGGGCCGTGGAGACCGCACCGCGTGCGCCCACCCGGCGCAGTGCGGGGCGGCCGGTGCCGTCCTCGACGTCGGTGCCGTGGGCGAGCCAGGCCCGGGAGCCCGCGTTGAGGATCAGGTCGACGGCGCCCGAGGTGGTGCCGGACAGGTCGAGGTCCAGTTCCTCGGGGACCCGGACGAGGGAGGCCAGGCGCTCCTGCCAGACCTCGGCGGCGGCCCGGATGTCGGGGCCCGTGGACCACAGCTCGGCCGGATCCGCGGGCAGCAGTGCCCGGAGCAGTGCGTGGCGGTCGTCGCGGGGCAGCGCGTCCAGCCTGCCCTGGGCCGCTTCAAAGGCGCGCGTCTTCGTCCCGAGCAGCGCGAGCGCCTCGGCGCCGGGCTCCTCGACGGCCGCGGAGAGCAGGGCGAGGGACTGGAGCGCGCCGATTCCGGTGGCCGTGTGGAACGCCTCTGCGGCCTCCGGCCGCCAGGGTGCCGGGCCCTGCTCCCGTACCAGGGCGATGAGCCGGATGAGCCGGTCGCGGGCGATGCCGTGCCGGTGTACGTGCTCGTGGTCCAGGGTGAAGCCGGGGACGGGGCCGAAGGCGCCGGTCGGGTCGTGGTCCAGGGCGAGCCAGCGTTCCGCGTCGCTCCGGAAGTTCCGGCCACGGTTGGCGAGGACCACGACGGTGCGGGCGCCCCTGCGCAGCACCTGGCCGAGGCGGTGCACGGCCTCGGGACGTCCCGGCCCGGATGTCCCCGCGCCGAACGGCTCGACGAGCTCCACCTGCCGGACCGTGCCCGCCGGGTCTGCCAGCGGGCCTGCGGCGAGGGTCTCCAGGAAGACGAGGAGCGCGGTGCGGTGCTCGGGGGAGGTGGTCGCGGAAGCGGCCCGGTAGGCCAGTTCGGGCAGGTTGTCGAGGAGGGAGGTCCAGGTCAGAAAGTCGCTGGGCACGGTGTACTCGTCCCGCTGCCAGCCGTCCACGGAGGTGAAGGGGACCTTGGACGTGATGGCCGGGCCGAACGCCGGCTCACCGCCGAGGACGTGGTTGACGGCGAGGATCTGCCGGATCACGGTCCACCGCTTCCCGGCTCCCCACCAGCCGCCGCGCATCCGCTCGGAGTTCCAGGCGGAGGCGGTCTGCAGGGTCGTGTCGTCGCCGTGCTCGGGCTCGTGGTCGAAGAACATGCCCTGGACGCGCGCGGTGTTGCGGGATGTGGCCGGCTGCACGGGCTTGGGCGGTTCCAGGTACCGGGCGACTGCGACGGCCCGGTCCACCGCGTCCCGGACGAGGGCCGTGACGCCCGCGAGGAGCCGTGCGTCGGACACCTCGGGCAGCGCTCGGGCGACGGCCGCCTCGCTCAGCTCCCGCGACGAGGGCCCGGTGTACTCCTTGACGGCCCGGAACGCCTCCAGGTGCCGGGCGATCTCGGCGACGACCACCTCGAACAGCTCCCCGGCCCGGGAGTCCGTCAGGTTCCGCAGGGCGGTGGAGCCCTGCTCGTCCCTCGGGCGCAGGGCGTGCCAGTAGGCGACGGGGGGCACGTAGGGGGTGCCCGCCGCGTCGTTCCCACCGGAGGAGTCGAGGGTGACGGACCACAGGGTGCCACCGGTGCCGTCCGTGTCCGCCGGGTGCGCGTGGACGTAGCGGTGGTGCAGGGCCACGACCGGCCGTGACCCGCCGGGCAGGGTGAGGGCGCCGAGCGGCACCGGGGAGCCGCCGCCGGGCAGCGGGTGCGGCAGGGTGACCGTGTGACCGTCGGGGGTGCCTGCGACGATCCGGTGTCCGTCGGCGGGGGCCGCCGTGCCGGGCTCGGTGGCCGTGCGGCGGACCCAGCGGCCGAGGACCGTGCCGTCCGTGCCGAACGGGGTGCTCTCCAGACCGGGTTGGAGGGGCAGGACCTGGCAGTGCTCGGCGAGCAGCCGGGTGCCGTCCTGCACCCCGGAGCGGAGGAAGGCGGGCAGGGATGCGCGGCCGTGCGTGCCTGCGGCCGGGTCGTATTCCAGCCACACCCGCTCCGTGCCCTGGTGGCCTTCCCGCCAGTGACCGGTGCCGTCTGAGATGACGGCGCGCTGGGGCGGGAGGGAGGTGTCGCCCGCGTGCAGGGCCTTGCCGCCGGTGGCGCGGCCGCCGCCGGGCAGCGGCAGGCAGACCTCGTCCGAGGGGCCGGAGCCGCCCCAGCGGGGTATCTGCTCGCCGCCCATGGTGAACAGCTCGGCGGGGCGGTGCGACCAGTAGCCGCGCTGCTTGCCGTCCTCCCACCAGATGACCAGCAACTCACCGTCGACGTAACGGAAGGCGAGCAACCGCCAGTGGTCGACGGTGGCGGGCAGCCGCAGGGTGTGCCGCAGCAGTACGCCTTCCGGGCCGATGACGACGACACGTTCGCGCGTGTTCAGGATCAGCGCGGGCCAGGCGCCGGTGACCCCGACGCTCTCCGACCGGCGGCCCCGCTGGTGCACGTCGGCGGATTCGGCGGCCAGTTCGGCGTAGGCCGCGTCGAGCGCGGGCCAGCCCAGTTCGTCGAGGACGCCGGTACGCAGGGTGGCGGCGAGCAGCGGCACGACATCGTGGCCCTTGAGGAGCCGCACGGCCTCCGGGGCGACGTCCGCGACCACGGAGCCGAACGCCGAGAGCCTGTGGAGAGCGGTGCGCAGCCCGGGGAGCCCTCGTGCGGCCGTGTACTCCTGGGCGCAGGCGGTCAGCCACTCCCGCAGGATTCCGGAGAGCACCGGGTGTTCCGCCAGCTTCGCCATGCCGGCGTCGCTCAGCCCCTGACCGCGTCCCTCGCCGAGGCCGCCGACGTTCCGGCTCAGAAGGGCGCGGAAGACCGGCTGTTCGGCGACGGCGGTGAGATCCCGCGCGCCGGGCGCGGCGTCGATGAGCCACGGGCCGACCGGGAGACCGGGGGCCTGTGCGGTGCCCGTGTTCTCGTCGTCCGGCTCGGCGACGGGGATGCCGGAGGCCAGGCAGAGGTCGAGGAGGTCCAGGTCGGCGTTGCGCTGCCAGCGGCCCTGGAACAGCTCGACGGGACGCCCGTCGGCGCGCAGCCGGTCCGCCATTCGGGCGGCCAGGTCGAGGGTCTGCGGGTTGCGGCCCGCGGTGGCCCGGTTGCGCCGTCGGTGCGCCTCCCAGCGGGCGAGCCAGTCCGCCGGGGAGACGGCGGAGACGGACGCGGCGGGGACGTTCCCCGCTGTGTCCGGGAGGCCGGTCAGCAGGTCCTCGGCGCCGGACTCGGCCAGCAACGCGAGCCAGTCGGACGCGCCGGCCTTCTCCGGCCCGCTCTCGTTGAAGGTCTCCGGGAAGAAGCCGAGGAGCCGGGCCCGCACGGACTCGTCCCGTCGAGCGAGGTCGACGATCGCGGAGCGGTAGGCGGCCCAGAACGAGGCGGGGGCGCGGACGACTCCGGGGGAGCCGATCAGATCGGCCACCAGATCGCGTTCGGCGGCCTCCCGGTCCAGCCCGGCAGCCTTGACCAGCGCGCGCACGTCCTGCGGCAGCGCCGCGTACGGGGGCATGCCTGCCGCGCAGCGCTCGACCAGCAGACGGCGGAACTGCGCCCAGGCGTCCGCCGGTTCCAGCCGGGCCACCAGGTCCCGCACGTACTGCCGCAGTGCCTTGACGGTCAGCGCGCCGGCGAAGGCGAACTCCAGGAAGACGGCCCGCTGCCGGTCCTCGTCCACGACCAGCCCGTGCACCCGCTCGGCCTCGCGGGCCTTGCCGAAGTAGGAGGCGGCGTAGGTGGTGTTCTCGGCCTGGAGGAAGAGGCGCGCCACCTGTTCGTAGTAGGTCGGGAGGAAGTGGGGTACGGCCCGGCCGAGCCGGGTGCCGAGTGCGTCGAAGCCCTCCTTGGCCGCTCCGGCGCGGGTCCTGGCCTGCCGGCCCAGCCGCTCGATGTCCTTGACCAGGGCCAGGGCGTGGTGCCCGTTGGCCGGGTCGTTGACCAGTGCCCATGCCGGGAAGCCCAGCGCCTCGCGGCGCACCTGGCCCACGACCGGGGCCGCTGCGGACCGGGCCAGTCCGAGGAACTCCAGGGCCAGGTCCTCGGCTTCACCGAGGGTGCCGGGCACGAGCCGGACCACGGGGCGGTCACCGAGGGCGGTGTGCGTGTAGGTGCGGGCGGTCAGCGCGTCGGCGTCGTCCCGCTCCGTGGTGCCGGCCGGGAGGATCGCGCCCGCGTCCAGCAGGGCCGTCGCGCGGGCCTCGGCCACGGGGGTGGCGGTGCTCCCGTCCCGGGCCTGGGCGGGGAGGGATGCCGTGCCCGCTGCCGTCGTGTTCGTGTGGGTGTTCGTCGTCGTGGTGCTCATGCCGCCCGCTCCTCGTCCGCCACGTCGCGGCCGGCGTAGAGCGCCGCCGCCATGCGCATGCCCTCGGACCACGCGACGGGGCCGACCTCGGCGGCCGTCAGCGCGCGCCCCGTGGGGTCCGTCCAGCCCAGGGGGCCCGTCTCGGTGCCGTACTCGTCGTATCCGTCGTGCTCACCGATCCAGATGCGCGCCTCTGTGGTGGCGCCGCCCTCGACGACCGGGCAGACCGCGTATCCGCCGCGCGACCGGTACCCGAGTTGGGTGACACGGCCGTGCAGGAAGCGCAGTTCCTTGAAGACGCCGCCGGCGTAGGTGTCCACGGACGTGCTGTCCGGGGCGAGGCCGGGCGGGCGGCGCCACACCTCGCGGAACAACTGGTCCACGTTCTGGCGCACCTCCAGTTCGACCGCGAACTCCCGCAGCTCGTCCAGATCGTCGAGGAGGACGGGGTGGGGCACGCTGACGACGTCCGGGGTGATGCGGACCGTGTCGCCGTCCAGGTCGACGAGGCCGAGGCCGCGATCGGGGTCGACATCACGCAGGAACCCGGCGACTCCACCGTCCACTCCGGTGACCACCACGTCCCGCAGGGCCGCCTGCCACGCCGGGTCGGGCCAGACCCGGGCGAGCACGGCAGTGGGGACGGGCAGCGAACGCACCATCCACTGCTCGACCTCGGTCAGGCACTGGTGCGCGTGCTGCTCCAGCCACTCGGTCAACTGCCGGAGTCCGACGACCGCCGGGTCGTCCTTCAATCTGGCCGGGACGGACTTCAGCCGCCGGCCCTTCCCATTGCGGCAGACCACGGTGCCCGCCTCCAGGGCGACTTCGTAGTCGCCCGCCGGAACCCACCCCATGCGCTGTTCTCCCCATTGTTCCGAACGGCCGCCGAACCGGCGGCACGCTGATGAAACCCGTCAGGGGCAACGCACCGTGACGAGTGGGAGAGACTCTAAGCGGCGCCAGTGACAACGGGGTCGGGCCCCTCCACCCGACCGGCCGGGTCCGTGGCGGCCAAGGGCCCCGGCCGGACGCGTGGTTTCGCGCTATCGGCCGGCGAGACGGGTGGTGAGGTCCTCGTCCGTGATCCCGCGGACCACACGGCAGGGGGTCCCGAGAGCGACCGTCATCGGGGGGATGTCGCGGCTGACGACGCTGCCTGCGCCGATGACCGACCCGTATCCGATGCGCACACCCGGCAGAACCACCACGTTGCTGCCGATCCACACCTTGTCCTCGATGACGATCGGTTCGGAGAACCGCGCGAAGTCGACCCGTCGCGCAGGATGCACCGGGTGTCCCGTCGTCGCCAGCGTCACGCTGGGCGCGATCATGACGCCGTTGCCTATGCGGATCTCCACGTCGTCGACGAACGTCAGATTCACGTTCCCGAAGAAATCGTCTCCGATGTGGACGTTGCTGCCGAACGCCGCGTGGAACGGCGGCGGCAGCACCGTACGTTCCCCGACCGAGCCGAGAATGTCGACGAGCAGCGACCGGCGTCTCTCCTCCTCGCGCGGAGGTGTGTGGTTGTAGTCGAAGATCTGCTCCGCCCGGCGCTCGGAGTTCAGGGAAGCCGCATCCGACTCGGTGTAGATGAGCCCTTCGGCGATCCGGGCGAGCACTTCGTCCTCATGCACATGCGTCACAGCAGGACGTTCCCTTCATCCACCTGTTCCAGTACTGCGGCGTGCTTGGCGTACTCCCGGGCGATCGCCGTGTTCGGGGCGATCGACTCCGCCGTCCGGTATACCTCAGCCGCCTCACGCGCGCGGCCGAGCCGGCGCAGCGCGTCCGCGCGGACCGCGGGCACGGCGTGGTTCCCGGCCAGCTTCTTGGACGTGTTGAGAGCCTCCACGGCGTCCAACTGCGCCTGCGGGCCCTCGTGCATCCCGACGGCGACGGCACGGTTGAGCTCGACCACCGGGTTCGCACACAGGGCGAGGAGTCGGTCGTACCACGTCACGATCGCCGCCCAGTCGGTCGCGGCGGCGGTCGGGGCGAGGGCGTGCTGCGCGGCGATGGCCGCCTGGAAGGCGTAGGAGCCGCCCGCCCCGACGGCCTCGCGCGCGAGCGCCGCGCCCTCCGCGATGAGGGCGTGGTCCCACCGCGTGCGGTCCTGCCGGTCCAGCGTGACCAGCCCGCCGTCGGCGTCGAGCCGGGCGGCGCGCCTCGAATGCTGGAGCAGCAGCAGTGCGAGCAGCCCCCGCGCCTCCGGCGCGTCCGGTGCCTCGGCGGCGACGAGCCGGGCCAGCCGGACGGCCTCCTCCGCGAGGCTGTCGCGCTGGGTGTTGCCATCACTCGGTGCGTACCCCTCGGTGAACATGAGGTAGATGACGGCGAGTACGCCGTCCAGCCGTTCGGCGCGTGCGCCGGGCGGTGGCACTCGGTACGGGATGCCTGCTGCCGCGATCTTGCGTTTCGCCCGCAGGATCCGTTGCGACACGGTGTCCTCGCCCACCAGGAAGGCGCGGGCGATCTCCCGCGTGGTCAGGCCGCTGACCGCCCGCAGGGTCAGTGCGACCCTGGACTCCAGGGGGAGCGCCGGGTGGCAGCAGGTGAACACCAGCCGTAGCCGTTCGTCCCCGGGGGGCTGCGGTTCACGGGCCACCTTGAGCGCGGCGGCTTCGGCCAGCTTGCCGCGCTCGGTCTTCCCGCGACGCAGCGTGTCGAAGGCGCGGTGCCGAGCGGCGGTCACCAGCCATGCCCCCGGCTTCCGCGGCACCCCTTCCCGCTCCCAGGCCGGCAGGGCGCGGGCGAACGCCTCCTGTGCGCAGTCCTCGGCCAGCTCCCAGTCGCCGGTGAGGCGCACGATCGTGCCGAACACGACGCCCCACTCTCCCCGGTACGCCTCCGCGAGCGCCGCCCGCACCTCCGCCGGCCCGGTGCTCACGCGAGGTCCGTCCAGAACTCGCGCAGTTCGACGCTCCCGGACCGCGCCATGGGACAGCGTGCGAGGTAGCCGATCGCCTCCTCCCATTCGCCGTCCACGAACACGATTCCGGACACTCCTTCCGGCCCGTCCGTGTACGCGCCGTCGGTGATCAGCAACTCCCCTTCGCGGCGGCGTACGAGGGTGGCGTCCTGGACGGGACGCAGGTGCTCACCGCCGAGGTAGCGGCCGGAGGCGAGGCCGTCGCGGACCCACCCGGCCACTGCGGCGGGG
>CBRG010000283.1 GCA_000470535.1 Streptomyces sp. AW19M42
CCCGCCAGTACTCCGAGCCGTAGTTGCTTCACCGGGTGAGCCGCCCTTCGCCGCCTGTGGTCCGTACCGCTGTGATCTTTCCTGCTGTTCCTCAGAGCCTAACGACTACTCGGGCAGCCGGAGTTCCAGGTCGGCCCGGGGCAGTACGCCGCCGCGGCCGACACCGGCCAGCAGATCGGCGACCGGGCCGACGCCGGGCAGCTGGGCCGCCGGATCCACGTCGTGCCACGGGGCGAGGACGAAGGCGCGCTCGCGGGCCCGCGGGTGCGGGAGGGTGAGCACCGGATCGTCGGAGACCACATCGGCGTACGCCACGATGTCGACGTCGATCGTGCGCGGGCCCCAGCGTTCCTCGCGGACCCGGTCGAAGGCTTCCTCGATGGCCTGGCCGCGCTCCAGGAGGGAGGACGGGGGCAGCGTGGTCTTCACGACGACGACCGCGTTGAAGTACGACGGCTGGGAGCCGGGGTCGACGCCCCAGGGCTCCGTCTCGTACACGGGGGAGACCGCCTTGACCCGGAGGCCGGGGGTGTCCTCCAGCGCGTCGATGGCGCCCTGGAGGGTCTCCAGGCGGTTGCCGAGGTTGGAGCCCAGGGAGATCACGGCGCGTTTGGGGTTGGAGAGGGTGATGTCCGCCGCGTCCACCTGTTCGACCACGGAGGCGGGAACCGGCTGTACGGTCGGGTCGCTCTGCCCCTCAGTAGAAAATGCAGTCATGCTCGGCTCCGGGTGATGGTGATGGTGACGTCGTCGAAGGGGACGGTGATGGGCGCATCCGGCTTGTGCACCACGACCTCCACCTCCTCGACGCCTTCGTGCTTGAGGCACTGCTGGGCGATGCGCTCCGCGAGCGTCTCGATCAGATCGACCGGTTCGCCCTTGACGACGTCGACGACCTCCTCCGCGACCACGCCGTAGTGCACGGTCTTCGTCAGGTCGTCGGCGGCTGCCGCGGGGCGGGTGTCGAGGCCGAGCACCAGGTCCACGATGAAGGTCTGTCCTTCTTCCCGTTCCCGGGGAAAGACGCCGTGGTGCCCACGGGCCTTGAGGCCGCGCAGCGCGACACGATCCACGCGAATCACTCCTGCTGTTGTTGGTCGTAGGGGCACGGGCCGCGTGCGGGCGGCGTCCTGCCCTCATTGGAATCTACCTGCGGGCACCGACAGCACTCGCCTGCGGGGCCGACGGCGGACCGCACAGGGCCGGGTAGCCGCAGATACCCAGATGTGCCCGATTCCAATCCGGGGGAGTCGCTATCCGGCCAGCCAACGGGCTTGTACCCATTCAGGAGGGGGACTCTTCGTCCTCTTCCTCACCGGTCTCGGCCAGTACGGGCGATCCGTGGTGGGACCAGAGCTTCCAGCCGTCGGGAGTGTGCCGGAATACATTGGTGGCGACCACGAGCTGGCCCACCAGCGGCCCCAGTGAGCTTCCCTCCTCCGCGGGTCCGCCGCTGAGGATGTTCTCCGTACAGGTGACCAGGGCGGTGTCGCCCGTCATGGACACCCCGACGTCGGTCAGGAAGAACTGGATGTACTCGGTGTTCGCCATGATCAGCGCGTAGCTGCGCAGCACCTCGCCGCGGCCGGTGAGCACCGGCCAGCCCGGGTGGACGCAGGAGACGGTGAGGTCGTCGCCGGGCAGCCAGAGCCCGGTGAGCTCGTCGAGGTCCCCGCGCTCCATCGCCTCGTAGAAGGCGGTGTTGGCCAGCTCGACCGCCTCGATGTCGGCGGCCGCGTCCGCGTGCTCGTCCCGCGACTCGTTCACGCGGCTCCCTCGACTGCGCGGGCGACGCGTACGGCGTCGGCGGTGGCCCGTACCTCGTGGACCCGGACGGCCCAGGCGCCGGAACGGGCGGCGAGCGCGGAGACCGCGGCGGTGGCCGCGTCGCGTTCGCGGGCGGGCGGCGGGGCGGCGCCAGGACCCGCCAGCACATGGCCCAGGAACCGCTTCCGGGAGGCGGCGACCAGCAGCGGACGGCGCAGTGCGTGCAGTGCGTCCAGACGGGCGATGAGCGAGAGGTCGTGACCGGCGTCCTTGGCGAAGCCGAGGCCCGGGTCGATCACGATGCGTTCGGGGGCGACACCGCCGGAGACCACGGCGTCCATCCGGGTCCGCAGTTCCTCGACGACCTCTGCGACGACGTCCCCGTACACCGCCCGGCTGTTCATGGTGTCGCTGAAGCCGCGCCAGTGCATGACGACGAAGGGCACCCCGGCGGCGGCGACGACCGGGACCATGTCCGGGTCGGCGAGCCCGCCGCTCACGTCGTTGACGAGGACCGCGCCCGCCTCGACGGCCTGCTCCGCGACCCGGGCCCGCATGGTGTCCACGGAGACGGTGACCCCTTCGGAGACCAGTCCGCGGACCACCGGGACGACCCGGCGCAGCTCCTCGGACTCGTCCACCCGGCTGGCTCCGGGGCGGGTCGACTCACCGCCGACGTCGACCAGGTCGGCGCCCTCGCCCACCAGGTCGAGACCGTGCTTCACGGCCGTTGTGGTGTCGAACCAGCGGCCTCCGTCGGAGAAGGAGTCGGGGGTCACATTGACGACACCCATGACCGCGCAGCGGCCCCACCCCGGCAGGCCCTGGACCGTGCCTCGTCCATGCAACGTACTCATACGACCAGCCTAGGGCCTGTCGTCGCACTGCCGTCGTCGCCCGAGGGGCGGCTGGGCGGCGAGAGCGCGTGCGTGGCGTCGCCCGGCAGACGGCAGTTCGACGACAGGCCCTACGCCCGTGACGGGACCCCTCACGCCGCGTGGACGCCCGGCTCCGGTGCGGAGGGCCGGGTGTGCGCACAGGGCCGCCGCCCGCCCGACGGCAGCCGGCGGGCCAGCGGACGGGGCAGCGCGAAGCTGACGAAGCCCTCGGCCTGCATCGCGGCCAGCGAGATCCGGGGCAGGTCGCGGGCGGTGCGGTAGACCACGAACCGGGGCTCCCAGCGGGGCCGGAACTTGGCGTTGAACCTGTACAGCGACTCGATCTGGAACCAGCGCGACAGGAAGATCAGCAGGCCGCGCCAGACACGCAGCACCGGTCCCGCGCCCAGCTTCTCGCCGCGGGCCAGCGCGGAGCGGAACATCGCGAAGTTCAGCGAGACGCGGGTGATGCCGAGCCGGGGCGCGGCCTGGAGGGAGGCGACGATCAGCAGTTCGTTCATCCCAGGGTCGGCGGCCCGGTCGCGGCGCATGAGGTCCAGGGACATGCCGTCGCTGCCCCAGGGGACGAAGTGGAGCACGGCCTTCAGGTTGCCGTACGGGGATTGGGCGCTCTGCTCGTCGGTCTTGTGGGCGGTGGCGATGAAGCAGTCCCCGTCGGCGCCGTCACCGATCCTTCCGAGGGCCATCGAGAAGCCGCGCTCGTTGTCGGTGCCACGCCAGTCGGCGGCGGCCCGGCGGATGCGGGCGAGCTCGGTCTCACCGATGTCAGCCACGCGCCGCACCCGGGTCTCGTAGCCGCCGCGCTCGATGCGCTTCACCATCTGGCGTACGTTGCGCATCGCCCGTCCGGCGAGGGAGAAATCCGCGACGTCCACCACCGCCTCGTCCCCGAGTTCGAGGGCGTCCAGTCCGGTCTCGCGGGTCCAGACCTCGCCGCCCGTCTCGCTGCAGCCCATCACGGCCGGGGTCCAGGAGTGGGCCCTGGCCTCGTCCATGAACCGTTCGATGGCGCCAGGCCAGGCCTCCACGTCCCCGATCGGGTCGCCGCTGGCCAGCATCACCCCGGACACCACGCGGTAGCAGACGGCGGCCTTGCCGCTGGGGGAGAACACCACGCCCTTGTCCCGGCGGAGCGCGAAGTGGCCGAGCGAGTCGCGGCGGCCGTGCCGTTCCAGCAGTGCGCGCAGCCTGTCCTCGTCGTCCTCGGTGAGGCGGGCGGCAGGATGTTCGGGGCGGAACGCGAAGTAGATGGTGGTGACGGCGGTCAGCAGGCCGAGTGCGCCGAGCGAGTAGCCCACGGTCCAGGAGGTGACACCGGCGTACTCGACCGGGCCCTCGAAGCCGAACAGGCCGTACAGCACGTGCTGGAGCCGGTCGGCGATGCTGGGGTTCCCGACCAGCCGGCCGGGGTGGACGCTGACGATGACGAGGCCGAGGCCGAGCGAACCCGCGCCGAGCAGGACGAAGTTGGCCAGGGCCCGCCAGCGGCTGCGCGGGTCGGGGAGCGCCGCGAATTCACCCCGGTGGCGTACCAGCAGGTAACAGAGCGTCAGGGAGACGGCCGCGCCCAGCACCGAGTGCCGGTAGAGGAACTGGGACAGCGCACCGGCCGGGAGCAGGACGACGGCCGCCCGCCAGGCCCGTCGCTTGTGCCGCTTGAGGCCGTGGGCCAGGAGCAGCAGCAGGACGCCGGCGCTCAGCGAGAGCGCGGCGGCGAAGGGGCCGAGGGCGCCGGGCAGGACCTCGGCGAGGGTGTGCATCCAGCTGTGGCGGAAGCGGGGGAAGACCCCGGCGGCGACGTCGATCAGGCCGACTACGGTGCAGGCGGTGCCGACGAGCACCGGTACGGTTTCGGGTCGCGGTCCGCGCACGAACCTGCGTGCGCTATTCGGAACCGATCCCGATTTATCCCCATCTAGCGTGACAGACATCGCTTCCCGTGGTTCCGCGAGAGATTTGTGGAGTACGCCGGCCGGAGCCCGGCGGACGCTGTGCGACCTCTAGGACGAGCCTTCCGTGTCGCGGGTTCACCCGTATCCAGGAAATTTCCAGACAGAAAGTCCAACCGTCATGGGCCTTACCGGCAAGGCAGTGCTGATCGTGGCGATCACGCTGGCCGTCGTGCTGTTCGCCGTCACGATCTGGTTCTGGCCGAGGTTCGCCCGGCGCAGTGTCCCCATGGTGTTCGGCAGGGTCGGCCTGCTCCTGGCGACCCAGGTGGCGGTCTTCGCCTCGGTCGGCCTGATGGCCAACAACTCGTTCCTCTTCTACGGCTCCTGGGCGGACCTGTTCGGCCGGAAGCAGGATCTGGGCGTGGTCACCGACCGCGCCGCCGGGACCCTGGCCGCGAAGAACATCGTCCGGGTGGGGACGCAGCGGCCCGACGTGCCGGGCGGTTCGCTGGCCACCAGGGGTGGCCGGATCGACAAGGTGGTGATCGCGGGGCGGCACTCCGGGATCGAGAGCTCGGCGTACGTGTACCTGCCGCCGGAGTACTTCCAGGAGGCGTACGCCCGGCGGAAGTTCCCCGCGGTGGTGGTGCTCACGGGCTACCCGGGCACGTCGGAGAACCTTCTCAAGGGGCTGCGCTACCCGCGTACGGCACTCGATCAGGTGAAGGCCGGGCGGTCACAGCCGATGATCCTGGTGATGCTGCGGCCGACGCTGGCACCGCCCCGGGACACCGAGTGCGTGGACATAAAGGACGGCCCGCAGACCGAGACGTTCTTCGCGCAGGATCTGCCGCCCGCCGTCTCGGCCGCCTACCGGGTGGGCGGCCGCGCCCGCAACTGGGGCATCATCGGCAACTCGACCGGCGGCTACTGCGCCCTGAAGATCGGGCTGCACCACCCGGACCGGTTCACCGCGAGCGCGGGGCTCTCCGCGTACTACAAGGCGGCCGAGGACCCGACGACCGGCGACCTCTTCCACGGCGACCGGTCGGCGCGCGAGCACGCCGACCTTCTGTGGACCCTGGACCACCGGCCGATGCCCGACTCGTCCTTCCTGGTGACGACCTCCCGCCACGGCGAGGAGAACTACGCCGACACGAAGAAGTTCCTGGCCAAGGTGAGATCGCCCGCGCAGGCCTCCTCGATCGTGCTCGGCAGCGGCGGGCACAACTTCAACACCTGGCGCCGGGAGATCCCCGCCGCCCTGGAGTGGCTGAGCAGCCGGCTCAGCGAGAACTGAACCGGCGTCTCGTCACCGCCCCGCGGTCTTGGTCCCGCCCTTTCCGCCGGTCCCGCCCGAAACGCTCGCGACGCTCTCCACGGCCACCTCGGCGCGCGGCACGGCCCGGTCGTCCGCGTCGATCGAGCGGCGCAGCGCCTCGTGGAGGCGGGCCGGGGTGAGCACGCCGAGGAACCGGCCCGCGCTGTCCTTGTCGATGACCGCGATCCAGCCCGCGTCGTGCTGGAGCATGGTGGCGAACGCCTGCTTGAGCGGGGCGCCCACGGGCAGCCAGGCGTCCATCCGGCGGGCGTGCTCGCGGATCGTGCCCTTGGTGGTGGTGAGCGCGTCACCGGCCGGGATCCAGCCGTGCAGATGGTCGTCGCCATCCAGTACGACGGCCCAGCGTGCGCCCTCGGCCCGCAGCCGTTCGGTCGCGGTGGCCAGCGGGTCGTCGAGGTGGACGACCGGCGGCTGGTCGAGGTCGCTCTCCTCGATGGGGGTGACAGAGAGCCGCTTGAGCCCTCGGTCGGCGCCGACGAAGTCCGCGACGTATCCGGTGGCCGGGGCGCCGAGCACGGTGGCCGGTGAGTCGAACTGCTCGATCGAGCCCTGTCCGTAGACGGCGATGCGGTCCCCGAGGCGGACCGCCTCCTCGATGTCGTGCGTGACGAACAGCACCGTTTTGCGGACCTGCGCCTGAAGCTTGAGGAATTCGTTCTGCAGTCGTTCCCGGACGACCGGGTCGACCGCGCCGAAAGGTTCGTCCATCAGCAGTACGGGCGGGTCGGCCGCCAGCGCCCTTGCTACGCCCACGCGTTGGCGCTGACCGCCGGACAGCTGTTCCGGATATCGGTCGCCATAAACGGAAGGGTCGAGTCCGACCAGATCGAGGAGTTCCGCGGCGCGTTCGCGGCCCTTTCCGCGTTTCCAGCCCAGGAGATGGGGCACGGTAGCGGTGTTTTCGAGGACCGTTCGGTGCGGAAACAGCCCGACCTGCTGGATCACGTAGCCGATACGACGCCTCAGCTGGACGGGGTCGATGGCCGATATGTCGTCCCCGTCGAGGAATATCCGGCCCCCGGTCGGTTCGATCAGCCGGTTCACCATCTTCATGGTGGTCGTCTTGCCGCACCCCGATGGCCCGACGAGCGTGACGAGTTCACCCTCGGCGACCTCGAAGGAAAGGTCGTCGACGGCGGTGGTGCCGTCCGCATACCGCTTGGTGACGTGCTCGAAACGGATCATGGTTCCCCATTGTGGCGCGTGTTATGTGAAGGACATGTTGCTGGAATACAACGGCTTCCGTGATTGTCAGTGGTCGAGGATAGGCTCGCCGGACATCAGTACGAGTGGGCGATCGGGAGGTGGGGGACAAGATGGCCGCACGGAACTGCCTGGTGACGAACGACTGGATCTGCGGGGAGTATCTCCGTTCCCGCAGCCAGGAGCTGACCGATGCCACGGTCCAGCACATCTGGATCACCGCGGTCTCGGTGGCGATCGGGATCGCCGTGGCATTCCCGCTGGCCCTGCTCGCCCGCCGCAGCCGGCGCTTCGCCGGACCGGTGCTCGGGCTGACCACGGTGCTCTACACCGTGCCGTCGCTCGCGATGTTCTCGCTGCTGCTGCCGCTCTTCGGGCTCTCCGCGGCGCTGGTCGTCACCGGACTGGTGCTGTATTCGCTGACCATTCTCGTGCGGAACATCCTGGCGGGTCTGGAAGCGGTTCCGGAGGAGGCGAAGGAGGCGGCGCGCGGCATGGGCTACGGGCCCGCCCGGCTGCTGTGGGAGGTGGAGCTGCCGCTCGCGATGCCCGCGCTGATGGCCGGGATACGCATTGCCACGGTTTCCACGATCGCGCTGACGACCATCGGTTCGATCGTCGGCCGGGGCGGCCTCGGCAACCTCATCGACGACGCCCTGCCGAGCTTCTTCAAGGCCCAGGTGCTGGCCGCCTCGGTGCTCTGCGTACTGCTCGCGGTCGTCGCGGACCTGCTGCTGCTCTGCGTGCAGCGGCTGCTGACGCCGTGGACCCGCATATCAAGGACCCACGGAGCCGTGGACGCGGCCGGTACGGCGAAGGCGGTCTGACCCCATGGGAGTTCTCGGCGAGGCCTGGACCTGGCTCACCACCGGCGCCAACTGGTCGGGGGAGAGCGGGGTGAGCCACCGGCTCAGTGAGCATCTGTACGTCAGCGGCGTGGCGCTCGCCCTGGCCTGCGCCATAGCGCTGCCCCTCGCGCTGTACCTCGGACACATCGGGAGGGGCGGCGCGCTGGCCGTCAACATCTCCAACGTGGGCCGGGCGGTCCCGGTCTTCGCGGTGCTGGCCCTCTTCATGGTCTCGCCGCTGCGCAACAGCGGATACGTGCCCACCGTCATCGCCCTGGTCCTGTTCGCCGTGCCGCCGCTGCTGACCAACGCCTACGTGGGGATGACCGGGGTGGACCGTTCGGTGAGGGAGGCCGCAAGCGGGATGGGCATGTCGGGCGGCCAGCTCTTCCTGCGCGTCGAGCTCCCGCTGGCCTACCCGATGATCATGACCGGGCTGCGTTCGGCCGCCGTCCAGGTGGTGGCCACGGCGACGATTGCCGCGATGGTCGGTCAGGGCGGCCTCGGCCGGATCATCACCGCCGGCTTCAACACGTACAACACCCCGCAGGTGGTCGCGGGGGCCCTGCTGGTCGCCGTGCTCGCCCTGCTGGTGGAGTCGGTGCTGGTGGCCCTCGACCGGCTGCTGTCACCGCTCCGCCGCCGCCGGACGGTGTGAGCCGGCCCGCTTTCGTAACCCCCCTCGCAGATCGCACACATCGCATATCGCATATGGCCCTGTTGCCGTGGACGGAGAACAACATGAGCAAGACCTCACGCATAGCCGGCGCGGTCATCGGCATGGTCGCGCTGGCGGGCTCGCTCGCCGCCTGCGGCGGTGACACCCTGGAGAAGGACAAGGGCGCCCCGGCCGGCGGCGACGGCTCCGGGAAGAAGGGCTCCCTCGTCGTCGGCGCCGCCGCCTTCACCGAGTCCAAGGTGCTCGCGGAGCTGTACGCGCAGACCCTGGCCGACGCCGGATACAGCACCTCGGTCACCACGGTGAAGAACCGCGAACTGTACGAACCCTCCCTGGAGAAGGGCGAGATCGACGTCGTACCCGAATACGCGGCGACGATTACCGAATTCCTCAACGCCAAGGTGAACGGGGCGAAGGCGGCCGAGGAGAAGCCGCTCGCCTCGGGCGACACCGCGGCCACCGTCGCCGCCCTGGAGAAGCTCGCCACTCCGCGCGGACTGAAGGTCCTGCCGGCCGGCAAGGCGGTCGACCAGAACGCCTTCGCGGTCACCAAGGAATTCGCCGCGAAGAACAAGCTGAAGACGCTTTCGGATCTCGGCGCCTCCAAGGTCGAGGTGAAGATCGCGGCGGGTGACGAGTGCGAGGTGCGGGCGTTCTGCGCACCCGGTCTGAAGAAGACGTACGGCATCGACGTGACCGGCATCGACCCCAAGGGAGTGGGCACCCCCCAGTCCAAGCAGGCGGTCAAGGACGGCAAGGACCAGCTGGTCCTGTCCACCACCACGGACGCGGTGCTGGACAGCTACGGCCTGGTTTTCCTGGAGGACGACAAGAAGCTGCAGAACGCGGACAACGTACTGCCGGTCGTCAATGCCAAGGACGCGGGCGGTGAGGACATCGCCGGCGCACTCGGCAAGCTCACCGGCACACTCACCACCGAGGACCTGGCGGAACTGAACCGCAAGGTCGACGCGGAGCGCGCCAAGCCCGAGGACGCGGCCAAGGAATACCTCCAGTCCAAAGGTCTGATCAAGAAGTAGGCGAGTCCGGGGAGGGCGTTTCGGGGGCCGTCAGGTAACCGGCGGGGAACAGATTGCCGGGCGGCCCCCCAAGCAGGCCGTACGCACGGTAAATTTCGAGCCATGCCACGTGGACGCCATCGCCATTCGCCACCTCTGCACAGAATTCTTCCGCCTTCGGTCGTGGCCGGAGCCTCGGTTCTCTGTGCCACGGGAGCCTGGCTGCTCGCCGACCCCCTCGTCCTGCGCGTGCTGGTCGCCGCCTCCGCGGCCGCCGCACTCACCGGCGCGTATCTGATGCGCAGCTGGGACCGGGAGGCGGGCCGTCGCGTCGCGGAGCTGACACGTGCCCGCGCGGGCGACGAGTGGCGGGCCGAGGAACGCATCGCGGAGATCGAGGCCGATCTGGACGAGTCGCGCGAGCTGCGCGCCCGGCTGGAGACGAAGCTGCGCCGCAAGCGCGTCGAGCTCGCCGGGCTCCGTGGCGAGCACGCCGCGCTGCTGCGGCGGTACGCCAACGCCGAGACCGAGCGCGCCAGCGTGCTGGAGAGCCGCCGGCAGCTCGCCCTGGAGGCAGCCGCGCCGCCGCCCCGCGAACTGCCCGCCGCGCGCAGCACCCCGACCCCGGCCGGATATCTGCGCGCCGCCCAGGCGCTGGAGGACCTCTCGCGCAACCGCGCGCTCCAGGAGGCCCGGCGCACCGCCGAGCGGGCCAGGAAGCGCGATCTCGCGGAGCGCGCCCGGGAGGCGGAGGAACGGCGGGGGAAGCACGCGGCGGCCGCGCACAACGGCGCCGCGACGGGCGAC
>CBRG010000284.1 GCA_000470535.1 Streptomyces sp. AW19M42
CGCTGCGGCGGCGGCTGGCCGGCCGGTCCCCGGCCGAACGGCAGGAGGCCCTGGTGGAGCTGGTGCGTCGGGAGGTCGCCGCCGTGCTGGGCTTCCCCGGCCCGCACTCGGTCACCTCCTCCCAGACCCTGGCCGAGGCCGGATTCGACTCCCTGACCGCCGTGGAGCTGCGCAACCGGCTGGGCGAGGCCACCGCGCTGCGGCTGCCCACCACCCTGGTCTTCGAACACCCCACGGCCGTCGCGCTCGCCGGATACCTGGCCGAGCGGCTCACCGACGACGGCGACACCAGCGACGCGGCCAAGGCCGCAGCTGTCGTTACGGGCGGCACGGACGAGGGCCCGGATGTCTTCGGGGCGCTGTTCCGGGAGGCCTGCGCGGACGGCCGCACCGACGAGGGCTTCGCCTTCCTCGACAGCGCCGCCCGGCTCCGCCCCCGGGGCGTCGCTCCGGTCCAACCCGTCCGGCTCGGCTCCAGCGGCTCCGGGCCCGCGCTGATCTGCGTGAGCTCCCACGTGGCGCTGGGCGGGGCGCACGAGTACGCCCGCTTCGCCGCACCGTTCCGGGGCCAGCACCCCGTATGGGCCCTGCCCAACCCCGGGTTCGGCACGTCCGAGGCGCTGCCGCCGGCCAGACAGGCGCTGATCGAGGCGCACGCGCGGTACGTCCTGGAGTGCGCGGACGGAGGCCCGTTCGTCCTGCTCGGTTCGTCCTCCGGCGGAGTGATCGCACACGCCGTGGCCGCCCTCCTGGAGTCGGCCGGCACTCCGCCGGCCGCGGTCGTCCTGCTCGACAGCTACGAGGGCGCGGTCCTGGACTCCTCGCCCACCGGGAGCGCCTTCCGCGACGTGCTGGTCGAAGGGCTCCACGAGCGGCAGAGCGCGTTCGCACGGCTCGACTTCACCCGGCTGACGGCGATGAGCTGGTACGGCGAGCTGTTCGCGCAGTGGAGCGCGGAGCCGCTGACGGCGCCCGTGCTGCTGGTACGGGCCTCGGAGCCGCTGTCTCCCGCGCTCGCGGGACAGGAATGGCAGACGGTGTGGAAGACGGCGCACACCACGCTCGACGTGCCCGGGAACCACTTCACCCTGATGGAGACCCACGCGCAGAGCACGGCCGGGGCGGTACAGGAGTGGCTGGAGGCGATGGCGGGGTAGGCGCCCCCACCCAACGCCCCCCGCCCACTCCCGGGCTGTCCGCACAGTTCTCCGCCATGTCCAACGGCTGTGTCGACGCGCTGGAAGTCGCCGCGAGCGTGCTCAACGGCAGGCCCGACGTGGAGACCACCCTGATCACCACGGGCGACCGGTTCGGCGAGCCCGGCGTCCCGCGCCGGAGCGTGGACGACGACATGGCGTTGGGCGACGCGGGCAGCGCCGTCGTGCTCGGCGGCGCGCCCGGCGTGGTCCGCCTCGTCTCGACCGCCCCCTACTGCGTGCCGTTCTTCGGCCGCGGTCTCACGCGCAACACCTGCCTCAAACCGCTGGGCATCACGGAGGACCGCCCCCTCACCGACTGGGGGCTGTCCCTGCGACACCTGAGCGGCAGCGACCAGTTCGTGGGCCTGCACCGACTGATCGAAACCGGTGCGGTCGCGCTCGGCGACCACGTGTTGCTGTTCGGCGCGGGCAGCGGGTTCACCTGGACCACCGCCGTCGTGCGGATCACCGGGGCCGAGGCCCGATGTCCCGGGCCCCTCGCCCTACCGCCGGCGCAGTGGCACCCCGTGCTCGAAGACCGCCGCGACCGCCCGCGGGACGTCCTGCGGACTGTCGACGAAGACGACGGGAAAGGGGTAGTGAAGCGCGTTCAGGATGGGTGAGGGGCCCACGATCAGCCCGAGCCTGGCCCCGTGACGTTCCATCTCCCGCGTCAGGTGCACCACGCTGATGGGCGCGACGACGTTGTTGGTGAACATGTCGCACACCTCCTCGGCGCGGGTGAGGGTCTTCTGCTCCAGGGACGAGCAGAGCGCCAGTGAGGGGTCGGTGAACGGCATCCCCGAGATGTACCCCCGGGTCACCTCCCGGGCACCCGCGCGCAGCGGGCTGTGCTCCGCCACGTCGGCGCCCTCGGTGACGCTGACCATGCCGCCGGTCTCGGCGCTGAGCTTCTCCAGCGCGTCCCGGTAGCCGCTGAGCATGACGATGCGCACCCGGCGGTCCGTGTCCCAGCCGAAGTCGCAGGCCACGAACACGCCCTCGTAGCCGGCGCAGAGCTCCGCCGGATCGTCGTCCGGCCCCAGATAGGCGGAGGCGATGCCCTCCTCCCGCTCCGGCTCCGGCACGCTCGGCGTCTGCTTCGGCCGGAGCTCACCGCGCATCAGGAGCCCCATGAGCTCCTCCCGTCCGCACGCCCCGGCGATGCAGGAGCCGACCATGCCGCCCAGGCTCATACCGCCGACCATGTGCGGACGCAGCCCCTTCTCGGCGAGCACGTCCTGAATGCCGAGCTGAGCGGCCGCCAGCCCGACGGACACGGCGCGCCGCTGAACCCCGTCGTCGAAGTCCCCGTTCTGTCGCACGAGGGCCTCGACATCGAGGCCTGTCCACGCCGAAGCCTGTGCGAAGGACTTGCGCACCGCCGCGTACTGGTCGTAGAAATCGACGACCCCGCCCGGTTCGTAGCGGAACAGATTCGTACCAAATATCGACGCTAGAGCCACGTGTGTCACCTCCATGACGAGGGCAACGCTAAGCGAGGAAGTACCAGGGTCTTTCCCAGAGTTGAGAGGGGTACGGTGATCACCATGCCAATGGGATACGTAGTGACGACGGTGCTCGTCGCCTGGTGCACGTTCTTCGCCGTTGTCGCACCGCGCCGGCCCCAGCCTCTGGCGAGCATGA
This sequence comes from Streptomyces sp. AW19M42, assembly GCA_000470535.1. Classification (GTDB taxonomy): domain Bacteria; phylum Actinomycetota; class Actinomycetes; order Streptomycetales; family Streptomycetaceae; genus Streptomyces. The sequence goes on from CBRG010000284.1 coordinate 2,847, forward strand.
GTTTCTGGTTCGGCCTGATCCTCAACGAGGTGCCGTTCCTGGGCATCTACGTCCTGGTGGCATCCACGGCCCTGGCCGCTGCCCAGGGCGATCTGGGATCGACGGGCGCCAAGGCGACGGCAGCGGTGGCCACCCTCGCCGTCATCGGCCTGGCCGTCTCCGCCTGGCAGGGGGTGCGCTCGGACCAGGTGGTCGAAAAGGCCCTTGAGGACGGGCTCGGGGCCAGTTGGCGGGACCGCGTGAGGATACCGCTGCGCCGCCACCGGCCCTGGGCCCTCATTCTGCTGCTGCCGGGCTCCATGCGACGGCGTGACGTGGAACGGATCCGCAACATCAGCTACGGGGACGCCGGGCGCCGGAACCTCCTCGACATCTACCGTCGCCGCGACGCGCCGCCGAACGCGCCGGTCCTGATCTACTTCCACGGCGGCCACTACACCAGCGGTGCGAAGAGCCGCGAGGCACGGCCCCTGCTGAACCGGCTGGCCGGCCAGGGGTGGGTGTGCATCAGTGCCAACTACCGCCTGCGGCCCCAGACCACGTTCCCCGGCCACCAGATCGATGCCAAGAAGGTCATCGCCTGGGCCCGCGAGCACGGCTCCGAGTACGGTGCCGACGCGTCGAGACTGTTCGTGGCGGGCAGCTCCGCCGGATCCAACATCGCGGGCCTGTGCGCGCTCACGCCGAACGATCCGATGTTCCAGCCCGGATTCGAGTCGGCCGACACCTCGGTCACCGCGGCGATCTGCTTCTACGGCTTCTACGGCCACTACTTCGGCGCCCCACCGGACGAGCCGCCGCCCCCGCTCCAGCCGCAGGGCTACATCCACCCCGGTGCGCCGCCCTTCTTCATCGCTCACGGCACCAGGGACGCGCTGGGGACTGTCGAGGGCGCCCGGAACTTCGTCGCCCAACTGCGCCACGGTTCGGACAGCACCGTGGTCTACGCCGAACTCCCCGGCGGGCAGCATGCTTTCGACGTCTTCCACTCCCCGCGCTTCGAGGCCGTCGTGGACGGCGTCGAAGCCTTTGCCGCCTGGGTCCTGACTGCTCCGCAGCACATTCCTGACCCAGCCCGCGAGGTGTACTGATCACGAGCGTCGCTGACACGGCGGCCTTGATCAATGGCGCGATGCCCGGATGAGGGCCATGGGCGGGAGCGCGATGGCGCGCGTGGCGGACGACCCGTGCAGCGCCGCCGGTCCGGAATGTCCGCGTGCGCAACCGGTGTGAACGCCGCGACCGAGTGTGTGCCGATGGGCGGCCACGTCCCCGAATGAGTTAAAGGAGCGGGTTAAAGATTAGGATAAGCCCTGGTAGCGTCCGGGGCTGGAGGTAGGCAGTGGCATCCGAGGAAGAGCTGTTCGCGAACATCGACGCATTGCTGGACGAAGAGCCGCAGCTCCCGCCTCCCGCGGAGCGCGCCCGGCTCCGGGAGGCCGCCGGCATCACCCAGGCCCGCCTCGCGACCGCGTTGAAGACCACGACGCAGTCGGTCAAGAACTACGAGAACGGCCGCTCCGAGCCTCGGTCGCCGCGCCTGGAGGCCTACCAGCGCCTGCTGAACGGCTGGGCGGCGAAGTACCCCGCCCATGGCACCCCCACCCACGGCGCCCCCGCCCCCCAGTCCACCCCGTCCGCCCCACCGCAGCCGTCCGCGCCGCAGCCGCCCGTACCGGCGCCCATCGCACCCGCGCCGCAGCCGGTCGCACCGGCTGCGCCGGAACGGCCGGCCCGTACGGCAGCGGGACCCGCGGCAGCCCCGCGACGCCCAGCGGCGAAGAAGACGGCGCAGCCCGCCCAGGACCCGCGCTTCCCGCACGGCCCGCTCGCCGTACTGGACGGCGACGGCTCCGCGTACGGCGCCGACGGCATCGTGCTCGACTGCCCCGCCTGCACGGTCCCGGAACTCGTCGAGTGGACGCTCAACGAATCCGGACTCGGCGCGGCGAGGCTGAACCGCTACGGCAAGGACTCCGACCCCCTGATCGCGCTCACCGCGACAGCCGCCGTGAAGCTGGGGCTGCCGGAGCACCTGGAGGGCCACGAACAGCGCCGCTCCCTGCGCCTGCCGGAGGACCACCCCGTGGTCAAACAGATCGCGAAGGCCAAATGGCAGCTCACCCGGCGCGGATTCGGCCCATGGGCGCGGATCTACCGCAAGGTCCAGGGCCGCGACCGCCAGTGCGTGCAGCTCGCGCTCCTGTCCTGGGACGCCCTCGACGAGCGGTCCTGGCCCGGCGTCACGGACATGGAACCGGCCGACATCGCCCGCGTCCTCGGCATCTACGCCCAGCGCGTCATCACCCCGCGCGGCTCCACCGCGGTCTCCGGACTGGAACTGATGACGGCGCTGCGCCCGCCGACCAAGGCCGTACAGGACCCGGAGACCGGGAACTGGGTATCCGGCTACAACGCCGGCTCACTGGGGACGGAGCCGATGGACCCGGCGCCGCCGGAGGCCACCCCGGAACACCCCGTCGTCGTGAACAGCGGCTGGACCGGCGGCTTCCTGAACGAGGAGGCATACCAGTGGGTGCGGCCGGTGGACACGCTCACCGACGAGGAGTGCACACTGCCGTACGCGGTCGGCCTCGACCTCAACACGGCGTTCCTCGCCGCCGCGGCCCGGCTGGTCGTCGGCCTCTCCGCCCCCGACCACTTCCACACCCCGAAGTTCAACCCGAAGATCCCCGGGAGCTGGCTGGTCGACCTCTCCCACATCGAACCGGAGCCGCGCCTGCCCAGCCCGTTCACCCCGGACGGAACCCGCCCCACCGGCCCGGCCTGGTACCAGACCCACACCGTCGCCTACGCCCAGGAGCTCGGGCACGACGTGCACCCGATCGAGGCCTACCTGCGCCGCGAGACCGGCGCGTACCTTGACCCGTGGCACGACCGCCTCAAGACGGCGTACGTCGACACCCTCGCGGACCTGGGCGTCACCCGGGAGCTGGACGACCGCCAGTTCCTCGCCGCGATGGAACGGCACAAACAACTCGACCCGGCCCTGGCCGCCGTCCTGTCCGCGATCAAGGCCACGGTGAAGGGCGGCGTCGGCAAGCTCAGGGAGCGCCCGCAGGGCAAGTCCTACAAGGAGGGCGACCGGTGGCCCTCCCTGGAGCGGCCGACCTGGCGCCCCGACATCCGGGCCGCCGTCATCAGCAAGGCCCGGGTCAACATGCACCGCAAGCTGCAGAACATGGCCCGCATGACGGGCCTGTATCCGCTCGCCGTGCTCTCCGACTGCGTCGTCTACCCCTCGCCGGGCGACAGCCCGCTCGACTTCCTCCCCTACGCGGCGTCCGGCAAGCCGCAGCCCGGTGGCTTCCGCCTCGGCCCCACCCCGGGCCTGGCGAAGCTGGAGGGCGTCCAGATGCTGTGGCGGTCGACCTGATGGAGAAGGACCTCAACCCGGCCCGCCACATCAAGGGCGGCGACGCCGTCCTGGACGAAGGGGAGTAGCGCCGTGGGAGAGATCGACGACGCCATCGAACGCGCCGACCGGGAAACCTTCACCCGACAACCGCCCAAGACCCTCAAGGGCCGCATCAACTACCTGCTGCGGCAGTTGGGCACCGCCAAGGCCGTCGCGACGGAGCTCGGCATCACCGCCGACTCCGTCAACCGCTACCGGCGCGGCGCGCGGAAGCACCCGCCCAGGAACATCGCCCTGAAGATCGAGGAAGCCGTCCTGTCCCGCTGGCAGCCCCAGGTCCGCAAGCGCCGGCACCAGCAGGCCGCCACCGGCGGAATGACCGTGGAGACCCGGGCCCGGTTCGGCTACACCGCACCGATCGGCACCACCGACGACGGCCGCTTCCGCCGCCTCACCGTCCGCCTCCCCGGCACCTACGCACAACGCCTGTTCGACGCCCGCGGCGCGGGAGCCAACGACCAGGAGATGCGCGGGATCATCGCCGAAGGATTCAAGAACATCTATTTCCAGGACGGCGGCGTCCGCGCCCCAGGACTGTCGGACGTGGAAATCAACGACATCGATTACCTGGACCTGGACTACTGAGCAATCAATCGGGGCTCCCGTTCCACCGGCAGCCACAACTCGGCATCCGCCTCGCTACCGTCCGCCGACATCCGCGTACGAAGGATCTCCGGCCCGGGGCGGCTCCGGTACGGGTTCGACGGGAACCACTCGGTGAACACATCCCGCCACAGCACCTGGATCGCTTCCGGCGCCGGCCCTGAGGTCGTGAAGACCGCCCATGTCCCGGCCGGCACCGGCAGCGTGGCCATCCCCTCCGGCGCGGACGCCAGGGTGACGACCCCGTAGTAGTAGTCGAGGCCGGTGCCCTCCGCCCGGCTGGGATCGAGGCCGTCGCAGACCGCGAGGATGCCGTGCGGCTCCTGGTCCGACAGCTTCTCCAGCAGCCCCCTTGCCCGGTCGCCGGTCCCGCGGACGAAATCGATGATCGCCTGGTTGGGCCCCGAGTGCACGAGCGGCACCCGGGCCTTCGCCCCGACGACGGTGAACTCCGGCTTGTGCACCACGCGGTAGCGCATGCTGCTGCCCCCGTCGACGATGAGGCGGAACGTCATCCGGGGCTGGGAACTGAGCGCCGCGCCGGTGCGCCGCGCCTCGCCGGGGCCGACGCCGTGCACCGTACGGAACGCCCGCGCGAACGCCTCTCCCGAGCCGTATCCGTACCGCACCGCGATCTGCAGCAGCGTCCGCTCACCGGCCAGCACCTCCGCGCCCGCGACGGTCAGCCTCCGGCGCCTGATGTACTCCGACAGCGGCATCCCCGCGAGCGCCGAGAACATCCGCCGCAGGTGGTACTGCGAGGTGGCCGCGACCCGCGCCAGCTCGCCTACGTCGATGGAGCCGTCGAGCTGCCGCTCGATGTGCTCCATGGCCTGATTGAGCCGCTCCAGCACGCTCGCCTCCAAGATCCCGAACATTGATTCAACCAGGTGCGGCCCGGCACACCACACCCGAGAAAAGCGGTGCGGCAAGTGTCGGGTGACCGGGACGGACGGTGCGGCACGCTGGCGGCATGGACGACACGACCTTGGTATCCCGCTTCCTCCGCGACGGCTTCGTCAAGCTGGAGGGCGCCGTCGCGCCCCGCGTGGCCGCAAGCTGCGCCCGGCTGCTGTGGCGGGAGACGGGCTGCGACCCGGACGACCCGGAGACGTGGACACAGCCCGTGCACTGGGTCGGCGGAATGGCACAGGGGCCGTTCGCCGCCGCACCCAACTCCCCGGCCCTGCACCGGGCGTACGACCTGCTGGCCGGGGCCGGGCGCTGGGAGCCGCGCTACTCGCTCGGGACCTTCCCGCTGCGCTTCCCGCATGAGACGGAGCCCGACGACGCGGGCTGGCACATCGAGGGCAGCTATGCGGTGGAGGGCGAGACCTGGCCCTTCACCAATCTCCGCTCACGCGGCCGGGCCCTGCTGATGCTGTTCCTGTTCAGCGAGGTGGGAGAGAAGGACGCCCCGACCCGCATCCGGGTCGGCTCCCACCTCGACGTGCCGAAGGTGCTGGAGCCGTACGGGGAGGAGGGCGCGAGCGGCCTGGCCATCGCGCCGGACCTCGTAGCGGCGTCCGCCCACCGGCCGCTCGCCCTCGCCACCGGTTCCCCGGGTGACGTCTTCCTGTGCCATCCGTTCCTGGTGCACGCGGCACAGCCGCACCACGGGACGCGGCCGCGCTTCATGGCCCAGCCGCCGCTGATGCCGGCCGCGCCGTACGAACCGGAGCGGGCCGACGGCGCGTACTCACCGGTGGAGACCGCGATTCGTCGGGGCCTGGGACGGCACACCTCCGGCAACTAGCGCGCCCCCCTGCCGCCGGGCGGCAAGAACCACCAGGCCTCCGATGACCGCGAGGCTCAGCAGGACCACACCGAACACCGTGGCAAGGGAGGTAAGGGTGCTGCCGGCGTGCAGCTGTGCGCCGTCGCTCCGCGCGGCGGCGACCGGCGGCTGCCGGCCTACACAGACGCGCACGCTTGCGTGAGCCGCCGTGGTGTCGTCGCGGACAACTCACCTTGGGGCCTTTCCTACACCTCGCCGTCGCCCGGCTCTGCCGCCGACCACAGATGGCCGAGTGTGCCGAGGACGAGACGGCAGACATCGTCCGGCTCGGCACCGGCCAACGGCTCCCGCGCGACGACCGTCCGCATCAGTCCGATCCCCAGCAGCCAGGCCATGGCGAGATCTGCCCGCAGCACCGCGTCCGGGGCACCGGAGAGCCCGGCCAACGCACTCTGGTACTCCTCCCCCAACTCCCGCAGGGTCCCGGCCGCCTCGTCGCCCCGCCCGACCGAGCGCAGATAGACCTCCAGGGAACGGTCCTCCGCCCCCTCCGCGCTCTGGGTCAGCATCGAACGCAGGGCGGTCTCGAAAAGCTCCTCGGGCGGCGTCGCCCGCACCTGCTCCAGCCCACCGAGCGCGACGACTTCCGTCAGCAAACCCCGTTTCGAGCCGAAATACCGGAACAGCAGCGCTTGGTTGACCCCGGCCAGCGCGGCGATGCTCCGGACCGTCGTCCCCTCGTAGCCCCGCTCCGCGAACAGGTCACGGGCCGCCTCCAGCAGGCGGCGACGGGTGACCCGGGCACTCCTGCGGCGCTCTCCGGACGGCGGGACGGAACCGGGCTCCATAGCGGAATCCTCTCGGACGGCCCGTCAGGATAACGGCTTTAAAGCGTCGTTGACTGCCCGCGAAGGGCGCTCCTACCGTTGTAAGCAGCTGCTTACATCCGGGAGGCCGCAGTGACGACCGCAGATATCGCGCCCCTTGCCTACCCCTTCAACACCCCCGACGGACTCCAGCTCTCCGACGCCTATGAACGCGTCCGCGACCGATCGGGCCTCTTGAGAGTCCAGTTGCCGTACGGAGAACCGGCCTGGCTGGTCACCCGCTATGCCGATGCCAGGCTGGTCCTCGGTGACCAGCGCTTCAGCCGTGCGGCGGCCGCCTCGCACGACGAGCCCCGCCAGTCCGAAGGGCAGCGCGACGGCGGGATCCTCGGCATGGACCCGCCGGACCACACCCGGCTGCGCTCCCTGGTCGCCAAGGCATTCACCGTCCGCCAGGTCGAGAAGCTGCGCCCCCAGGTCCGGGAGCTGACCGCCGCCCTGCTCGACGAGATGGAAACGGCAGGGCCGCCGGCCGACCTGGTCGACCTGTTCGCGCTGCCGCTGCCGGTCGCCGTGATCTGCCGGATGCTGGGCGTGCCCACCGAGGACCGGCCGCGGTTCCGCGTGTGGAGCGACGACGCACTGTCGACCAGCTCGCTCACCGCCGAGGAGTTCGAGGCCAGCCGCGCCGAACTGCGTTCCTACATGGCCGGGTTGATCGACCAGCACCGCCAGGAACCGCAGGACGACCTGATGACGGCCCTCATCGAGGCCCGTGACGACGGCGACCGGCTCTCGGAGCTCGAACTCGTCGATCTCTGCGTGGGCATCCTGGTCGCGGGACACGAGACCACCGCGTCCCAGATCCCCAACTTCGTCCTCACCCTCCTCGACCACCCGGACCAGCTGGCCAGGCTCAGGGCCGAACCGGAGCTCGTACCGAACGCCGTGGAGGAGCTGCTCCGCTTCGTGCCCCTGGGCAGCGGAGCCGGTCAGCCCCGGTACGCCACCGAGGACGTCGAGGTCGGCGGAACACTCGTCCGCGCTGGCAGCCCGGTCCTGGTCGCAGTGGGCGCCGCCAACCGCGACGCGCTGCGGTTCACCGCCCCGGGCGTGCTCGACATCGCCAGAGAGGGCAACCAGCACCTCGGATTCGGCCATGGCGTCCACCACTGCCTGGGCGCCCCGCTGGCCCGGCTGGAACTCCAGGAAGCGCTGTCCGCCCTCATCGACCGCTTCTCGGAACTACGCCTGGCAGGCGACGTCACCTGGAAGTCCGAGATGCTGGTGCGCGGTCCGCGCGTCATGCCGGTGGAGTGGTGAATGCCATGACCTGGAAGGTACGTGTCGACCCCCAGCTCTGCCAGGGCTCGGGGATGTGCGCCGGAACGGTCCCGGAGGTGTTCGCCCTGGACGGCGAGCGCGCCCGTGTGCGGGCCGAGGGGATCGAACCCGACGAACGAGTCCTGGACGCGGCCGACATCTGCCCGGCCATGGCGATCACCGTGCACGACGGCGCCTCCGTCATCGGCCCCCACCGCGACTGACCAGTCCCCACGCCTGCCGAGCCGGATCAGTCTCGTCGGCCCAGAGCAGGGCCGGGAAAAGGTGTTGTCCCGGCCCTGCTCTTCGAGTGCCGCCCAGTAGAAGTCAGCAGTTGCTCGCCCACGTGTGGGACTGGAGGTGTACACCCTCATCGGGGCCGAACGCGTCACGGAGCGTACCGGCCTGCCACTATCCAGTGCCGTCATGCACCGGATAGTGGATGACGACCGCACCGCCGGTGGCGTAGTTGGCGGCATCGGCGGACATCCGCTGGCCCTGCGGCGACGCCCGCGCCGCGGCCATGGCGGCGGCGTCAGCGAAGTCGCCTTCGAAGACCGCGAAATACGGCGCTTCTCCCGTGGTCGCCGCCACGTCGAAGCTGTAGCGCCAGGCAAGCAGGCCGGGCATATTCATGACCAGCGGAATGTGGTTGGTCACGTAGTAGTCGCGGAAGTGGTCAGGGTCGGCGGGCTTGGGATACAGGACCACCAACTTATGCATGACGACCTCCGTCCAGACCAGGGTCGACGGTCTTGCCGAGAAGCGCACGCACACAGCGGCCAGTCTCGTTGTTGACGATGGTGAAGTTGCCCTCAGGAAAACTTGGCATGGCCACATTGTCATGTCGGTCGCGGCCCGGCGGGCGGTTTTTCGTGATCTTCGCCCGACAAAACGCGGGCTGCGGATCGGCTACCAGCGGCTCAACCGCTCAGCAGTGCCTCCACGTGGCAGTACCAGTCCCGGTGGTCCCGCTCGAAGCCGAGGCCGCGCAGGCAGGTCAAGTACGGCCCGAAGCGCTGCCCCTCGCGCCGGCTTGGCGGAGCGGGCCACGAACCGCTTCAACTCGGCGAGCCCGTCGTCGGTGACCGGAACAGGCGCTTGTTCGGGCGGCCCTCCTGCACCATCTCGCGCTCCACGACCAAGCCGTCCGACTCCAGCTTGGTCAGCCCGGCGTAGAGCTGCTGGGGCAGCGCGTGCCAGAAGTGGGCCACGCCGACGTCGAACCCTTGGCCAGCTGATGGCGGCTGAACTCGCCGTCAAGGAACGCGGAGAGCACCGTGTGCCGCAAGGCCCTGGCTCAGCCCTGGCTCTTCAACTCTTCGGCTCTTCCCTTTTGGCGTTCCGGCCCTTCATCATGGTCATGAATCTGCTAGTCACTTCTAAAACATATGAACCAAGCGCTATGAGTTATGAGCCACGAGCTATGAACAAGGAGCTGCCATGACCGCTAGCACCACCGTCGACCGCTTCCGCACCGCCATGGAGAAGGGCGACCTCGCCGCCCTGGAAGAGCTGCTCACGCCGGACATCCGCTTCTACGGCTCCCTGAAGTACCAGCCCATCGAGGGCCGGGACACGGTCATGGGCGTGTTCGGCGTGTTCCTGCGGACGCTTGAGGACTTCCGGTACGTCGGGTCGTACGCCGGATCCTGCGAGACCAGCGCGGACGGGAGCGAGGCTGAGTCCGCTGTTCTGCCCTTCCGTACCGCCGTCGCCGGTACGGAGATCCACGGCATCGACCTGCTGCACTTCGACGGGGAGGGCCTGATCAAGGAGTTCACCGCGATGGTGCGCCCGCAGTCGGCGTCGGAGGTGCTCGGCAAGGCAGTGGTCGAGGGGCTCGTCGCGGACGGGCTCATCCCGCCGCCCGCGGAGTAACGGGGGGCAGCTTCCTCCCCCGTACGAAGGATCAGCTCCCCCTCGTACGGAGGTATCGGTCAGCTCCCGGCCGGATGAAGGATTACGTCATATGGCCGGGGGCTGGCTGCACGCGGAGGCGGGTGGTGGAACGTCGGCTCTTCGTCAGGTGGCAAAGACAGTTCCCCATCCTCGGACAGTTCCTCGGCTGTGAGGGATGTGTGCCGTTTCGGCGGCGGCCTGAGGCGGCCTGAGGCGGCCTCAGGCGGTCAGTGGGTGAAGAAGTCGCCCAGGGCGGCGGAGAGCGGGCCGGGGGCTTCCTCGGCCACATGGTGGCCGGCGTCGATGCCCTGGCCCCTCACGTCGTCGGCCCAGTCGCGCCAGATGGTGCGCGGGTCCCCGTACAGATCCTCCAGATCGTCCCGCAGCGACCACAGAATCAGGGTGGGGCAGCCGATCCGTGCGCCCCGGGCTCGGTCCGCCTCCTCGTGTTGGCGGTCCACGGTGAGCCCGGCACGGTAGTCCTCCAGCATGGCGCGGACGACGTCCGGATTCCTGGTGGCTGCCCGCCACTCGTCGTGATTTTCCTGCCCCATGGCCTCGGGGTCGCCCCGGTACCAGGCGTCGGGCCGGCACCAGCCGGTGCAGCAGGGCCAACTGCTGCATACAGAGAGCGCCCGCGATCCGCAGAGGCCACCGTTTGTTCTGCTCCGCCAGAACAAACCGGTTCGCCTAGTGCTACCGCCACCGCCGACCACGGCGTCGCACCCTCGGGCGTGATGCCGAGGTCGGCCGTGGTCAGCGGACGCGCTTGAGGCGGGTCGGCTTGGTGATGGGGGTGACGTTTCCCTTGGCTCTGGCTTCGGCCTTGCGGGCTTTCTCGTCCAGGTGGAGCTGGACGCGGCGTTCGTATTCGTCCTCGAAGTCGCCGACGTCCAGGCGCATCTCCCGGGGCAGGATCTTGACGGCGCGCTGCTGCTCGCGGGGGTCGTTGAAGGCGGCGATCATTGGGTGGAGCTGGAAGCGTCCGCGGCGGACCACGGCGACGAGCCGGGCGGCGACCAGGTGCTGCATAGCCCGGCTGATCACGCCGCGCTCCATCGCGAGGCCGGCGGCCAATTCGTCGTGAGTAGCGACGACCAGGCCGCCCGGCTCCTGCTCGCTCATCATGTGCAGCAGCAGCGTGTAGGCGGTGGGAGGCAGGCGCGGCACGTACGCGAGACCGTTGAAGCTGCCCCACAGCACGTTGCGGCGCGGCATCCATTCCTCTGCGGCGGCGGACGTCATGACGTAGCCTTCCCTTCCCCATCCGACTCCTTGCGCACTTCCAGTTTCGCGCCCGGAGCGGCCATCGCCCGAAACGCGTCGGGCGCGTCCGGGTCCTCCATGATCTCGCGCAGCAGGTCCAACTGCTCCACCCTGTCCCCCATACCCGGCTTGGCGCGCTTCCTCTCGCCCTTGCGCGGCTCCCTGAGTCCTCCCCGCAGCGAGGCGGCCGGGTTAAGCTGATAGACGCCCCGCTGAACCTTCCGCAGCGCCCCGTCGGCCTCCAGGACGTTGAAGACGCGGCTGATGTGAGGCCGGCTGTATCCGAGATCGGCGGACACATCGTCGTGGGTGGCCTCGATCAGCCCGCCGGGCTTCTGGGAGCCCATCAGGTGGAACAGCACCACGAGCACGAACCGGTCGCCGTCGTAACGGACAGCGGCCCAGCGCATGAACTCCAGGCTGTCCATGGAGAACGCCTCGCCGATGAACCCCGTGCTGGAACCGACAGGGAAGACCTGGGCAGCATGTCCGGCGGGCAGCTCAAGGGTGGAGCCGACGGACCGGTTGTACGCGGTGGGCGGCGGCTTCGGGCGGCGCCGGCGACGAAACGGCGCATCGAGCAGCTTCGGCGTTGCGCTGCCGTCCAGGGGCCCTGAGCTCATGGGATCGCTGCCTCCTCGACCGTCGTGACGTCAGCACCATAGCGGAGATCCGTGGCAGTAGTGCCACCAAAACGCAGCAGCACCAACACGAAAGTCACCCGTACGTCAGCCCTGGACTGACCATCACGTCCGAGGCGACTCCGAGGGCACCCCCGACGCACCGTGCGTAGATCCGTGGCAGTACTGCCACGAAACGATGTTGATGGGTCAGGACCACCTGACATCCCGACCGAGATATGTCAGTCCTGGGCTGACATATCTCTCCAAGCCCAACGCCCTGACCTGCGAAAACGTGCAGCTCTTACCTCTAGAGCGTGCGCGCGCGTGATACCGGATCTCCCCACCGTCATCAAGTACCGCCACGCTGCTGGATCCGCCCCTCAGCGGCAGTATCAGAGCCCACCGCACGGACCCCGTCGTGGCGCGCGCGGCTTCGCGTGCGCCACCGTGCTCCGGTGCGGATCGTGGACGGCAGCAGCGGCTCTGAGTCTCGGGTGGTGCCGACCGTGACGATCAAACACAAGGAAGCGTGGCCGGCGCCGGTGGTCGGTTCCGCACCCGCCCCTGGGGGGCGGGGGGCTCCGGTACCTCCGCACGCTGAATTCCTGCGTTCCCATATCGGGCTTCCGTTCTGTGGCTAAGCTATTCAGGGCCGCGTAATTCTGAATTCGACCGGAAGTTATTCGGCCGGGGCCAAAGGTGGCGCGACCAAGAACCAAACGCTACACAGCATACATTCGTGATGCATCGTCTCTGGCGCGCGTTCATCCTCCCGGGTTACGTGTCGGCGGATTCCGCCTCACCGTTGCGGGTTGGCGTGCATGCTGGCGGAGTATTGGTAAACGTGAGCGGCTCGTTTCGAGGGTGGGGGAGTGTCAGGGTGGAGCGCAGCGGAACCCGTCACCGCGGCGGGGCCGGCACCTATGCAGGCCGATGCCCGTCACTCTCATTGCTGAGGTGGTGGCTGGGATTCCCAAGCCCTACACAGGCTCGCGCGTGATGCACCCTCCTTGTAACCAGCCCCGGCGACCGCGCTTGCGCGGTCGCCTCCAATTCGCGCTTGCGCGAATTGCATTCCATTCGGAATTCCGTTTACGGAATTCCATTCCGGCGCTTGCGC
>CBRG010000285.1 GCA_000470535.1 Streptomyces sp. AW19M42
CGGGCCTTCGTACCGGCGGGGGCGGGCGCGGGGGCGGCCGCCCCCCCGGAGGCAGGGGGGGGCGGCGGCCCGCGCCCGCCGCGCGCCGGCCGGCCCCGCGCGCCCGCTCCGGCCGCCCGCTGCGGCTCGGCAGCCCGCGCCCCCGGCTCCGGCTGGTCAGCCTCGCCCTGACGCTCGTCATGATCGCGTTCGTCGTCCGGCTCCTCCAGGTCCAGGCCGTCGACGCCAACGCGTACGCCGCCAAGGCGGACAAGAACCGCTATCTCAGCTACACCATCGCCGCCGAGCGCGGCGAGATCACCGACCGCAGCGGTATCGCACTGGCCACCAGCGTCGACGCGTACGACATCACCGCCGACCCCAAGATGTTCACCCCGGCCGACAGCAAGGCCCCGGACGCCCCCCAGCAGGCGGCCGCCCTGCTGGCGCCCATCCTCGGCGCCGACGCCGCCGAGCTGACCAAGAAGCTCGCGAAGCCCAAGAGCCGGTACACGGTGCTCGCCCGCAGGCAGACCCCGCAGGTCTGGAAGCAGATCAAGGACCTCAAGTCGGTCTTCGCGGAGAAGGCCGACAAGGACAAGGTGGCCGGCGGCCCCGGAGCCAATGTGCTCGCCGGTGTCTTCCAGGAGGCGACCACCAAGCGGGTCTATCCCAACGGCGGGCTCGCCGCCGGGATACTGGGTTACGTCAACGCGGAGGGCAAGGGCGCGGGCGGCCTCGAATCGCAGCTGGACAGGGAGCTCGCGGGCGAGGACGGCACGATCAAGTACGCCCAGTCCGGCGGCCGCCGGGTGCCCACCGCGGGTACCAAGGAGGTCCCGGCCGTCGCGGGCTCCGACATAGAGCTGACCATCGACCGCGACATCCAGTGGGCGGCCCAGAAGGCCATCTCGGAACAGGTGAAGAAGTCCAAGGCCGACCGCGGCTACGTCATCGTCCAGAACACCCGGACCGGCGAGGTGCTCGCCATGGCCAACGCCCCCGGATTCGACCCCAACGACCTCTCGCAGGCCGACGCGGCGTCCCTGGGCAACGCCGCGCTCCAGGACGTGTACGAGCCCGGCTCCACCAGCAAGGTCATGTCCATGGCCGCCGTGCTGGAGGAAGGGGCCGCCACCCCCGGCACCCACGTCACCGTCCCCAACCGGCTGCACCGTGGCGACCGGCTCTTCAAGGACGACATCGACCACCCCACCTGGTACCTGACGCTCAACGGCGTACTCGCCAAGTCCAGCAACATCGGCACCATCCTGGCCGCCGGACAGCTCGGCAGGACGCAGGCCCAGGCCAACAAGACGCTCTACTCCTATCTGCGCAAATTCGGCATCGGCTCACCGACCGGACTCGGCTACCCGGGTGAGACCCCCGGCATCCTCGCCAAGCCGCAGGACTGGTCGACCTCGCAGCAGTACACGATCCCGTTCGGCCAGGGGCTCTCGCTCAACGCGATGCAGGCCGCCTCCATCTACTCCACGATCGCCAACGGCGGGGTCCGGATCGCACCCACCCTGGTCCGCGGCACCAAGGGGGCCGACGGCCGCTTCACCACCGCGGACGCCCCCGAGCAGTCCCGGGTGGTCAGCGAGAAGACGGCGAAGACACTCGCGAAGATGCTGGAGTCGGTGGTCGGAGACCAGGAGGGCACCGGAACCAAGGCCAAGATCCCCGGCTACCGGGTCGCGGGCAAGACCGGTACGGCCAACCGGGTCGATCCGGTGCGCGGCGGCTACCACGGCTACACCGCCTCCTTCGCCGGTTTCGCCCCCGCCGACAACCCCCAGATCACCGTCTACTGTGCGATCCAGAACCCCACCAAGGGCGGCTACTTCGGCGGCCAGATCTGCGGGCCCATCTACAAGCAGGTCATGGAATTCGCGCTCAAGACGCTTCAGACCGCACCCTCCGGCAGCGAGCCGGCCAGGCTGCCGGTGTCCTTCAAACCCGGCGAGTGAACTCGGGGAGACCCTCCAGTGACAACCATCACCCCTGATCCGGGGAACCGGAACGGGAACCACCACGGCCCCGGCCCCTCACTTCGCGAGAGGCCGGGTGCTCCCGGTACGCTCACCGCCGTGTCCCACGCTGAACAGTCCCGAACCACCCAGAAGGACGCCCCTGTGAACTACCCGGGAGCGCCCCGCCCGGATCGGCTGCGGCCGACCTCGATCGCTGAGCTGGCCGCCCGGCTGGGAGTCGAACCGCCGGGAACCGGCGAAGTCACCGGCATCACCCACGACTCCCGGGCCGTACGCCCCGGGGACGTGTACGCGGCCCTGTCCGGTGCCCGACTGCACGGCGCCGACTTCACCGCCCAGGCGGCCGGCCTCGGCGCCGCCGCCATCCTCACCGACCCGGCGGGCGCCGAACGCGCCGCCGCCACCGGACTCCCGGTGCTCGTCACCGAGGATCCGCGCGGCCGGATGGGCGAACTCGCCGCCGAGATCTACGGGCACCCCGGCACCGACCTGCTCCAGATCGGCATCACCGGGACCTCCGGCAAGACCACCACCGCCTACCTCATCGAGGGCGGCTTCCGCGGCGCCGGCCGCAGCACCGGGCTGATCGGCACCGTGGAGATGCGGATCGGTGACGAGCGCATCAAGTCCGAGCGGACCACGCCGGAGGCGACCGACCTGCAGGCCCTGTTCGCCGTCATGCGCGAACGCGGTGCCGACGCGGTGACCATGGAGGTCTCCAGCCACGCCCTGGTGCTCGGCCGGGTCGACGGCTGCGTCTTCGACGTCGCCGTCTTCAACAACCTCAGCCCGGAGCACATGGAGTTCCACTCCGGCATGGAGGACTACTTCCAGGCCAAGGCACGGCTGTTCACCCCGCAGCGCAGCAGGCAGGGCGTCGTCAACTTCGACGACGAGTACGGCCGCAGGCTGATCACCGAGGCGTCCGTCCCGGTCACCACCTTCTCCGCCGAGGGCCACCCGGACGCCGACTGGCGGGCCGAGGACGTCGAGGTCGGCCAGCTCGGCTCCACCTTCACGGTCGTCGGCCCCAAGGACGAACGGGCCACGGCCAAGGCCCCGCTGCCCGGACCGTTCAACGTCGCCAACACCCTGGCCGCGATCGTCACCCTCGCCGTCGCGGGCATCGACCCGCAGATCGCGGCCGACGGCGTCGCCCTCGTGCCCGGGGTGCCCGGCCGGCTGGAGCGGATCGACGCCGGACAGCCGTATCTCGCACTCGTCGACTACGCGCACAAGACCGACGCCGTCGAATCGGTGCTCCGCTCCCTCCAGAAGGTCACGGAGGGCAAGCTGCACATCGTCCTCGGCTGCGGCGGCGACCGCGACACCACCAAGCGCGGCCCGATGGGAGCGGCCGCCGCCCGGCTCTCCGACACCGCGGTGCTGACCTCCGACAACCCCCGCTCCGAGGACCCCCTCGGCATCCTGGCCGCCATGCTCGCGGGCGCCGCGGAAGTGCCCGTGCACGAACGCGGCGACGTCCTGGTCGACGCGGACCGGGCCGCCGCCATCGCCGCCGCCGTCGGCCGGGCCGGCCCCGGCGACACCGTGATCGTCGCGGGCAAGGGCCACGAGCAGGGCCAGGACATCCACGGAGTCGTGCGCCCCTTCGACGACCGGGTGGTCCTGCGCGAGGCCATCGAGCGGTCCATGGGACCAGAGAGCGCCGCCCACCGCGCCCCCACCCACGAGAACAACAGTCAGGGATGACCAAGTGATCACCCTTTCCCTCGCCGAGATCGCCGAAATCGTCGGCGGGCAGTCGTACGACATACCGGATCCGGCAGCAACCGCCAGCGGGCCAGTCGTCATCGACTCCCGGGCGGTGAAGCAAGGCAGCCTCTTCGTCGCCTTCGCCGGTGAACGGGTCGACGGCCACGACTACGCGCAGCGCGCCGTCGAGGCAGGCGCGGCAGTCGTGCTGGCCGCCCGCCCCGTCGGCGTCCCCGCGATCGTCGTGGACGACGTGGTGGCGGCCCTCGGCGCGCTCTCCCGCGCCGTCGTCGGCCGCCTGGGCACCACCGTGGTCGCCCTCACCGGATCCGCCGGCAAGACCTCCACCAAGGACCTGATCGCCCAGCTCCTGGAGCGCAAAGGCCCCACCGTCTACCCGGAGGGCAACCTCAACAACGAGATCGGGCTGCCACTCACCGCGCTGCGCGCCACCGAGGAGACCCAGCACCTGGTCCTCGAAATGGGTGCACGCTACATCGGTGACATCTGCTACCTCACCGGTCTCGTCCCGCCCCGGATCGGTCTCGTCCTGAACGTCGGCACCGCCCACATCGGTGAGTTCGGCGGCCGCGAGCAGATCGCCCAGGCCAAGGGCGAGATGGTCGAGTCCCTCCCGGCGGACGGTCTCGCCGTACTCAACGCCGACGACCCGCTCGTACGCGCCATGACCTCCCGCACCAAGGCCCGGGTTCTGCTCTTCGGGGAAGCCGCGGATGCGGACGTACGGGGAGAGAACGTGCGGCTCACCGACGACGGCCGCCCCGCGTTCCGCCTCCACACACCCACCGGGTGCAGCGATGTGACCATGCGCCTGTACGGTGAGCACCACGTGTCGAACGCGCTCGCCGCGGCCGCCGTCGCCCATGAGTTGGGCCTGTCCGCAGACGAGATCGCCGAAGGGCTCTCCGAGGCGGGCACCCTCTCCCGCTGGCGCATGGAGGTCACCGAGCGTCCGGACGGCGTGACGTTCGTCAATGACGCCTACAACGCCAACCCCGAATCCATGAGAGCCGCGCTGCGCGCGCTGGCCGCCATGGGGAAGGGGCGTCGTACGTGGGCGGTGCTCGGCCAGATGGCCGAGCTCGGCGACGCCTCGCTCACCGAGCACGACGCGGTCGGACGGCTTGCCGTCCGGCTCAACGTCAGCAAGCTCGTCGCGGTCGGGGGCAGAGAGGCCTCCTACCTGCAACTGGGCGCATACAACGAGGGTTCGTGGGGTGAGGAGTCGGTGCATGTGTCCGACGCACAGGCTGCCGTCGACCTGTTGCGCAGTGAACTGCGCCCGGGAGACGTCGTGCTGGTGAAGGCGTCCCGGTCGGTCGGCCTGGAGCAGGTCGTTACGGCACTGCTGGAGAACGCGACCGAGGGCGAGGTCGCCGGCCGATGAGGCAGATCCTCTTCGCGGGGGCCATCGGGCTCTTCCTGACCCTGGTGGGTACCCCGTTGCTGATCAAGCTGCTGGCCCGCAAGGGATACGGGCAGTTCATCCGGGACGACGGCCCGCGCAGCCACGGATCGAAGAAGGGCACGCCCACCATGGGCGGCATCGCCTTCATCCTGGCGACGATCATCGCGTACGTCGTCTCTAAGCTGATCACCGGCGAGGACATGCGCTTCTCCGGCGTGCTGGTCCTCTTCCTGATGGCGGGCATGGGGCTCGTCGGCTTCCTCGACGACTACATCAAGATCGTCAAGCAGCGCTCGCTGGGCCTGCGCGCCAAGGCGAAGATGGCCGGTCAGCTGATCGTGGGTATCGCCTTCGCGGTGCTCTCGCTCCAGTTCGCGGACGCCCGGGGCAACACCCCCGCCTCCACCAAGCTCTCGTTCGTCGAGGACTTCGGCTGGTCGATCGGGCCGGTGCTGTTCGTGGTCTGGGCGCTGTTCATGATTCTCGCCATGTCCAACGGCGTGAACCTGACGGACGGTCTGGACGGCCTCGCCACCGGTGCGTCGGTGATGGTCTTCGGCGCGTACACCTTCATCGGGCTCTGGCAGTTCCAGGAGTCGTGCGCCAACGCGGCCACCCTCACCAACCCGAGCGCATGTTTCGAAGTGCGAGATCCACTCGACCTCGCGGTCGTGGCCTCCGCCCTGATGGGCTCCTGCTTCGGCTTCCTGTGGTGGAACACCTCGCCCGCCAAGATCTTCATGGGTGACACCGGCTCGCTCGCCCTCGGCGGCGCGCTCGCCGGTCTGGCGATCTGCTCCCGCACCGAGTTCCTGATGGCGGTGCTCGGCGGCCTCTTCGTGATGATCACGATGTCCGTCGTCATCCAGGTCGGATCGTTCAAGATGACCGGCAAGCGGGTGTTCCGGATGGCGCCGCTCCAGCACCACTTCGAACTCAAGGGGTGGTCAGAAGTCCTTGTCGTGGTCCGCTTCTGGATCATCCAGGGCATGTGCGTGATCGTCGGTCTCGGCCTCTTCTACGCAGGATGGGCAGCCAAGAAGTGAGCGACGCGGACTGGCAGGGCAAGCACGTCACGGTCGCCGGACTCGGGGTCTCCGGGATCCCGGCGGCCCGGGTGCTGAACGGCCTCGGCGCCGTCGTCACCGTCGTCAACGACGGTGACGACGAGCGCTCGCGCGCCCAGGCCGCGGAGCTGGAGGCGCAGGGCATCACCGTGCGCCTCGGCGACGGGGCCACCCTGCCCGAGTCCACCGAGCTCATCGTCACCACCCCGGGCTGGAAGCCCGACAAGCCGCTGTTCGCCGCGGCCGCGGAGGCGGGCGTCCCCGTCTGGGGCGACGTCGAACTCGCCTGGCGGCTGCGCGGACGGGACGGCCGGGAACCAGCACCCTGGCTCGCGGTCACCGGCACCAACGGCAAGACCACGACCGTCCGGATGCTCGCCTCGATCCTGGAGGCGGCCGGTCTGCGCACCGCCGCCGTCGGCAACATCGGGGTCTCGCTCCTGGACGCGGTGCTCGGCGACGAGAAGTACGACGTACTGGCCGTCGAGCTGTCCAGCTACCAGCTGCACTGGTCGCCCTCGCTGCGCGCCCACTCCGCGGCCGTACTCAACCTGGCCCCCGACCACCTCGACTGGCACGGCTCCATGGCGGCGTACGTCGCGGACAAGGGCCGGATCTACGAGGGCAACACCGTCGCCTGCGTCTACAACGTCGCGGACGCGGTCACCGAGGACCTGGTGCGCGAGGCGGACGTCGAGGAGGGCTGCCGGGCGATCGGCTTCACCCTCGGCCCCCCCGGGCCCTCCCAGCTCGGAGTCGTCGACGGCATCCTCGTCGACCGCGCCTTCGTGACGAACCGGCAGAAGCAGGCCCAGGAGCTTGCCGAGGCCGCGGACGTGAACCCGCCCGCCCCGCACAACATCGCCAACGCGCTGGCGGCCGCTGCGCTGGCCCGCGCCTTCGGCGTCGCCCCGGCCGCCGTACGCGACGGGCTGCGGAACTTCCGCCCAGACCCGCACCGCATCGAGCACGTCGCGGACGTCGCCGGGGTCACGTACATCGACGACTCCAAGGCCACCAACACCCACGCTGCCGAGGCGTCGCTGGCCTCCTACGACCCCATCGTCTGGATCGCCGGCGGCCTGGCCAAGGGCGCCGCCTTCGACGAGCTGGTGACCGGGTGCGCGGGGCGCCTGCGGGGCGTCGTGCTGATGGGCGCCGACCGCGCCCTGATCCGCGAAGCCCTCGCGCGACACGCGCCCGAGGTCCCGGTGACCGACCTCGACCGGACCGACACTGGTGCGATGTCGGAGGCGGTCCGCGAGGCGGCACGGCTCGCCCGGCCGGGAGACACCGTACTGATGGCCCCGGCCTGCGCCTCGATGGACATGTTCACCAACTACAACAAGCGGGGCGAGGCCTTCGCGGACGCGGTCCGCGCACTCGCCGCCGAGAGCGCCTGACGGGCCCGGCCTCCACGCCGTACCGTCCCGGGACAACCGGGTGCGTACGGCAGTGCCGTGGGCGCGGGCCCTCGGCACCGAAGCCCCGGGCACGAACAGTGGAGGGGACAGGACCATGCCGGCCGAAGAGAGCCCTGCCGCACGCGGCGGGGACCGCTCACGGGCGACCGCGGCGATCAGCCGGGCGCTCCATCCGCCTCTCCTGGCGACCGCGGGCGCACCGCTGCCGGACGGACTCGCGCTCCGCGTGCGCTCCGCGCCCGGCTCCCGGCGGCCGCCCGCCGCGCGCTCCAGGAGCACGGGCAGTCCGCGGACCCCGCGGGGCGGCGGTGTGCGGCGGCTCCACGAGCAGGCACGCCGGGCCTGGGACCGGCCGCTGACGGCGTACTACCTGATCCTGGGTGCCGGGCTGCTCATCACCGTGCTCGGGCTCGTCATGGTCTACTCCGCCTCGATGATCAAGGCGCTGGAGCTCGACAAGCCGGGCACCTACTTCTTCCGCAAGCAGTTCCTGGCCGCCGTCATCGGGGCCGGGCTGATGGCGATCGCCGCCCGGATTCCGGTGAAGCTGCACCGCGCCCTGTCCTACCCGCTGCTGATGGGCGCCGTCTTCCTGATGGTGCTGGTCCAGGTACCGGGGATAGGGATGTCGGTCAACGGCAACCGGAACTGGCTCTACCTGGGCGGCCCCTTCCAGCTCCAGCCCAGCGAGTTCGGCAAGCTCGCCCTCGTCCTGTGGGGGGCCGACCTGCTCGCCCGCAAGCAGGACAAGCGGCTGCTGAACCAGTGGAAGCACATGCTCGTGCCGCTGGTGCCGGTCGCCTTCATGCTGCTCGGGCTGATCATGCTCGGCGGTGACATGGGCACTGCGATCATTCTCACGGCGATCCTGTTCGGGCTGCTCTGGCTGGCCGGGGCCCCCACCCGGCTGTTCGCCGGAGTGCTCGCCACCGCCGGACTGATCGGCTTCGTACTGATCAAGACCAGTCCGAACCGGATGGCCAGGCTCGACTGCATGGGCGCGAGCGAACCCGGACCAGGCGGCTCGTGCTGGCAGGCCGTGCACGGTATCTACGCTCTTGCGTCCGGCGGCTGGTTCGGATCCGGGCTCGGTGCGAGTGTGGAGAAATGGGGTCAACTCCCCGAACCCCACACCGACTTCATCTTCGCCATCACGGGGGAGGAACTGGGGTTGGCGGGGACACTGTCGGTACTCGCCCTCTTCGCGGCCCTAGGCTATGCGGGTATCCGCGTGGCCGGACGCACGGAGGACCCCTTCGTGAGGTATGCCGCGGGAGGTGTGACCACCTGGATCACGGCTCAGGCCGTGATCAATATCGGTGCGGTGCTCGGTCTGCTTCCGATCGCCGGCGTCCCGCTCCCGTTGTTCTCCTACGGAGGGTCGGCCCTGCTGCCGACCATGTTCGCTGTCGGGCTGCTGATCGCGTTCGCGCGAGAGGATCCCGCCGCGAAGGCGGCCCTGGCCATGCGGAGGCCCGGGGTGAGATGGAAGACGATGAGACGGCGCATCAAGAAGCGTTCGTCCGGAGAGCGGTGAATTTCGGTGCATGTCGTACTCGCCGGTGGGGGGACCGCCGGCCACATCGAGCCCGCGCTTGCCCTCGCGGACGCCCTGCGCAGGCAGGACCCGAGCGTGGGAATCACCGCTCTCGGCACGGAGCGCGGACTTGAGACAAGACTCGTACCCGAGCGGGGGTACGAACTCGCCCTGATCCCGGCCGTACCGCTGCCGCGCAAGCCCACCCCCGAGCTCATCACCGTTCCGGGCAGGCTGCGCGGCACCATCAAGGCCGCCGAGCAGATCCTGGAGCGGACCAGGGCGGACTGCGTGGTCGGGTTCGGCGGCTACGTGGCGCTGCCCGGCTACCTCGCCGCCAAACGCGCCGGGGTGCCGATCGTGGTGCACGAGGCCAACGCCCGGCCGGGCCTGGCCAACAAGATCGGTTCGCGGTACGCGCACGGGGTCGCCGTCTCCACCCCCGACAGCAAGCTCCGCGGCGCCCGTTACATCGGCATTCCGCTTCGCCGCACCATCGCCACCCTGGACCGGGCCCGGGTCCGTCCGGAGGCACGTGCCGCCTTCGGGCTCGACCCCAACCTGCCGACGCTGCTGGTCTCCGGCGGCTCGCAGGGCGCCCGCCACCTCAACGAGGTGGTCCAGCGGGTCGCCCCGCTGCTGCAGCGCTCCGGAATCCAGATCCTCCATGTGGTCGGCCCGAAGAACGAAATGCCGCGCGTGGACAACATGCCCGGTATGCCGCCCTATATCCCGGTACCGTATGTGGACCGGATGGACCTCGCGTACGCTGCGGCAGACATGATGCTCTGCCGCGCGGGCGCGATGACCGTGGCGGAACTCTCCGCCGTCGGGCTGCCCGCCGCCTATGTCCCGTTGCCGATCGGCAACGGCGAACAGCGGCTCAACGCCCAGCCGCTGATCAACGCCGGCGGCGGTCTGCTGGTGGATGACGCCGCGCTGACCCCGGAGTGGGTGCAGGGCAACGTCCTTCCGGTGCTGGCGGATCCGCACCGGCTGTACGAGATGTCCCGCGCTGCCGCCGAGTTCGGCCGCCGGGACGCCGACGACCTGCTGGTCGGCATGGTGTACGAGGCGATTGCCGCACGCCGAGGCGCGTGAGGCGGACGGGTCCGGGGGCGGCGCCCCCGGACCCGGCATAAGGAGCGAGCGTGGCCGGACCGACGACCGCCCAGCGCGGTGCAGGGCAGCAGGAGGACACCCCGGACCGGCCGCCGCGCCCGGGGACCGAAGGGCGCCGGATGTCCCGGCGGGCCCTGCTGATCGTGATCGCCGCGGCCGTACTGCTGCTCGGCTCCGGCGCCGTCTGGGCGCTCTACGGCTCGTCCTGGCTGCGGACCGAACAGGTCCGGATCACCGGTGTCGACGTACTGTCACCGGCCGAGGTGGAGGCTGCCGCGGCGGTGCCGATGGGGTCTCCGCTCGTTTCCGTGAACACGGACGACATCGCGGACAGATTGCGCCAGAAGTTGCCTCGTATCGACTCGGTGGATGTCGTACGGTCATGGCCGCACGACATCGGACTTAAGGTGACCGAACGAAAGCCGGTCCTGTTGGTGAAAAAGGGCGCAAAGTTCATTGAAGTGGACGCCAAAGGCGTGCGCTTCGCCACGGTGGACAGGGCGCCCGGGCGCGTACCCCTGCTGGAACTGACCCCTGGTCGGTCAGCGAGCCTGCGCCGCTTCGGCAGCGATCGGCTGGTGCGGGAGGCGGTCCGGGTCGCGGGCGACCTTCCGGGCGGCATCGCCGGGGACACCGAGGTCGTGCGGGTCACCTCGTACGATTCGGTCTCCCTGGAGCTCACTCGGGACCGCGAGGTGATCTGGGGCAGTGGTGAAGAAGGTGCTGTGAAGGCGAAAGTCCTCACCGCACTCATGAAAGCCGCTCCCAAAGCAGGACACTTCGACGTGAGTGCACCCACCGCTCCTGCGGTGTCGGGCAGTTGACGCACATTCGGCCTGGCCAGCACCCTGGTTGGTCAGCGCTACGGGTGATCACATAGGGTGAAAAGAAAAACGGGAGGTTCGGCGTGTTCGTTGAACGTGCGCCACTTGTCGACTTAGTGTCCTGTTCGGAAGAGTCCATGAAGCAGACACACTGGTAACCCTAAACTTCAACGTTAGGGTTTGGGTCGGCGTTCGGACCGTCCCAATCGGCATCCGTCGTCGCGGCGGGACTACCGCCAAGCGACGACACGTAACTCGAGGCGAGAGGCCTTCGACGTGGCAGCACCGCAGAACTACCTCGCAGTCATCAAGGTCATCGGTGTCGGCGGCGGTGGTGTCAATGCCATCAACCGAATGATCGAGGTCGGTCTCAAGGGCGTCGAGTTCATCGCGATCAACACTGATGCGCAAGCCCTGTTGATGAGCGACGCCGACGTCAAGCTCGACGTCGGCCGTGAACTCACCCGTGGCCTCGGCGCCGGGGCGAACCCGGCCGTCGGTCGCAAGGCGGCAGAGGACCACCGTGAAGAGATCGAGGAGGTCCTCAAGGGGGCCGACATGGTCTTTGTCACCGCAGGCGAAGGCGGCGGCACCGGCACCGGTGGCGCACCCGTCGTCGCCAATATCGCGCGCTCGCTCGGCGCCCTGACGATCGGTGTGGTCACCCGCCCGTTCACCTTCGAGGGCCGGCGTCGCGCAAACCAGGCGGAGGACGGCATCGCCGAACTCCGCGAAGAGGTCGACACCCTCATCGTCATCCCCAACGACCGACTGCTGTCCATCTCGGACCGCCAGGTCAGCGTGCTCGACGCGTTCAAGTCGGCCGACCAGGTGCTGCTCTCGGGTGTCCAGGGCATCACCGACCTCATCACCACCCCGGGTCTGATCAACCTCGACTTCGCCGACGTCAAGTCGGTCATGTCCGAGGCCGGATCGGCGCTCATGGGTATCGGCTCCGCGCGCGGCGACGACCGCGCGGTGGCGGCGGCCGAGATGGCGATCTCCTCGCCGCTCCTGGAGGCGTCCATCGACGGCGCCCGCGGTGTCCTGCTCTCCATCTCCGGCGGCAGCGACCTCGGTCTCTTCGAGATCAACGAGGCCGCCCAGCTGGTGAGCGAGGCGGCGCACCCGGAGGCGAACATCATCTTCGGTGCGGTCATCGACGACGCACTGGGCGACGAGGTGCGGGTCACCGTGATCGCCGCGGGCTTCGACGGCGGACAGCCGCCGACCCGTCGCGAGAACGTCCTGGGCGCGAACTCCACCAAGCGTGAGGAGTCCGCCCCGCCGGTCCGGGCCGCCGAGCCCGTGCGCCAGTCGAGCGGACTGGGCTCCGTGCCCCCGCGCGAGGAGACCCCGGTCCAGGCCGAGCCGGTAGCGGTGGCCAACGAGAGCCACCTCCCGCCGGTCGCTCCGCCGCACGTCCCGCTGGCCCGGCCCTACCAGGACTCCCAGGCCGAAGAGCTGGATGTTCCGGATTTCTTGAAGTGATAGGTCCGCACCACGCAGTGAGCCATGCGGATTCTGTTTCTTCGGGGGGCGGCGCCCACTTCTCCTTCACCGACAGGTGGGGAGGGGTGAGCGCCGCCCCGTATGCGGAGCTCAACCTCGGCGGCGCGGTCGGTGACGACCCCGCCGCCGTTCTCGCCAACCGGGAGCGCGCCGCCCGCGGCCGCGGGCTCGACCCGGCGCGGGTCGTCTGGATGAACCAGGTCCACGGCCGGGACGTCGCCGTGGTCGACGGACCGTGGGGCGATGCCTCCGAGGTTCCCGCCGTGGACGCGGTGGTGACCGCACGGCGCGGACTTCCGCTCGCCGTCCTCACCGCGGACTGCACCCCCGTACTCCTCGCAGACCCGGTCGCCGGGATCGTCGCGGCGGCACACGCGGGCCGCCCCGGTCTCGTCGCCGGAGTGGTGCCCGCCGCGGTCGGGGTCATGGTCCGGCTCGGCGCGGACCCCTCGCGGATCGTCGCCCGCACCGGGCCGGCCGTCTGCGGACGGTGCTACGAGGTCCCGGCCGCCATGCGGGAGGAGGTCGCGACGAGTGTCCCGGCCTCCTGGTCCGAGACCAGCTGGGGAACCCCCGCCGTGGATGTCACCGCCGGGGTCCATGCCCAGCTCGATGCCCTCGGAATCACCGACCGGCACATGTCGCCCGTTTGCACTCTCGAATCGGGTGACCATTTCTCGTACCGACGCGACCGCGCCACCGGGCGGCTCGCCGGATATGTCTGGCTGGACGGATAGGGCATGACGGACCGTAAGGCTCAACTCGCAGCGAATCTCGCACAGGTGGAGGAACGCATCGCTTCCGCCTGCGCCGCCGCCGGCCGCAAGCGGGAGGAGGTGACCCTCATCGTGGTCACCAAGACCTACCCGGCGAGCGATGTGCGGATCCTGCACGAACTCGGCGTGCGCCAGGTCGCGGAGAACCGCGATCAAGACGCAGCTCCCAAGGCCGCCGCATGTGCGGATCTATCCCTCACATGGCATTTTGTCGGCCAATTGCAGACGAATAAGGTTCGTTCTGTGGTGAGTTACGCCGATATCGTACAGTCGGTGGACCGCGTCAAGCTGGTGACGGCACTCTCCGCGGCGGTGGCACGCGACACGCGCGGTGAGCGTGAACTCGGATGTCTCGTCCAGGTCGCGCTCGACGCCGGGAGCGGTGAGCGGGGGGAGCGGGGCGGCGTCGCCCCGGACGCGGTCGAGGAGTTGGCCGCCGCGGTCGAATCCGCCCCGGGGCTGTGGCTGGCCGGTCTGATGACCGTCGCGCCGCTCGCCGGACCGTTCGCCGGAAGGCAACGGGCGGCGTTCGACCGGCTGATGGAAATCTCATCCCGGCTGCGCGGGAACCATCCGGCTGCGAACATGGTCTCTGCAGGGATGAGTGCGGACCTTGAGGACGCGGTTGCGGCCGGAGCGACACATGTGCGCGTCGGTACTGCGGTACTCGGAGTCCGACCCGGGCTCGGGTAACGTCGCCAAGCAAGTCGGACCACAGCAGAAAATATGGTCATTACCGCCCACGGCGGGTAGGCCACAGTGGATCGCGGGCACTTGGTGACAGATGCCGATCCACCACAGAGCGGAGGACTCAGAGCATGGCCGGCGCGATGCGCAAGATGGCGGTCTACCTCGGCCTCGTGGAGGACGATGGGTACGACGGTCCGGGGTTCGACCCCGACGACGAATTCGAACCCGAGCCGGAGCCCGAGCGGGACCGGCGCCGGCACCAGCCCGCGCATCAGGTGGAGCGGGAACGGGGCGAACCGGTACGAGCGGTACAGCCTCCGGCGCAGCGGGAGCCGGTTCAGATCCCGGCCGAGCGAGAGCGACCCGCCCGAATCGCCCCCGTGGCATCCATCACACCTGAACGCTCGAACTTGGAGAAGAACGCACCGGTGATCATGCCCAAGGTTGTGTCCGAGCGGGAGCCCTACCGCATCACCACGCTGCACCCCAGGACCTACAACGAGGCCCGTACCATCGGGGAACACTTCCGTGAGGGCACTCCGGTGATCATGAATCTCACGGAGATGGACGACACGGACGCGAAGCGACTTGTCGACTTTGCCGCGGGACTCGTCTTCGGTCTCCATGGCAGCATTGAGCGAGTGACGCAGAAGGTCTTTCTGTTGTCGCCTGCTAACGTCGATGTCACGGCGGAGGACAAGGCCCGCATCGCAGAGGGCGGATTCTTCAACCAGAGCTGAGAAACACGACACCGGGAACAACCCGGCCGAGAGGCCGGAGCTACGAGAGCCAGGGGAGAGGGAAGCGCGAGGATGGGCGTCGCTCAAAGTGTTGTCTACATCGCGTTGATGTGTTTCCTCATCGTGCTGATCTTCCGGCTGGTCATGGACTACGTCTTCCAGTTCGCACGTTCATGGCAGCCGGGCAAGCCGATGGTGGTCGTTCTTGAGACCACTTACACGGTCACCGATCCACCGCTCAAGCTCCTGCGGCGGTTCATTCCGCCGCTGCGTCTCGGGGGCGTGGCACTCGACCTGTCCTTCTTCGTTCTGATGATCATCGTTTCCATCCTGATCAGCGTCGTGATCAGGTTGTGAGCGATACGGTCTTGCCGACTGCCGACGACTACGTAGAGGTGAAGAAGAGATGCCGCTGACCCCCGAGGACGTGCGGAACAAGCAGTTCACGACGGTCCGCCTCCGAGAAGGCTATGACGAGGACGAGGTTGACGCCTTCCTCGACGAGGTCGAATCGGAGCTGACCCGCCTGCTCCGTGAGAACGAGGACCTGCGCGCCAAGCTGGCCGCCGCCACGCGTGCCGCCGCGCAGAACCAGCAGCAGCAAGGCATGCGCAAGCCGGAGCAGCAGGAACGGCCCGGCGCACCGGTGCCGGCCGCCATATCTGGTCCGCCGGTCCAGCAGCAGCAGCCCCCGCAGATGGGTCCGCCCCAGCTGCCCGGTGGCGCTCCGCAGCTGCCCGCCGGTCCCAGCGGCCACGGACCCCAGGGTCCGCACGGCCCCGGTCCGCAGGGCCCGCACGGCCCCGGTCCGATGCAGGGCGGTCCCATGGGTGGCCCGATGGGCGGCCCCATGGGTGGTCACAACCCCCAGCAGCAGCAGATGCAGCAGATGCAGCAGCAGCAGCCGCCGCAGATGCAGCAGCAGGGCCCCGGGGGCGACAGCGCCGCCCGTGTCCTCTCCCTGGCGCAGCAGACCGCCGACCAGGCGATCGCGGAGGCCCGTTCAGAGGCCAACAAGATCGTCGGCGAGGCGCGCAGCCGCGCCGAGGGCCTGGAGCGCGACGCCCGTGCCAAGGCGGACGCCCTGGAGCGGGACGCGCAGGAGAAGCACCGCGTGGCGATGGGCTCCCTGGAGTCGGCCCGCGCGACGCTTGAGCGCAAGGTCGAGGACCTGCGTGGCTTCGAGCGCGAGTACCGGACGCGTCTGAAGTCCTACCTGGAGAGCCAGCTGCGCCAGCTGGAGACCCAGGCGGACGACTCGCTGGCTCCGCCGCGGACCCCGGCGACCGCTTCGCTGCCGCCGTCGCCCTCGCTGGCTCCGGCCGGTGCGGGTGCCATGGGACACACCATGGGCGGCGGCCACGGCAACCACGGCGGCCACGGCGGCCCGCAGATGGGCGGCAGCCCGTCCATGGGCAGCGCGCCCTCGTACGGTGGCCAGCAGCAGATGTCGCCGGCGATGACCCAGCCGATGGCACCGGTGCGGCCGCAGGCGCCGCAGCCGATGCAGCAGGCGCCTTCGCCGATGCGCGGGTTCCTGATCGACGAGGACGACAACTGAGCGGCGGTCGCGCGATGAGCGCGTAGCCGTCGGCAGGCTGAGGGCCGGG
>CBRG010000286.1 GCA_000470535.1 Streptomyces sp. AW19M42
CCCGCCAGCAGCGCCGCGAGGAAGCCGCCGGTGAAGGCGTCGCCCGCCCCGGTGGAGTCCACCGGGTCCCGCACCGGTTCGGCCGGGACCCGGCCGGTCACCACGCCCCCGGTGGCGAGCAGGGCGCCGTCCCGGCCCAGGGTGACGACGGCCTGGCGGACCAGCAGGCTCAGCTTGGCCGCGGCGTCGGCCGGCACGGGGAGTCCGGTGAGCAGCCGCGCCTCGTCCGCGTTGGGCAGCAGCAGGTCCACCTCCCTGACCAGGTCCAGGAACCGGTCGACGCCCAGTTCGGCCAGGAATCCCGAGGAGGCCGGGTCGACGCTCACCGGGATGTTCCGCCGCCCGGCCTCCCGCAGTGCGAGCAGGGCCGTCGCGCGGCTCGACTCGGCGAAGAGCAGATAGCCGGAGAGGTGGAGGCGGCCGATCCCGTCGAGCATCGACGGCGACCAGTCCTCCGGCGCGAGGCGCAGGGCCGCGCCGCTGTCCGTGAGGAAGGTGCGCTCGGCGGCGGAGTCGACCAGGGCGACGACCGTCGCGGTCGGGGCCCCGTCGTCCACGGCCAGCAGGTCGCGTACGCCCGCCCGGCGCAGCCGGTCCCGGTGCCAGGCCGCGGAGTCGGCGCCGACCCGGGCCAGCAGCCGCACCTCCGGGCAGCCCGAACGTACCGCCCAGCAGGCCACGTTGGCTCCGGCACCGCCCGGCCGGGTCCGGATGCCGGCCTTGGTGTCCGTACCGTGGACCAGCGCCGTTCCGTGCCGGGCCACCACGTCCGTGACCACGTCCCCGACGACGAGAAGTCCACCGGTCACCGGGCGGTCCAGGCCGTGGCGATCCGGGCGGCGAGCGCCACATTGCCGCGGACCGCCGCCAGGTTGGCCTCCAGCGAGGCACCGCCGGTCCGCCGCGTCAGCTGGTCGAGCAGGTACGGCGTGACGGCCTGCCCCACGACGCCGCGCTCCCGGCACGAGTCCAGTGCCTCGGCCAGCACCCGGTCGTGCAGGGCGGGATCCAACTGCTCTTCCGGCGGTACGGGGTTGGCGACGATCAGCGCCGCCCCGGGCCCGCCGAGCGCGTCCTGGGCCCTCATCACCCCGGCGACGTCCTCCGGGCTGTGCACGGTCCAGTCGACCGGCTCGCCCGAACTGCTGAGGTAGAACCCGGGGAACCGGTCGGTGCCGTAACCGAGGACCCCGACACCGAGCGTCTCCAGCCGCTGGAGCGTGGCGGGCACGTCCAGGATCGACTTCACGCCCGCGCAGACCACGGTGATCCCGGTCCCGGCCAGCAGCCGCAGGTCCGCCGACTCGTCCTGGCTCTCGGCCCAGCCCCGGTGCACCCCGCCGAGCCCACCGGTCGCGAAGACGCGCAGGCCCGCGTGTGCGGCCAGGAACGCCGTCGCGGAGACCGTCGTCGCCCCGCTCGCGCCCGCCGCCAGTGCCGGAGCAAGGTCCCGGTGGCCGAACTTGCGCATCGCCGGGTCCTGGGCGACCCGCTCCAACTGGTCCTTGTCCAGGCCGATCCGGGCCCTCCCGTCCAGTACGGCGATGGTGGCGGGCACGGCGCCGCCGGACCGTACGAGCCCTTCCAACTCCTCGGCCACCCGCAGGTTGCGGGGGCGGGGCAGGCCGTGGGCGATGATCGTCGACTCCAGCGCGACGACGGGCCGGTGCGTGGCGAGGGCGGCCCGCACCTCTGCGGAGAGGACGGGCGCGTGCGGGGCGGGCGGCTGGGGAGCGGCGCCGAGCGGCGCAGTCTGTGACATGTCCACATCCCTGTCGCGGCGGGGGCGGGCTCAAACGTCCCCCGGCGGCGGCCGTGCGGGCTTCGTGCCCGGCCGCGCACCATCGCTCGCCATCGTGTACGGGGAAGGGAAACCACCCCGCGCGGCGCCCGGCTCCACGTCCCCCTGCCGGTCCGGGCCGCCGCGCCGCCTGCACCCGCCGGGCCTCGCAGGCCGGGTGCGGTACGCCCAACTGCTGGACGACGCGTGCGAGATCATCCCGGTCCACATCGACCCCGACCGGCCCGCCCGTCGACACCGAGATGGGCGGTCGGGCTGCCGGGCGCTCACGCTCCAGATCCCGGTGCGCCGTCCCGACACCCCCGTCGGCGGGCCGCTGACCGCGAGTGAGGCTCCGGCCCCGACCGTCCGCACCCTGGACGAGCTCCAAGCCGCGATCGTCCGGGCACGGCCCGGTGCCCGGATCGTCGTGGCCGACGGGACCTGCACCGTCCCGCCGGACAGCCCCCTCACCATCCGGAACAAGCGGGGCACCGGCCGCGCACCCGTGACAATCACCGCGCGGAGCCGCAATTCGCCGGACGGACCGCGTACGGCCGAACATAGTCGAACATGGTCGGCTGAACCCCGAAGGCCGCGAGGGGCGTTCGGGCGCCCCGACGTCAGAATGGCAGACATGCGCATCAGGCACGACGACACGCTCCTGTTCATCGGAGACTCCATCACCGATGCGGGCCGCGACCGTGCGGACGCCGCATCGCTCGGTGCGGGTTACGTCCACGAGATCGCGCAGACCCTGCGCGACAGGGCGGTCGAAGGATCCGGGCCCCGTGTCATCAACAGGGGGATCGGCGGCAATCGCGTCTACGACCTCGAAACCCGCTGGACCGCCGATGTCATCGACCACCGTCCCACTGTGGTCACCGTCAAGATCGGCATCAACGACACCTGGCGGCACTACGACAGCGGACTGGCCAGCCCGGTCGACGTGTTCGAGGCCTGCCTGGACGGCCTGCTCGCGGACACCGCGCGCGGGCTGCCCGCACGACTGGTCGTCATCACCCCGTTCCTGCTCCCGGCCGGGCCGGAGCAGGAGAGCTGGTTCGAGGACCTGGCTCCCCGCACCGACGCCGTCCTGCGGGCAGCCGCCAACAACGGGGCCCAGGTGGTCCGCGCCGACCACGCCATGGCCCGCGCGATACGGGACCGGCAGCCGGCGGAGCTGGCCCCGGACGGCGTCCATCCGACCCGGCTCGGGCACCGGCTGATCGCTGACGCGTGGTTGGCTGTGGTCGACCCCGCCGCCGACCCGCGGGGGTAGCGCGGGACGCTCATGGGCGGTCGCTAGAGTGACCGCCCATGACCACAATTGATCAAGCTCCCGCCTCTTTTGCCGTGCACATCCCGGACGCCGAGCTTGAACCGGAACCGCTCGATCCCGCGCAGATCGTGGCGGGCAATCCGCAGGTCACCGGCAAGGTGCTGTGGGAGTCGGCCGACGGCAGGCAGCTGCGCGGGATCTGGCAGATCACGCCCGGCGTGGTCACGGACACCGAGGCCAACGAGCTGTTCGTGGTGGTCAGCGGCCGCGCGACCGTGGCGGTCGAGGGCGGCGGGACACTGGAGATCGGACCGGGCGACGCCTGCGTGCTGCGCGAGGGCGACCGTACGACATGGACCGTGCACGAGACGCTGCGCAAGGCCTATCACATCAGCCTCTGAAGCCCTGAAGCCCTTGCGCGTGGGGGTGGGTGCCGGGCCGGGTTCAGGCCGAGGCGGGACGGGTGAGGGACCGGCGCAGGGCCAGCGCGGCCATCGGCAGCAGCAGGCAGGCGCCGGTGAGGTTCAGCCAGCCATAGCTCGCCCGGGAGACGATGACCCCGGCGACCGCGCCGCCGATGCCCGCGGAGGCGTTCATGGTCAGGTCCGACAGGCCCTGCACGGCGGCGCGGGCGGGCTGCGGCACGGAGTCGGTGAGCAGCGCGGAACCGGCGACCAGTCCCGCGGACCAGCCGAGCCCGAGCACGAAGAGACCGGCCGCGGTCCTGCCGTGAGCGGCGCCCGCGGTGCCCGCCAGCAGCGCGGCCAGGGAGAGCAGCCCGACGGCCAGGCCGATGACGGTGAGCCGGCCGAAGCGGTCCGAGAGCCAACCCATCACCGGCGAGAACGCGTACATCCCCGCGATGTGGCCGCTGATCACCAGGCCGACCAGCTGGAGATCCGCGCCGTGGTGGCCGAGGTCGACCGGGGTCATCACCATGATCGAGGCCATCACGGTGTGCGAGACGGCCACGGTCACCAGGGCCAGCCGGGCCATCGGTGACGCCCGCACGGCCGCGACGCCCGCACGCAGGGAACGGTTCCCGGCCGCATTGCTCTCCCGGGGGGCCAGCGCGCGTGCCGTGAGCAGTGGGTCGGGCCGCAGCAGAACCGCGATCACGAGTGCGGCGAGGAGGAAGATGCCGGCCGCCCAGACGAAGGGCCCGGCCGTCTCGGACACGGCGGTGCCGCGGAAGACCCGGCCCGCCGGAGCCGCGATGTTGGGCCCCGCGACCGAGCCGATGGTGGTGGCCCAGATGACGGTCGAGATCGCCCGGCCGCGCCGCTCGGGCTCGGCCAGATCCGCCGCGGCGAACCGCGCCTGCAGATTGGCGGAGGAGCCCGCGCCGAACGCGGCCATGCCGAGGAGCAGCAGCGGAAAGCTCTCCACCAGGGTGGACAGCACCACCAGGCCGGCCCCGAGTGCCCCGATCAGATACGCGAGTACGAGACCGG
Organism: Streptomyces sp. AW19M42; assembly: GCA_000470535.1. GTDB lineage: Bacteria > Actinomycetota > Actinomycetes > Streptomycetales > Streptomycetaceae > Streptomyces. Next base: position 4,517 of record CBRG010000286.1, read on the forward strand.
GGCGGCGGCCGCGCGAGGTCATCAGCGCGGCCAGCGGCAGCGACAGCAGGGCCGTGCCGGTCACCGACGCGGTGGGCGCGAGGCCCGACAGTGCCTCGGAGCCGCTGACCCGCGTCGCCAGCACAGGGGCCAGGGTGATGCCGACGGGCACGCCGAGGCCGCCGAGTATCTGGCCGGCGATCAGCACGGCGGTCGTCCTGCGCCGGAGCCCCGGCAGGTCGGCCGCGGTGACCCGCCCGGTGGGAGCGGGCCCGCCGGGGGTGTCGGATGCGTCGAGGGTGTTGGTCACCGACGCAGTGTGCCAGTCCGAACGTGCGTGCGAAAACGAGAATGGGGGGCCCGCTGTCGCGGTGGCTCAGAACAGCGGCTGCGGCAGCACGCCCTCCAGAGCCAGCAACTGCCGTTTCGTCTCAAGACCGCCGCCGAAGCCACCGATCCCGCCGTCGCGCTCCACCACCCGGTGGCAGGGCACCACGACCGGCAGGGGATTGGACCCCATGGCCGCACCGACCGCCTGGGCCGCTCCGGGCTGCCCGACCCGGTCCGCGAGTTCCCCGTAACCGGCGACTGCGCCGTACGGCACGCCGGTCGCCAGCTCACGGAGCACCTGGCGGTTGAAACCGCCCGTCAGCGACCAGTCGAGATCGAGCGAGAAATCCCGCAGGGCGCCCGCGAAATACGCCGCGAGCTGGCGTATCGGCTCGGCCAGCCGGGCGGAGTCCGGTGCTTCGACCGGCTCCGCGCCGAGTCGGCTCCGCAACTGGTCCAGCGCCCTGTCCCGTACCGCCGGACGCGCGTGGAAGACCACGCTCACCAGCCCGGCACCGGTCGCGGCCAGCAGCAGCGGACCGATGTCGCTCTCCACGACGGTCCACTCGACAACCCCGTTGTTGTTCATGGCACCCACCGTACGGCCGGCCACTGACAACGGTCGGTGGCCGGCCGCGGCAACGGCACCGCAACGATCAGCCGACGGCCTCGCACACCGCCTCACACGCCCCCGGTGGCCTCGCGCGCGCCCGTGGCCGCCCGGATCACGTCCGGCGCGTTGGTGATGATGCCGTCCACGCCGTAGCCGGTCACCTGGAGCGCGTGAGCCGCGTCGTTGACCGTCCAGGTGTCGACCTGGAGCCTCTCGCGGTGCGGTCCCTTCAGCGCGTGCACCGCCGCGACGTACTCGCCGGAGACCGAGGTGTACGTAGGGTTGATCCGGTCGGTGAACTCGGCGTACGAGGGCAGCTCGGCGACGGCCGGGGTGCCCAAAAAGCCGGTGACGACGTCCGGACGCTGCTCGTGCACCTCGCGCACGCTGTCCGCGCCGAAGCTCTGGATCACGAGGCGGTCGCGGACATGACCGGCGTCCAGCCATCCCTCCTGGTCCAGCACCTGAAGGGCCGCCCGCTCGATCCCGGGGTAGATCTCGGGGCTCTTGATCTCCATGAGCAGGCTCTGGTCGTTGTGCTCGATACGGTCCAGGTACTCCCGGAGCGTGGGCACCCGGGTACCGGCGTACCGTGCTCCGAACCAGCTTCCCGCGTCCAGCCGGGCGATCTCGGCGGCCGTGAAGTCCTTGACCGCCCAGGGCGCGCGGTCCGGGAAGACCTCCTCGGCGTCGGTGGTCCGCTTCAGATCGGTGTCGTGGATGACGACGAGAACGCCGTCCTTGGTCACCTGGATGTCGTTCTCCACCCAGTCGAAGCCGAGCGCGTGGGCCCTGTCCACGGCCGCGAGAGTGTTCTCGGGGGCGTAGGCCGACGCGCCCCGGTGGGAGATGACGAGCGGGGTACCGTCCGGTGCGGCGCCGGCGCCGGCGCGGGCCACCGGCCCGGCGGCAGCGGTGGTGGCGGTGGTGGCGTCCGAGACGGGTGCGCCGGTGTTCGACAGCAGGAACGTGCCGGCGGCCAGCAGGGCGGCGGCAGCGACGGAGGCGGTAGCGGTGCCTGCGTGCACGTGGACTCCTTGCGTGGGGTGCGGAGCGTCGGAGTTGCGGACGGCCCGAGCGTCGCAGCCGCCGCCGAACAAGGGAGAGGCGAAGGGTGGCCACCATGTGAACGGCCTTCGGGGACCGCGTCATGGACCGGTGCACCTGTCGATAAAATGCAGTTCTTCTGTTTGTTTGCCGGGCCTCGCGCCTTAGGGTCGTCCGCACCCGGGCTTATGCGAAGGGCGTGTGTATGCAGGGCACAATCGACGGTTTCAGCTATGGGGCGGTGACCCCCGTCGCGGCGTTCCTCATGGCTTGCCTCGGTGCGGCACTCGGTCTGCGCTGCACCACCCGGTCGCTGCGCACGGAACGTTCCTTCAAGGCCGGCTGGCTGGCTCTCGGTGCGACTTCCATAGGCTCCGGAATCTGGACGATGCACTTCATAGCGATGATGGGTTTCTCCGTCGAGGAGGCGCCGATCGGTTACGACAAGGCGATCACGTTCGCCAGCCTCGCCGTCGCGATCGTCGTGGTCGGTGTCGGGATCTTCCTTGTCGGGTACCGGGGCGCCACCCCGATGGCGCTGGTGACGGGCGGCACGATCACCGGACTAGGCGTGGCCACCATGCATTACCTCGGCATGGCCGGGATGCGACTTGATGGGCAGTTCGAGTACGACACGATCACCGTGACGCTCTCCGTGGTCATCGCCGTGTCGGCCTCGACCGCCGCGCTCTGGGCTGCCGTCTCGATCCACGGCTTCCTGCCCAGTCTCGGTGCCGCCGTCGTGATGGGGGTCGCGGTCAGCGGGATGCACTACACGGGCATGGCGGCCCTCCGGGTCCACCTGCACGCCGCCACCCTCCCCGGCACCACCGCGGGCGACACCCCGACCGGTTTCCTCGTGCCCATGCTGATCGGCCCGGCCTGCTTCCTGCTGGTCGCCGGGGTCGTCGTCATGTTCGACCCGCTGGTGGTCATGGGCACCCCGGACTGGGAGGACGCCGCTGCCGGACGGGCCCTCGGCATCCCCGCGCAGCGCCAGGTGCCCCGGTTCGGCACGCACGCCGACCCGGCGTCCTTCCACTCGCAGCGGCGAGACCCGGTGGACCACCACGACCGCTGACCCGCCCCGTTGTCAGTGGGGGGTCGTACGGTGGATGCATGCGGCCCGTTTCGAAGATCGAACGTTCGGTGGCGCCTTTCGAGGTCGTCAGTCCCTACCAGCCCAGCGGCGACCAGCCGACAGCCATCGCCGAGCTGGAGCGGCGTGTCAGGGCAGGTGAGAAGGATGTCGTGCTGCTCGGCGCGACCGGCACCGGAAAGTCGGCGACCACCGCCTGGATGATCGAGAAGCTGCAGCGCCCCACCCTGGTGATGGCGCCGAACAAGACCCTCGCCGCCCAGCTCGCCAACGAGTTCCGCGAGCTCCTGCCCAACAACGCCGTCGAGTACTTCGTCTCGTACTACGACTACTACCAGCCAGAGGCGTACGTCCCGCAGTCGGACACCTACATCGAGAAGGACTCCTCGATCAACGAGGAGGTCGAGCGGCTGCGCCACTCCGCGACGAATTCCCTGCTCACCCGGCGTGACGTCATCGTGGTCGCCTCCGTCTCCTGCATCTACGGCCTCGGCACACCGCAGGAGTACGTGGACCGGATGGTCCAGCTCAAGGTGGGCGACGAGATCGACCGCGACCAGCTGCTGCGCCGCTTCGTCGAGATCCAGTACAGCCGCAACGACCTGGCGTTCACCCGAGGCAGTTTCCGGGTGCGGGGCGACACCATCGAGATCTTCCCGGTCTACGAGGAGCTCGCGGTCCGCATCGAGATGTTCGGTGACGAGATCGAGGCGCTCTCCACCCTCCACCCGCTCACCGGCGAGGTCATCAGCGAGGACGAGTCCCTCCACGTCTTCCCCGCCAGCCACTACGTGGCGGGTCCGGAGCGCCTGGAGAAGGCTGTCGGCGGCATCGAGAAGGAGCTGGAGCAGCGGCTGGCCGAGCTGGACAAGCAGGGCAAGATGCTGGAGGCCCAGCGGCTGCGGATGCGCACCACGTACGACATCGAGATGCTCCGACAGATCGGCACCTGCTCGGGTGTCGAGAACTACTCGATGCACTTCGACGACCGCACCCCCGGCACCGCGCCCAACACCCTCCTGGACTACTTCCCCGAGGACTTCCTGCTCGTCCTGGACGAATCGCATGTCACCGTGCCGCAGATCGGCGCGATGTACGAGGGTGACGCCTCCCGCAAGCGGACCCTCGTCGACCACGGCTTCCGGCTGCCGTCCGCCCTGGACAACCGCCCGCTGAAGTGGGAGGAGTTCCTCGGACGGATCAACCAGACGGTCTACCTCTCCGCCACCCCGGGCAAGTACGAGCTCTCCCGGGGCGACGGCTTCGTGGAGCAGATCATCCGCCCCACCGGTCTCGTCGACCCGGAGATCGTCGTCAAGCCCACGGAGGGCCAGATCGACGACCTGGTGCACGAGATCCGCAAGCGGACCGAGAAGGACGAGCGGGTCCTGGTCACCACCCTCACCAAGAAGATGTCGGAGGACCTCACCGACTACTTCCTGGAGCTGGGTATCCAGGTCCGCTACCTGCACAGCGACGTCGACACTCTGCGCCGCATCGAGCTGCTGCGCGAACTGCGCTCGGGCGAGTACGACGTCCTGGTCGGCATCAACCTCCTGCGTGAGGGACTCGACCTGCCCGAGGTGTCGCTCGTGGCGATCCTCGACGCCGACAAGCAGGGCTTCCTGCGTTCGGGTACCTCGCTGATCCAGACCATCGGCCGTGCCGCTCGTAACGTGTCCGGGCAGGTCCATATGTACGCGGACAAGATCACCCCGGCGATGGCACAGGCCATCGACGAGACCAACCGCCGCCGCGAGAAGCAGATCGCCTACAACACCGAGCGCGGCCTCGACCCGCAGCCGCTGCGCAAGAAGATCAACGACATCGTCGCGACGATCGCCCGCGAGGAGGTCGACACCGAGCAGCTGCTCGGCACCGGCTACCGCCAGACGAAGGGCACCAAGGCGCCCGTGCCCACGCTGGGCATCAAGACCGGTTCCGCGAAGACCAAGGGGGACGGGGCGGCGGTCACCGACCGCCCGGCCACCGAGCTCGCCGGGATCATCGAGGAGATGACCGACCGGATGCGCGCGGCCGCAGCGGACCTGCAGTTCGAGGTGGCCGCCCGACTGCGCGACGAGGTGGGGGAGTTGAAGAAGGAGTTGCGCCAGATGCGGGAAGCGGGCCTGGCCTGACCCCTCGGTGCGGGGGTGTGTTGCAGGAACGACACAGAACGGCCCGGACCCGATGCGCTGGTGGAACGAATGCGTAGGGTGCTGGAAACCGCGCAAGGACGGTTTGCGGGGAAGCGGAGAGGGGACAGCGCGTGACGGTCAATATGACCAAGGGCCAGGCCATCAGCCTGCAGAAGAGCGACGGGGGGACCCTGACCGCGGTACGGATGGGGCTCGGCTGGCAGGCGGCGCCGCGCCGCGGCCTGTTCGGTTCGCGCACCCGGGAGATCGACCTCGACGCCTCGGCGGTCCTGTTCGCCGACAAGCAGCCGGTCGACGTCGTCTTCTTCCGGCACCTCGTCAGCGACGACGGCTCGGTCAAGCACACCGGGGACAACCTGGTCGGCGGCGCCGGTTCCGGCGGCGACGACGAGGCGATCCTGGTCGACCTCCAGCGGGTGCCGGTCCACATCGACCAGATCGTCTTCACGGTGAACTCCTTCACCGGCCAGACGTTCCAGGAGGTGCGACACGCCTTCTGCCGCATCGTCGACGAGACCAACGGCCAGGAGCTCGCCCGCTACACCCTGGACGGCGGCGGGCAGTACACCGCCCAGATCATGGCGAAGGTGCACCGCTCGGGCAACGGATGGCAGATGACCGCCATCGGCACCCCGGCCAACGGCCGCACCTTCCAGGACCTCATGCCGGCGATCCTGCCGCACCTGTAGGCGGAGCCGGACCAGCCGGTCCGTATCGGTAACGCGCAGCTCCCGGAGGCATCGGCCGCCGGGAGCTGCACCGCATCACCACCGCGGCACCGCGCCGCGCGGCAGCAACTCGTCGAGGGGACAGGGCCATGACGGCCGAGCTGGTCCGGGGGCAGAACCACACCTTGCCCCAGACCCGTCTGGAGATCCGGATTTCGGCGGGCGCGCCGGTCGTCGCCGGAGCCACGCTCGGGGACGAGCACGGCACCGTCCACGGTGTGGAGCGGATCGCCCACCCCGGCTCGCCGCAGCTGCCGGGGCTTGAGGTCTCCAGGCAGGCGGCCGCCGAACACCGGCTCGCCGTCGACCTCGACGCCCTGCCCGACGGGGTGCACCGGGTCACCGTGCTGCTCGCCCTGCCGCTGGAGGCGGGCGGCCCGGCCCGGTTCGGAGCCGTGGCCGCGCCCTTCGTCGCCGTCACCGGACTCGAAGGCGCGGAGATCGCCACCTTCACCCTGACCGGCCTGGACAGCGAGTCCGCGGTCGCCGCCCTGGAGCTCTACCGCCGGCAGGGCGCCTGGAAGGTCCGCGCGGTCGGCCAGGGCTATGCGGGCGGTCTCGCCGCGATGCTCGCCGACCAGGGCGTGGACCGGGCGGCCGAACTGGCCGGTTCGATCCAGGAGGCCGTCGCCCGCGGCCTGGCCCGCTCCGTGTCACCGCCGCCGCCCCGCACCCCGGACGGCGACCGGGTCCGGCACCCGGCCGGACCGGCACCCGCCCAGGGCGGCGGACAGCCCCCAGTCGGACAGCCCCCAGTCGGACAGCCGGCCGCCCGGCAGCCAGAGGCCCCGTCCGCCGTCCCGTCCGGCCCCATCGACTACGCGCACCCGCGCCGCCAGTCCGCAGCACCCCCGCCGCCCCCTCCCGCCGCGCCGCCCGCCGGGCCCGGACAGCCGGCGGTGCCCGTTGCCGGGGACGCGACCGGCTGGTCCATGGACGAGCGCCTCTACAACCAGATATGGGGCATGTTCGAGGACCTGGCCAGGGCCACCGCCGCGTACCGCAGTGCGGTCGACTTCGCCGAGTCCCGGATGGACCAGGAGCTGGAGCGGACCCTGTCCGACCCGCGCAGCCGGATCGGCGGAGCGGGCGACCTCGCCCGTGAGCAGGCCCGCGCCAAACGCGACGAGCTGACCGGCCGGGCCCGCGAGGCGCTGGACCGCGACCTCGCCCAGCTGGCCGCCGAGTCCGCCGTGGTGGAACCCGCGCTGCCCGCTCCGTACGCGGGCTGGGACAACCCCGTCTGGCACGCCTACCGGGTGCCGATGGAGATCCCGATGGCGCTGCGGATCGGTGACCTGCACCTGCCGGAGAGCGCCGCCCTGCGCATCCCGCTGCTCGTGCGGCTGCCGCTGGAGCGCGGGATCTGGATCGACAGCGGGCGCACGGCCTCCGAGGCCGCCGCTCTGACGGACGGCGACCAGTTGCACCGGCTGGCCATGGAGAGCGCGGTGCTGCACGCCGCCCGGCTGCTCGCCGTCTACCCGGCGGGCGAGTTCTCGGTCCATGTCATCGACCCGGCCGGCTCCGCCTCGGCCGCGCTCGCCCCGCTGGTCCGCTCCGGGGTGCTCGCGGGGCCGCCCGCCTCCGGTGCAGGGGGAGTGTCCTCGGTCCTCGCCCAGCTCACCCGGCGGGTCGATCTGGTGCAGATGGCGATCCGGGCCGGCGCCGCGGATTCACTGCCGCCCGACCTGGACCCGGCCGAGCAACTGCTGATCGTCAACGACTTCCCGCACGGCTTCGACGACCGGGCCGTCAACCAGCTCCGCTACCTCGCCGACGAGGGGCCGTCCGTCGGCGTGCATCTGCTGGTGGTCGCGGACCGGGAGGACGCCTCCGCGTTCGGGCCGGTGCTCGATCCGCTGTGGCGGTCGCTGCTCCGGATCACCCCGATTGCCGACGACCATCTGGCCGACCCCTGGGTCGGCCACGCCTGGACGTACGAGCCTCTGACGACGCCTCCGGGTAGCCGCGTCCTTGAGCTGGTGCTGGCCCAGGTGGCGGCCGCCCGCCGCGGCGGACCCCGCTGACCTGCTCCGCGCCTGTTCACCCACTACCCCTCTGACCTGGTGCTTTGGTTCTTTTTTAGCTTCCCCTTTACCTTTCCTTGGTAATTCCTGTACTGTTCTTTGGGCGGAGGGGAGTACTCCCGATCGCGGCGTTCCCGTCAGTACGGACTGTGACCGGTCCCGGGGCGCCGGCCAGGCGCGCAGCCCGTGCGCCCAGGTGGAAGAGACCTCCGGCAGCGACGACGCTGATCAGTAGCCGTAGCGAACTGCCGGAGGCGCAGTGGACGTTTCATGGACCCTCTGGGCGCTGACCATCCTTGGTCTCAGCGCCCTCATCGCCGTCGACTTCTTCATCGGGCGCAAGCCCCATGACGTGTCGACCAAGGAAGCCGGAGTCTGGACGGTCGTCTGGATCGCCCTGGCCGCCCTCTTCGGGCTCGGCCTGTTGGTCGCCGGCGAGACCCAGGCCTCCGGCGAGTTCTTCGCCGGATTCATCACCGAGAAGTCGCTCAGCGTCGACAACCTCTTCGTCTTCGTTCTGATCATGGCGAAGTTCTCGGTGCCCTCGCACCTCCAGCAGCGGGTGCTGCTCTTCGGTGTGCTGATCGCACTGGTGCTGCGGGCGATCTTCATCGCCGCCGGCGCAGCGGTCATCGCCAACTTCTCGTGGGTCTTCTACATCTTCGGCGCGTTCCTGATCTTCACCGCCTGGAAGCTCATCCAGGAGGCGCGGGCCGACGAGGAGGAAGAGGAGTTCGAGGAGAACCGCCTCCTGAAGACGATCGAGCGCCGCTTCGGTGTCGCCGACAGGTATCACGGCACCAAGCTCTTCATCCGTAACAACGGCAAGCGTGTCCTGACGCCCCTGATGGTCGTCATGCTCGCCATCGGCACCACCGATGTGCTGTTCGCGCTGGACTCGATCCCGGCGATCTTCGGGCTGACCCAGGACCCGTACATCGTCTTCACCGCCAACGCCTTCGCCCTGATGGGGCTGCGGCAGCTGTACTTCCTGATCGGCGGTCTGCTGAAGAAGCTGGTCCACCTCAGCTACGGGCTCTCGGTGATCCTCGGCTTCATCGGCGTCAAGCTGGTGCTGCACGCCCTGCACGAGTCGGGGGTGCACGTACCGGAGATCTCCATCCCGGTCTCGCTCGGCGTCATCTGCGGCGTGCTGGTGATCACCACGATCACCAGCCTCCTCGCCACCAGGAAGCAGGCCGCCGCGGAGAGCGCGAAGGCCCAGGACGGTGCGGACAAGGGCGCCGGAATCGACGCCTGACCGGGCCGCGAGGCGGTGGCGCCTGCGGCGCGGCCCCGGTGACCCCGCTGTGCGGGGGCACCGGGGCCGTTTCACCAGCCGCGGGCACGCCATTCGGGCAGTCGCGGGCGCTCGTCGCCCAGCGTGGTGTCGTCGCCGTGGCCCGGGTAGACCCAGGTCTCGTCCGGCAGCGGGGCGAAGAGCCTGGTCTCCACATCGTCCAGCAGGCTCACGAACGCCTCGGCGTCCCCGAAGGTGTTGCCGACCCCGCCCGGGAAGAGGCAGTCCCCGGTGAACAGGTGCGGGGCGCCGTGCGGGTCGTCGTAGAGGAGCGCGATCGACCCCGGCGTGTGCCCGGTCAGGTGGCGGGCGGTCAGGGCGACCTGACCGACCCGGATCGTGTCGCCGTCCTCGACGAGTACATCGGTGGGGATCTCGATCCCCTCGGCGTCGTAGCGCCCGGCGTACGTACGCGCACCGGTGGCCGCCACGACCTCGCCCAGCGCCTGCCAGTGGTCGCCGTGCTGGTGGGTCGTGACGACCGCGGCGATCGAGTCTTCACCGATCAGCCGCAGCAGGGTCCCGGCCTCGTTCGCCGCGTCGATCAGGAGCTGCTCGCCGGTGGCCCGGCAGCGCAGCAGGTAGGCGTTGTTGTTCATCGGGCCGACGGCGACCTTGGAGATCATCAGATCCGTCAGCTCGTGTACGTTCGCCCGCCCGCCGACCTTGACCACTCCGCTGTACGTCATGCGTCTCAGCCTATAGCGGGGGCAGCGCGGGCAGGGCCTGTCCGCCCTCAACGGTCAGCGCAGAGCCGTCGCGGCGCCCGCTGAGCCAGCCGAGCAGCTCGGGGGCCGTACCGCGGACAACGACCGAGAAGCCTTCCCTTCCGCCGCCCGTCGTCCAGAACCGGCCCGTTTCGTCGGCCACGCCCGTGGACACGACCTCCGGGTGCCCGGCGAACCGCTCGGCCAGGAAGTCGATCTCCCGGGCGGTGAACTCGTCCGGGAGATCTTCCAGCTCGTAGCCGGCTCCCAGGTCGACGTGGTGCAGCTCGACCTCGACACGGCGGCGGAAGGGGATCCGGGAGGCCGAGTCCGTCACACCGTTGCGCATCGCGACCGTGCGTGACCAGTCGGCCGGGGCGGCGGCCGCCGCAACGAAACCGGCCGCGCTCTCCGCCAGGTCGGCCAGCTGTTCGGCCTGCGGCCGGGGGGCGTCGCGCTCGATGTCGCGGTCGCGGGTTTCGCTGTCTGCGTACATCGGCCGACCCTGGAGAACATTTACCAGCGCGTCGGCGTTACGTGAAAGGTGCGCGATGACATGACCCCGGCTCCAGCCGGGCAGCCGCGACGGCCGGGAGAGCTCGGAGTCGTCCAATTTCTCCGTGGCGCTGAGCAGCCGGGCGGTCGCTTCACGCAGTGCGTCCAGGTCATGCACGTGATCAGTCATGGGGCCGAGAGTAGCCCCGCCACTCATTCGGGTGAAGGAGTCATCAGCCGTCCGTAAATCGAATGCGCGTGCTATACGCTCGGAGATGAAAGCTCCGTACATCGCTGTGGCACCCCCCATACCCTGGGGCAGGGGCTCAGTTCCCCCGCTTCTCTCTAGAAAGGTGCGGACCGGCGTGGCCGACCGTCTCATCGTCCGTGGCGCTCGCGAGCACAACCTCAAGAACGTCTCGCTCGACCTTCCCCGCGACTCCCTCATCGTCTTCACCGGGCTCTCCGGGTCGGGCAAGTCGTCGCTCGCGTTCGACACGATCTTCGCCGAGGGGCAGCGCCGATACGTGGAGTCGCTCTCCTCGTACGCCCGGCAGTTCCTCGGCCAGATGGACAAGCCGGACGTCGACTTCATCGAGGGCCTGTCGCCCGCCGTCTCCATCGACCAGAAGTCGACCTCGCGCAACCCGCGCTCGACGGTCGGCACCATCACCGAGGTCTACGACTACCTCCGGCTGCTCTTCGCCAGGATCGGCAAGCCGCACTGTCCCGAGTGCCACCGGCCCATCTCGCGCCAGTCGCCGCAGGCCATCGTGGACAAGGTGCTCGGCCTGCCCGAGGGCAGCCGCTTCCAGGTCCTCTCGCCGCTGGTGCGCGAGCGCAAGGGCGAGTTCGTCGACCTCTTCGCGGATCTGCAGACCAAGGGGTACAGCAGGGCCAGGGTCGACGGGGAGACCATCCAGCTCTCCGAGCCGCCCGCGCTCAAGAAGCAGGAGAAGCACACCATCGAGGTGGTCATCGACCGCCTCACCGTCAAGGACAGCGCCAAGCGCCGGCTGACCGACTCGGTCGAGACCGCGCTGGGCCTCTCCGGCGGCATGGTCGTGCTCGACTTCGTCGACCTCCCCGAGGACGACCCGGAGCGTGAGCGGATGTACTCCGAGCACCTCTACTGCCCGTACGACGACCTCTCCTTCGAGGAGCTGGAGCCGCGCTCCTTCTCCTTCAACTCGCCCTTCGGCGCCTGCCCCGACTGCACGGGCATCGGTACGCGCATGGAGGTCGACCCGGAGCTGATCGTCCCCGACGAGGAGAAGTCCCTCGACGAGGGCGCGATCCACCCCTGGTCGCACGGCCACACCAAGGAGTACTTCGGCCGCCAGATCAACGCGCTGGCCGAAGCCCTCGGCTTCCGTACGGACATTCCCTGGGCCGGGCTGCCGCAGCGCGCCAAGAAGGCCCTGTTGCACGGTCACAAGATCCAGACCGAGGTCCGCTACCGCAACAGGTACGGGCGCGAGCGCGCCTACACCACGCCCTCCTTCGAAGGCGCGGTCCAGTTCGTCAAGCGGCGGCACTCCGAGGCGGAGAGCGACTCCAGCCGGGAGCGCTTCGAGGGCTACATGCGCGAGGTGCCCTGCCCGACCTGCGAGGGCACCCGGCTCAAGCCGATCGTCCTGGCGGTGACGGTGATGGAGAAGTCCATCGCCCAGGTCGCCGCGATGTCGATCAGCGAGTGCGCCGAGTTCCTCGGCCGCCTGAAGCTCAACGCCCGCGACAAGAAGATCGCCGAGCGGGTGCTCAAGGAGGTCAACGAGCGGCTGAAGTTCCTGGTCGACGTGGGCCTGGACTACCTCTCGCTGAACCGCGCGGCCGGCACCCTGTCCGGCGGCGAGGCCCAGCGCATCCGGCTCGCCACCCAGATCGGCTCCGGCCTGGTCGGCGTGCTCTACGTGCTGGACGAGCCGTCCATCGGCCTGCACCAGCGTGACAACCACCGGCTGATCGAGACCCTGGTCCGGCTCCGCGACATGGGCAACACGCTCATCGTCGTCGAGCACGACGAGGACACCATCAAGGTCGCGGACTGGGTCGTCGACATCGGCCCCGGCGCCGGTGAGCACGGCGGCAAGGTGGTCCACTCCGGTTCGCTCAAGGAACTGCTGGCCAACGAGAAGTCGATCACCGGTCAGTACCTGACCGGCAAGAGGTCGATCGCGATGCCCGACGTCCGGCGTCCCGTCGACCCCTCGCGCCTGCTCACGGTGCACGGCGCCCGGGAGAACAACCTCCAGGACATCGACGTCTCCTTCCCGCTCGGGGTGCTGACCGCCGTGACCGGTGTCTCCGGCTCCGGCAAGTCGACCCTGGTCAACGACATCCTCTACACCCACCTGGCGCGCGAGCTGAACGGCGCCAAGTCGGTCCCCGGCCGGCACACCCGGGTCGACGGGGACGATCTCGTCGACAAGGTCGTGCACGTCGACCAGTCGCCCATCGGCCGTACGCCCCGCTCCAACCCGGCCACGTACACCGGCGTCTTCGATCACGTCCGCAGGCTGTTCGCGGAGACGATGGAGGCCAAGGTCCGCGGTTATCTGCCGGGCCGGTTCTCCTTCAACGTCAAGGGCGGCCGCTGCGAGAACTGCTCCGGCGACGGCACCATCAAGATCGAGATGAACTTCCTGCCGGACGTGTACGTCCCGTGCGAGGTCTGCCACGGAGCGCGCTACAACCGGGAGACGCTGGAGGTCCACTACAAGGGCAAGTCCATCGCAGAGGTGCTGGACATGCCCATCGAGGAGGGCCTGGAGTTCTTCGAGGCCGTGCCGACCATCGCGCGCCATCTGCGCACGCTCAACGAGGTCGGTCTCGGATACGTCAGGCTCGGCCAGTCCGCGCCGACGCTCTCCGGCGGTGAGGCGCAGCGCGTGAAGCTGGCCAGCGAGCTCCAGAAGCGCTCGACCGGCCGCACGGTCTACGTGCTGGACGAACCGACCACCGGTCTGCACTTCGAGGACATCTCCAAGCTCATCAAGGTGCTCTCCGGCCTGGTCGACAAGGGCAACACGGTGATCGTCATCGAGCACAACCTCGATGTCGTCAAGACCGCCGACTGGGTCATCGACATGGGCCCCGAGGGGGGCAACGGCGGCGGGCTGGTCATCGCCGAGGGCACCCCGGAGTACGTGGCCGGAGTCCCCGCCAGCCACACCGGCAAGTTCCTCCAGGGCATCCTGGACGCGGACCGGGTCAGCGAGGCGGCGGTTCAGCAGGCCCGCAAGCCGGCCCGGAAGACGGCCGCGAAGAAGGCGGTCGCCGCGAAGAAGCCTGCGGCGAAGAAGCCCGCCGCCAAGAAGGCGACCCGCGCGCGCAAGGCCTGACGGCAGGCCTTGCGCGAAGGGCCTGACGGCGGTCGAGGCGGCGGCTCCCGGTTCCGGGAGCCGCCGCCTCGCCGTATGCACCGCAGCAGCTCCACGCGACCTGCCGCACCGGCCCCGGGCGCCGGGGCGTCCGTCTCCGCCGGTATCGTCGGTTACGTCACCGATGCCTCCGCTGCCGCTGCTGTCCCAGGCACCTCTGGCACCGCACCGAATCCCTCAGACCAGTGGAGACCGCATGTCCGGCCAGCCCGCCGCCCGCCGTACCGTGCTGAAGGGCGCCGCTCTCGTGGGCGTCGCCGGGCTGGGAGCGGCCGCCTGCTCGACCGACTCGAAGCTCGGGCACGCGCAGACGCCGACCCCCACGGCCCCCGTCGAGCTGGGTGCTCCGGGCGAGGTGCCGGTGGGCGAGTCCAAGCTCTTCCGCGAGCAGCGCGTCATCGTCAGCTGCCCGGCCAAGGGCCAGTACAAGGCGTTCAGCGCCCAGTGCACCCACGCGGGCTGCCTGCTGGACAAGGTCGAGGAGAACGAGGGGCACTGCCCCTGCCACGGCAGCCGCTTCGACACCACCACCGGCAAGGCCGTGCACGGTCCGGCGACCGTGCCGCTGCCCTCCGTCCCGGTCAGGGTCGAGGGTGGCCGGCTGGTCGCGGGCCCCGACGTCTGAGCCGGTCCGTGAGGCCGGATGCCTGAGCCGGTTCAAGGGCCCCGACGCCTGAGCCGGTCCAAGAGGTCCGACGCCTGAGCCGGTCCGTGACGCCCGATGTCTGGCCCCGCCCCGGCCTGCTCAGGTCGCGTCGCGGCTCACTCCCAGTCCCAGTCGATGCCGACCAGGCCCGGCCGCACCCCCTGCTCCACCAGATGGACCGTCCGGTGACGGCCGGTGAGCGTGAGGTCCGTCCGGGCGCCGCGCGGCGCACCCGCGGACACCTGGGCGAAGCGCCGGCACCGGACCGGCAGCGCCTCCTCGTCGAACCGGACCTGGAGCACGTACTGCCCGCCGCCGAAGCTGAAGCCGCGCACGTACTCGCCGCAGGGCCCGCCCGTGCCGTCCTCGAAGCCGTAACCGAAGAGGTACGTCTCGCCCGCCCGCAGCCGGGTGTCGAAGAGCAGCTCCGCGACCAGCACCCCCGCCGCCGCGTCCCAGCGGACCCGCCCCGTCCGGCAGTTCTCCCGCGCGCTCACCGCGACCAGGCCCGGATCGCAGCCCGGATCGCCGCGGTACACGGCGAGATAGCGGTCGATGCCGTCGCGGTGGGCGCGCACCACGTGCTGGGAGCTGCGGTGCTGCATCCGGCGGCCGGGCCCGATCCGTACCCGCTCCTGGTGCCCCACCGTGTGCAGCCCGCCGTCCGCGGGTGACTCCATCGCGGTGAGCAGCCGTTCGACCGCGCCGGAAGCGTCCACCAGGGAACGGTACGAGCGGGCCGGCGGGCGGTCGGCCTCCGGGCGGGACTCCCCGGACCCCAGCAGCCCGAGCAAGGAGTTCCCCGGCAGCTCCAGCACCTCCTCCAGCGCCTTCACGGCCCGCAGGGACTCCGGGCGCTGCGGACGTCTGGCGCCCTGCTGCCAGTAACTCAGGCTGGTCACGCCGACCTTCACCCCGCGGTGCGCCAGATGGTGCTGCACCCGCTGGAGCGGCAGGCCGCGCACCGAGAGCGCGGTGCGCAGCGCCAGATGGAACGGGCCGGTGTGCAGCACCTGCGCCAGTTCGGCCTCGGTGTGCTGCATGGGTCCTCCAGGTGAACGTTCACGTCGCGCGGGGGCGGGGCCGCGCCGGTGGATGCCGGTCCGCAGGTGGCCAGGGGGAGGCGTTCACGGAGCAGCCCCCGGGCGTTCACACCGCGATGTTCCCCCGCATTGAAGCGTGTTGACCCGTTCCCGACAACGGTTGATGCTCCTCGACAGCGTCCGGACGCGCTCCTTGGAACCCCCATCCCCGCCCCGGGAGGACCGCCATGCGCAACCGAAGAACCAGGTCCAGAAGGCTGTCTGTCACAGCCCTGCTCGCCGCTGTCCTGCTCGCCGTACCCGCGGCGACCGCCACCGCATCGGACCGGAGCCACTCCTCGCCCACCGGCACCCTCGCCGCCGCCCAGCGGCTGAACATCACCATGCAGGCCCAGCAGAAGACCAACTGGTGCTGGGCCGCCGCAGGCAACACCGTCGCCGCGTGGTTCGGCCGCAACCACACCCAGAACGAGTTCTGCAACGCCGCGTTCGGCCGGGCCCAGGGCTACGAGTGCCCCAACTCGCAGGCCTCGCTCGGCAACGTCCAGGACGGTCTGTACTGGGCGGGCGTCAACCCCGGTTCGTACGTCACCGGCTGGCTGCGCTACCCCACCGTGCAGGCCGAGATCAGCGCCGGGCGGCCGGTGGAGACCCGTATCCAGTGGTCCTCGGGCGGCGGCCACATGCACGTCCTGTACGGCTACGACGACGCGAACAGCTGGGTCTACTGGGGTGATCCCTGGCCCTCCAACAACCGCTACAACTGGGCCTCGCACGCCTGGTACGTGAACAACAACGAGTTCTCCTGGACCCATTCGCTCTACCGGATCGGGGCGTGACGGCATGACCTCCATCCGTACCGCGCGCGGCGCGCGCCCCTTCGCCGCCGCCCTCGCCGCGGCCGGTGTGCTGGCCGGGTCCGCACTGCTCACCATCGGCGCCCCGCAGGCGGCCGCAGCCACCGGTCCCTCGGCCACCCCGGCATCCCTGGCGGCGGCCCATGAGGCTGCCACGGACGCCGCCACCCTGGACACCCTGTCCCGGTTCTTCGCCCGGGAGGGAGCCGTCACCCGGGCGGCCGCCGCCCCACGGATCGAGGGCGCGGCCGTGCCGGTCCGCACCCTGTCCGCGGACTTCGTCGCCGGCGAACCGGGGGCGCCCGTCGCCGCGCTCGACTACCTGGCCAGCACCGCCGTCTCCTCCGACGGGCAGAAGGCGTCCCTGTGGACGCTGCCCGAGCCGGGCAGGGACGGGCACTGGCAGGTGGTGAACATCGCGACCGGCGACGACGAGGCCCGCTACACCGCCGCGGGCGCGCGCAGACTGCCCGGCGGCACCGTCTTCCGGGAGCCGCAGATCGACGCCTGGTACGTCCAGAAGGGCAGCCGGCTGATCCCGCTGGACCGGGACGCGGTGGGCGCGGTCGGCAAGGACGGCACCACCCTGGCGGCCTACCGCACCCGGGTACGGGCCGCGTACGCGGACAAGCTCCCCGGCTCCGGGTACGCCCGCTCGGGCCGGGCGGGCGGCTACGGGCCCGCCGTGGCGCAGCCGCCCGCCGGACGGCCGCCCGTCCCCGCCG
>CBRG010000287.1 GCA_000470535.1 Streptomyces sp. AW19M42
CCCGCCAGGCCCTAGTCGGGCTCACCCCACGGAGCTGTAGGCCACCACTCCCCGCAGCACTTCGTCAACGGCCTTCCGTGCGTTGCGTCCCACCGAACTGCCCTCGCGCGGCGCCGCGGCAGCCACCTGCCCCAGCACGTCGATCACCTGCTTGCACCAGCGTACGAAGTCCCCCGCGGGCATCTCCGCCTCGCGCAGCACCTCGTCCAGCGTCCGGCCGGACGCCCACATGTACACCGCCCAGGCGAAGCCGAGATCGGGCTCGCGCTGTCCGACCCCCTCCGCCTGGTTGATCTTGAAGTCCTCCTCCAGTGCGTCGAGCCGCCCCCAGATCCGGACCATCTCGCCCATCGCCGTCTTCACCGGGCCGGACGGCAGCTTGGGCGCCACCGCGTCGTCGGACTGCCGGGCCTCGTACACCAGCGCCGAGACGCACGCGGCGAGCTCGGCAGGGTTGAGGCCCTCCCACACGCCTGCGCGCAGGCACTCGCTCGCCAGCAGGTCCAGCTCGCCGTAGAGACGGGCGAGCCGCTTGCCGTGCTCGGTGACCTCGCTGCCGCGCAGGTAGTCGAGCTCGGTGAGCAGCGCGACGATCCGGTCGAAGGTGCGGGCGATCGTGTTGGTACGCCCCTCGATGCGGCGTTCCAGCTGCTGGGTGTCCCGCTGCAGCCTGTGGTACCGCTCGGCCCACCGCGCGTGGTCCTCGCGCTCGTCGCAGCCGTGGCAGGGGTGCGCGCGCAACTCGGCCCGGTAGCGGGCGATCTCGCGGTCGTCGGCGGCGCCGGAACGCTCCTTGCGGTGCCGCTCCGGCACGATGTGCCCGGCCTTGGTGCGCAGTGCGGAGGCCAGATCGCGGCGCGACTGCGGCGAGCGCGGGTTGAACGCCTTCGGGACGCGCATCCGCTCCAGTGCCTCCACCGGCACCGGGAAGTCGATCGAGGCCAGCCGCTTGACCTGCCGTTCCGCCGTCAGTACCAGGGGCCGCGGCCCGTCGTGGTACTCCATGCCCCGGTGCCCGTGCCCGTTGGTCCGCCCTGCGGGCAGTCCGGGGTCCAGGACGAGTGCCAGTCCGGCGAACTTTCCGGTCGGCACATGGATGACGTCGCCGGGCTTGAGCTTCTCCAGGGACGCCGCCGCGGCGGCCCGCCGCTGCGACGCGCCGTGCTTGGCGAGCTCTGTCTCCCGGTCCTTGAGGTCGCGGCGGAGCCGCGCGTACTCCTCGAAGTCACCGAGGTGGCAGGTCATTCCCTCCTTGTAGCCCTCCAGGCCCTCCTCGTTCTTCTGGACCTGGCGGGAGATCCCGACCACCGACCGGTCCGCCTGGAACTGTGCGAACGAGGTCTCCAGCAGTTCGCGCGAGCGGTGCCTGCCGAACTGCTGGACCAGATTGACGGCCATGTTGTAGGACGGCCGGAAGCTGGAGCGCAGCGGATACGTACGCGTACCCGCGAGTCCGGCGAGCGCTCCGGGGTCCATGCCGCGCTGCCAGAGCACCACCGCGTGACCTTCGACGTCGATCCCGCGCCGCCCGGCCCGGCCGGTCAGCTGGGTGTACTCGCCCGGGGTGATGTCGGCGTGCTGCTCGCCGTTCCACTTGACGAGCTTCTCCAGGACCACGGAGCGTGCGGGCATGTTGATGCCGAGGGCCAGCGTCTCGGTCGCGAAGACCGCCTTGACGAGCCCGCGTACGAAGAGCTCCTCGACGACCTCCTTGAAGGTCGGCAGCATCCCCGCGTGGTGGGCGGCGATGCCCCGCTCCAGGCCTTCGAGCCATTCGTAGTAGCCGAGGACATGGAGGTCCTCCGCGGGGATGGACGCCGTGCGTGCCTCGACGATCTCCCGTACGAGCCGGCGCTTGTCCTCGTTGTTGAGCCGGAGTCCGGCCTGCAGGCACTGCTGAACGGAGGCCTCGCAGCCGGCCCTGCTGAAGATGAACGTGATGGCGGGCAGCAGCCCCTCGGCGTCCAGCCGGTCGATGACCTCGGGCCTCGACGGCGTCCAGATCCGGCTGCGCTGGCGCCGCTCGCGCTCACGGTCCGCCTCGCGCACCATCTTTCCGCGTCGGCGCTCGCGCGGGTTGTATCCGCGCTGGTTCTCCATGCGCGCGAGCCTGACGAGGTCGGGGTTGACCTCGCGGCGTCCGATGCCACGGCCGCCGTGGTCGCTCTCCTCCTCGAAGAGGTCGTACATCCGGCGCCCGGCCAGGACGTGCTGCCAGAGCGGCACGGGACGGTGCTCGGAGACGATCACGGCGGTGTCGCCGCGGACGGTGTCCAGCCAGTCACCGAACTCCTCGGCGTTGGACACGGTCGCCGACAGTGACACCAGCGTCACGGATTCGGGGAGGTGGATGATCACTTCCTCCCACACCGCGCCGCGGAAGCGGTCGGAGAGGTAGTGCACCTCGTCCATCACCACATAGCCGAGCCCGCTCAGTGCCTGGGAGCCCGCGTACAGCATGTTCCGCAGGACCTCTGTGGTCATGACGACCACCGGAGCATCGGCGTTGACGCTGTTGTCGCCGGTGAGCAGGCCCACCTTGTCCGCGCCGTAGCGCTTGACCAGGTCGGCGAACTTCTGGTTGGAGAGGGCCTTGATCGGCGTGGTGTAGAAGCACTTGCGGCCCTGCTCCAGGGCGAGGTGCACGGCGAACTCGCCGACGATCGTCTTGCCCGAGCCGGTCGGCGCCGCGACGAGCACGCCCTTGCCGGCCTCCAGCGCCGCGCAGGCCTCGATCTGATAGGGGTCCAGATCGAATTCGTACATCTCGCGGAACGGCCCGAGCGCGGTCGCCTGCTCGGCGGCTCGGATCCGGGAAGCCTGGTATCGCTCAGCTGGTGAGAGGTCCTCTGTCATCTTGTCCACGAGCCTACCCGCCGGGTCCGACAGTGACGCGATCTTTAATTCACCGTGGCAGAACCCGCCCCGAGCACTCTGACGGCGCCCCTTACGCACGTCGCGGTCAGGGGCAGCGCGCCGAGCGGTTCGCCGTCCGCGTACGCGGTGACGCCGACGGCTTCGAGCGCGATCGAGGAGACCCGGTGCACGGTGACGACCGGGTGACCGAGATGGGTGCCCTTGTAGACCTTGGGGAACACCTTGAGCAGGGTGGTGCGGCTGCAGTCGCCCACGACGGTCACGTCGAAGAGCCCGTCGTCCATGACGGCGTCCGCGCAGATCCGCATGCCGCCGCCGTACGTCGATCCGTTGCCGACGGCTATGAGGGTCGCCGCGATCTCCTGGACCGGACCGCCGTCGAGGCTCATCCGGTAGGCGATGGGCCGGAACGCGGCGAGTTCGGCGAGGATCGCCAGGTCGTACTTGAACCGGCCGCCGACCCAGCGCATCCGGTTGCCCCGGTCGTTGACCCGGGAGTCGAAGCCGGAGGCGAGCACGGACCCGAACCACCGGTCGCCGACCCGGCCGAGGTCGATCTCGCGGACGAGGCTTCCCTTGAGCGCCTCCGCGGCCAGCCGGCCGGCCGCGGCCGGATCCCGTATCGGCAGGCCGAGGGCGCGGGCGAAGTCGTTGCCGGTGCCGACGGCGACGACGCCGAGCGGCGTGCGGGTGCCGGCCACGGCCTGCAGGGCGAGCGCCATCATCCCGTCCCCGCCGACGGCCACGAGCGCGCCGGTCCCCCCGGCCACGGCCTCGCGGGCCCGCCGCAACGCGTCGTCGGCATCCTCACCGAGGACCGTACGAACGGAGAATCCGGCGTCCCGCAACGCGGAAGCGGCCGGCTGCGCGGCGCGCGCGCCCCGGCCGCGTCCTGCGGTGGGATTGACGAAGAGAGTGATCTCGCTGGTCACCCGGGGACCCTACAAGGTCAGGTGATGTCGTCGTAACCGTTCGGCCGATGCGATCGTCCGCCGTCCCGTTCCCCGTCGGCCTGTTCGGGCAGCGAGGTCCGCGACGCCGAGACATTCTCCATGTCACCGATGCCTTCGGGGGTGAGGTCCAGCTCCGACGCCTCGTCGTCGTCCAGCTCTGCGTCGGGGTTGTTCCGTCGCCTGCGCCGGTCGTTGGCCAGGCAGATGCCGAGTGCGAGGAAGTAGAGCAGCACGATCGGAGCTGCCAGCGTGACCATCGTCAGCGGGTCACCCGTGGGCGTGGCGACCGCGGCGAAGATCGTGATGCCCATGACCATGCCACGCCACCAGCCCGCGAGCCGCTTGGCCGTGAGCACCCCGGTGAAGTTCAGCAGGACGAGCAGGAGCGGCAGCTCGAAGGCGAGGCCGAAGACGACCACCATGCGCGTGACGATGTTGAGGTAGTCGTCGACGGGCAGCAGGTTCGTCGTGTTGTCGGGGGTGAATTCGAGCAGGACCGCGGCCGTCTGCGGCATCAGCTTGTAGGCGAGGGCGGCACCCACGAGGAACAGCGGCACACCCGCGCCGACGAAGCTCAGCGCGTACTTCTTCTCGTGCTTGTGCAGACCCGGTGCGAGGAACGCCCAGAGCTGGTAGAGCCAGACGGGAGTGGAGAGCACCACGCCCGCCATGAGGGAGACCTTGAGGGCGATGGAAAACGGCGCGACCAGACCGTTCACCGTCATCTCGGCGCACGGGTGGCCGTTCTCCTGGACCTTCCTGCCGTCGGTGCAGCCGACCGACTCCAGGATGGGGCGGATCAGGAAGTCGATCAGGTCCTTGTAGAAAAAGGCCGTGACCGACGTGATGACGACGACCGCCAGTACCGCGATCAGCAGTCGGTTACGCAACTCACGCAGGTGATCAGCGAGAGGCATCCGCCCCTCGCCGTCCTTCTCCTGCTTACGGGCAGACTTGAGCAACCCACTTCCCTCGTCTCGTGCGGCAGCTGCGCAGAATTCGTCAGCTGTCAGCTCTGGGTGGTGGGCTTCGCTTCACTCACGGGGCGGGAGCTCGTCACGTCGCCGGGGGAGGCCTGAATCGTGCGCGCGGCGGCGGGCTGCTGAGCTGCCTGATCGGCGGCGGCCGCGTCCGTCGTGGTCGTCGGCTCGTCGTCCTTCTTCATGGCCTTGGCCTCGCTCTTGAGGATGCGGGCCGACTTGCCCAGCGAACGGGCCATGTCAGGAAGCTTCTTGGCACCGAACAACAGGAGAACGACAGCGATGATCAGAACGATCTCTAGAGGCTTCAGATTGCCCATGATGTGCTTCCTTCTCGCTGAGGCGGCTGGAGGTGGGCTCGCTGCCCTTGGGTCGGACTTCCCTCGGATCGGACACTCGTCCGACCTGTTCCCTGGGAGCGATCGTAACCCGCAGGAGTAAACGCGAGGCAATGCCCGTGCATACTTTGGATAGCGGCCAGCGCCTCCCTGCCCTGGGCCGCCACCAGCAGCGTACCCCCCGGGACTGGGAAACAGGAGGCCGCGCCTGCCCGGATCGAACAGGCCGCCTACCTCAGGGTTTCACCCGTGGCGGCAAGATCTGTGGCCGCGTGCTCCAGATCCTGCGCGGCCCGGTTGATGCGCTCCGTGGTACGCGTCACCTGGTGACCGAGCCGCTGGGCCTCGATGAACACCCTGATGGCCAGCACGCCCAGGACGGCGATGCCGAGGAAACCCAGGGCGATGGCGAGCATGGGCCAGAACATCCGCAGAGCCTCGATGTTTCTCGTGTCCGGGTCCGGAGGACCGATGTGATCTGTCTGAAGGACGGCGGGGCTTTCCGGGGCCCGGTGCCGTCCGTCCGCTACCGGCCGGTGTGCAGGCGCAGTGTCCGTACGCCGCCGTCGGTGAGGAGCTCCACTATCCGCTCCCCCGCGATCTTGCGGACGGCGGCGTCGCACTCGGGGCAGGTGAAGGAGTAGAACGTCGTCCGGCTGGTGGCCCCGATCGCGAGCCGGATGGCGGCCGCCGCCAGCTCGAACCGTGCGCGGCAGTCCGGGCACGCGGCCCTGAACCGTACGGACTCGGGAACGACGACGGTCGGCACATCGGACACCACAGACAGGTTGCTCATATCTCCTCCGCTGTCCCCTCAGACCGGGCCGTCGTCGTAGGCGGTGAGCGCCGCCCGCGCCGCCCGCCGCGCGCTCTGCGCCAGCTCCGGCGGTGAGACGATGCGCCCCTCCCCGCCGAGCCGGAGCGCCAGGCGGCGCAGCGAGGCCGGATCAGGCGTCCGCAGGGTGATCCGCATACCGCCGTCGGGCAGCTCGTGGGCGCTGTCGTGGGGGTAGTACTCCGCGACCCAGCGTCCGCCGGGCCCCACCTCGACCACGACCTCCGGATCCTCGGCAGCGGGCTGGACCAGCCCTTCCGACAGGTCCCGCAGCTCCAGCTCGGGCGGCGCGGCCGGCTCGTCGAGCAGCCGGATCTCGGCGACCCGGTCGAGGCGGAAGGTGCGGCGGTCCTCCGAGGACCGGCACCAGGCCTCCATATAGGTGTGCCCGACGGCGAACAGCCGGATCGGGTCCACCTCACGCTCGGTGAGCTCGTCGCGGGCGGGCGAGTAGTAGCGCAGCCAGAGCCGGCGCCGCTCGGAGATCGCCCGGTCCACATCCGCGAAGACGCCGCCCTCCGACTCGAAGGTGACCGAGAGCCGGGAGCTGGCCGCCCCCACCTCACCGGCCGCGGCCTCCAGCTTGGCGGTGGCGCGCAGCAGCGCCTGTCGGTCGCTCTCCCGCAGTCCGGGCAGCGTCGCGACGGCGCGGGCGGCGACCAGCAGGGCCGTCGCCTCGTCGGCGGCGAGCCGGAGCGGCTCCGCGACGTCGTCCGGGTTGTGCCACCAGATCCGGTCGCCGTCGGTGTCGATGTCCAGCAGATCGCCGCCGCGGAAGCTGGTCCCGCACATGGGCAGGACGTCGAGGTCCGAGATCAGCTCGTCCTCGGTGATCCCGAAGGCCCGCGCGACGTCCTGGACGTGGGCGCCGGGGCGCTCACGCAGATACGTCACCAGCGAGAGCATCCGGCGGGTCTGGTCGATGGCGTTCGTGGCCATGAGTACGGGTCCCCCTCAGTCCTTGGCCACGGCGCGCAGCCGGTCCACCACATCGGCCCGCAGATCCGCGGGTTCCCGCACGACCACGTCCGGACCGAACTCGACGAGCCAGGCGTCCAGACCGTGTCCGTACGGGATCTCCAACTCCTCCCACCCGTCTCCGAGTTCCCGGACCGATATCGCACGGGCCCGCAGCGGGTAGCCGGAACCCGTCCGCAGCCTGATCAGCGCGGTACGGGTCGCCGTCTCCCCTGCCCAGCTCTCGACGGTCTCGCGGACGGTGACGACGTCGGGCACCTCCGCGGTGAACGCGCCGGCCCGGGAGCGCACCTTGCCGGCGATCCGGGAGAGCCGGAACACCCGCTCCGCGCCCCTGCCCCGGTCCCAGCCGGCCAGATACCAGTGCCCGCGCCAGCACTCCAGCGTCCACGGTTCGACCTGGCGCTGCTCGGGGCGGGCGGCATTGGCCTTGCGGTAGTCGAAGGTCACGGCGCGGCGGTCCCGGCAGGCCAGCATCAGCGGTTCGAAGGCGGCCTCGTGGACGGGGATACGGGGTTCGAGGGCGCTGTGCACCTCGTACGCGTCCTCGGCCTCCGGCATTCCCGCGGCCCGCAGCTTCTGCAGGGCGCCGCTGGCCGCACCGGCCAGCCGGGCCTGCTGCCATACCTTGGCGGCCAGCCCGAGCGCGGCGGCCTCCTCGGCGTCCAGCGTGATCGGGGGCAGCCGGTTGCTGTCGCGACGGGCGAGATAGCCGGTGTCCCCGTCCAGGTTCTCCACGGTCTCGATGACCAGACCGAGCTCGCGCAGATCGTCCTTGTCGCGCTCGAACATCCGGTTGAAGGCGTCGTCGGAGCCCGCTTCCAGGTAGGCCTCGATGGAACCGCGCAGTTCGCGCTTGCTGAGCGGGCGCCGGGTCCCCAGCAGACACAGTGCCAGGTTCATCAGCCGCTCGGCCTTGGCAATCGCCATCGGCGCCCTTTCTGTTTTGCTCTACGACCCTCGACCGTACCGCTCCGGGGGGTCCGGAAGAAAGCGAGGGCCCGCGCCTTGCGGCACGGGCCCTCGCGACGCACACAGGTGCGGGATCAGACACCCATCAGGTCGCAGACGAAGATCAGCGTCTCGCCCGGGGCGATGGCGCCGCCGCCGGCGCCGCGGTCACCGTAGGCGAGGTGCGCGGGGATGGTCAGCTGGCGACGGCCGCCGACCTTCATGCCCTGCACGCCCTGGTCCCAGCCCGCGATGACCTGTCCGGCACCGAGCTTGAACTCAAGCGGGTTTCCGCGGTTCCAGGAGGCGTCGAACTCCTCACCGGTGGAGAAGGCCACGCCCACGTAGTGGACGGAGACGGTCTGGCCGGCCTGGGCCACCGGGCCGTCGCCTTCCCAGATCTCCTTGATCTCCAGGTCGGCCGGCGGCTCGCCACCCGGGAAGTCGATCTCGGGCTTCTCGATGCTCACTGACTTTGCTCCTCTAAATGATGAACTGGGCAACCGGGACAGTCTTACATCTTCGCCAGGATGTCCACGGCGAAGACCAGCGTCGAGTTCGCCGGGATGGACTGCTGCGCCTTGCTGCCGAAGGCCTGGTCCGGCGGGACGACGAGCAGCACGCGGCTGCCGATCTTCTTCCCGGTCAGGCCGTTCTTGAGTCCCTTGAGGGTCACCTGGGCGAGCGGGAAGGTCTGCGTCTTGCCCGTCGCGTAGGTGCTGTCGAACGTCTTGCCGTCCTTCCACAGCAGACCGACGTAGTTCACGACGACGCTGTCGGTCCCCTTGACGACCTCGCCCTTGGACTCCAGGACGTAGTTGGAGACCAGCTTCTTGGGCGGGGTGGACTTGCTGGGGATCTTGACACTCGGCGCCTTGCCGTCGGTGTTGGTGCCCACCTTCGGCAGGTCCACGTTGTCCTGGGCGACCTCGCTGCCCTTGGCGGACGCCGGGATCTGCTTCGCCTTCAGGATGTCGACGACGAAGACCAGGGTGGAGTTCGGCTTGATGTCGCCCTGGCCCTGCGCGCCGTAACCGAGGTCCGGCGGGATGACCAGCTCGACCCTGCTGCCGACCTTCTGGCCGACGAGGCCCTTGTCCCAGCCCTGGATGACCATGCCGGCGCCGAGGGTCAGGTCGAACGGCTGCTTGCGGTCGAAGCTGTTGTCGAACGGCTTGGTGGAGTTCCACGCCTGTCCGAGGTAGTTGACCTGGATCGCGTCGCCGTTCTTGAGCTTCGCGCCGTCGCCCTCACTGACAACGTTGGTCTTGAGCTCCTTGGGCGGCGTTCCCGAGCCCTTGGCCAGGGTGGGCTTCTCGCCGAACTTCGCGCCCGCGGTGATTGCGGGGAATCCGCCCTTGGAGGGAGCGGACGCGGAGGCGGAAGCGGAGTCGGAGCCCTTGTCGTCGCCACCGCAGGCGGCTGACAGCAGCAGCAGGGGGACGACTAGAAGGCCGGCAAGTCGGCGCACTGGTTCCTCAGATCTCAGACGACACATTTGGTGGGGCAGGCCCCGTGGGGGTCCCCGACACTCTAGGGCGTGGGAAGGGCCCCGTACGAGGAACGTACGGGGCCCGAGTCGCACGAGGGCCGAGGCGCGTCCTGCGCCGCCTCACATACCCGCGATCAGCTTCTCCACTCGGTCGTCCACGGAACGGAACGGGTCCTTGCACAACACCGTGCGCTGCGCCTGGTCGTTGAGCTTGAGGTGGACCCAGTCGACGGTGAAGTCCCGGCGCTGCTCCTGGGCCCGCCGGATGAAGTCACCACGCAGCCGGGCCCTGGTGGTCTGCGGGGGCACCGACTTGCCCTCGAAGATCTTCAGGTCGTTGCAGATGCGGGCGGCCTGCCCCTTGCGCTCCAGCAGGTAGTACAGGCCTCGTCGGCGGTGGATGTCGTGGTAGGCGAGGTCTATCTGGGCGACCCGCGGATTCGACATGGTCATGTTGTGCTTGCCCCGGTACCGCTCGATGAGCTTGTACTTCATGACCCAGTCGATCTCGGTGTCGATCCGGTCGAGGTCCTCGGCCTCGATCGCGTCCAGCGTGCGGCCCCACAGTTCGAGGACCTTCTCGACGTTGCCCGTACGGATGCCGCGGCGGTCCACGAAGTCCACGGCCTTCTCGTAGTACTCGCGCTGCACCTCGATGGCGGATGCCTCGCGACCGCTGGCCAGGCGCACCTTGCGCTGCCCCGTGATGTCGTGACTGACCTCCCGGATCGCCCGGATCGGGTTCTCCAGCGTCAGATCCCGCATCACCGTGCCCGCCTCGATCATGCGGAGCACCAGGTCGGTGGCGCCGACCTTGAGCAGCATGGTCGTCTCGGACATGTTGGAGTCGCCGACGATGACATGGAGGCGGCGGTACCGCTCCGCGTCCGCGTGCGGTTCGTCCCGGGTGTTGATGATCGGACGGGAGCGTGTCGTCGCGGAACTGACGCCCTCCCAGATGTGCTCGGCACGCTGGCTGACGCAGTAGACGGCGCCCCGCGGGGTCTGCAGCACCTTGCCGGCACCGCAGATCAGCTGCCTCGTGACGAGGAAGGGAATGAGGATGTCCGCGAGCCGGGAGAATTCTCCGTGCCGGGCCACGAGGTAGTTCTCATGGCATCCGTAGGAGTTTCCTGCCGAATCGGTGTTGTTCTTGAAGAGATAGACGTCGCCCGCGATTCCCTCCTCGTGCAGACGGCGTTCGGCGTCGACAAGCAGGCCTTCGAGAATGCGCTCGCCGGCCTTGTCGTGAGTGACCAGTTCGGTCAGGTTGTCGCATTCGGGGGTTGCATATTCCGGATGCGATCCCACGTCGAGGTAGAGGCGGGCGCCGTTCCGCAGAAAGACATTGCTGCTGCGGCCCCATGACACAACACGGCGGAAGAGGTAGCGCGCCACTTCATCAGGAGACAGTCGGCGCTGTCCCCTGAACGTGCACGTGACGCCGTACTCGTTCTCCAGCCCGAAAATGCGGCGGTCCATGACTGAACATTACGCCTGATGGCCCGAGCTGAAACCGGGTTCGACGGCACCGTTTCGATCATTTTCCGATCCTCGCACCGCGACAGCACTACGCCCGGGAGCTGCGAGGACCCTTCCGGTGGCCAGCAGAACCAGCAGCGCCGCCACTCCACCGGCCCCCGCCACGGCGAAGCTCCACGCCGTCCCGCCCAGCTCCACGGCCGGTCCCGCCACGGCCGTCCCGGCCGCCGCGCCCACCCCGAACGTCGTCACCAGCCACGAAAAGGCCTCCGTCACCGTGCCCCGAGGGGCGTGCCGGTCGACGACGATGAACGAGCAGGCGATGGCGGGCGCCAGGAACACCCCCGCGACACCGGCCAGCACGGTCATCGCCACCACTCCCGGGGTCAGCATCAGCGGCAGGTAGCCGAGGGCCAGCAGCGCCACGATCACCCGCAGCCGGCGCTCGGGCGGCCCCGACCACTGGCGCGCCCCGTACACCGCGCCGCCGATCAGCGCACCGAGCCCCAGAGCGGCCATCAGCCAGCCGTAGACGGACTCCTGGCCCCGGTCGTCGGCGTAGGCCACGCCCGCCACCGTGATGGAGCCCAGCGCCAGCCCGACGAAGAAGAACGAGCCGAGCAGGGCCAGCAGCCCCGGCGAACGGAGCGCACCCAGCCAGTGCGCCTCACGCGGGGCGGAGCGCCAGGTCCTGGACGGCTCGGACAGGACGACGGACAGTGCCCCCAGGACCCCTATCGCGTTGATCACGAGGAGCGCGGCGGCGGGCGACCAGAGGGAGACCAGCAGGGTCACCAGCAGCGGCCCCACCGTGAACATGACCTCCTGCGCGACCGCGTCCATGGCGTACGCCCGGTGCACCCGGTCCTCAGCTCCGAGGACGCTCGGCCACAGGGCCCGCAGGCCGCCCTCCAGGGGAGGTGTGGCCACGCCCGCGAGGGCCACGGCCCCGTAGGCGAGCGGCAGCGACCCGAAACCCACCACGGCTAGCAGGGTCATTCCGATGGCGGACAGGACGGCGGCGGGCAGTTGGACGCGCGGCTGGCCGTACAGGTCCACGGCGCGGCCCAGCAGCGGCTGTCCGACCGCCGTGCCCAGCCCGTACACGGCGGCGAGCGCGCCCGCGAGGGCGTAGCTGCCGCCCTCCGCACGGGTGAACAGCACGATCGCGATGGGGGCGGTGCCGTTCGGCAGGCGCCCCACGAGGGTGCCGGTCAGCAGCCGGGCGGCATGCCGCGCCCGGAGGATGTCCAGATATCCCGCGGCCATGTCCCGCCCCTCTCCCAGGGACGCCTTCCGGCCACCCTGGGTTTTACGTATAACTTCCTGGTTCATACGTACCATGTGACCAGTCCGCAGGTCCACCTCACGGCGCCTGCCCCGACCGGCCCGGAGGCCCGAGTGACCAGCCCAGCACAACCCGCCCCCTCCCGGCCCACCAGCCGTGACGTGGCACGGGCCGTCGGCGTCTCGCAGGCCACCGTCTCCCTGGTCCTCGGCGGCAAATGGCGCGGCCGGGTCTCCTCTGCCACCGCCGACCGGGTGCGGGAGGCCGCTGACGAGCTCGGCTACCGGCCGAATCTCGCCGCCCGGAATCTGCGCCTGGGCCGCACCAGGACCGCCCTGCTCGTCGTCCCCGCCCTCACCAACGAGTTCTTCGCCCGGGTGTACACCGGGGCCGCCGCCGTCGCCGCAGAACACGGCTTCGGCGTCGTCCTGTACCCCTCGCCCGACGGCACCGGCCCGGCCCGGGACCCCTTCGCCTCGGCCCGCACCGCACTCGACGGGGTGATCGCCTCATCGATGGCCGCCGACGCGCTGGGCGCCCTGCACGGGGCCGACCTGCCGCTGGTCATGCTCGACAGCGACCCCTCGGCCCCGGGTCCGGCGGCCCGGGTCAACCTCGACGTCGCCGACGGGATGCGTCAGGTGACGGAGCATCTGCTCGCCCTCGGCCACCGCCGCTTCGTCCACCTCGCCTCGGCCGTCGACACCTGGACGTTCGCGGTCCGCGGCGAAGCCGTCCGGGACGCCCTGCGCGGCGTGCCCGGCGCCGGCGTACGCACCGTGCGGGCGGCGCTGGACGTGCGGGCCGGCCGCGAGGCCGCGGAACGCACACTGGCCCTCCCCGGCCCCCGTCCCACCGCCGTCGTCTGCGACGACGACATCCTGGCCGCGGGCGCCTGCAAGGCGGCGCGCCGGCTCGGACTGCGGGTACCGGACGACCTCTCCGTGACCGGCTTCGACGATCTGGCCCTGGCCACGGCCGTGGAGCCCGAACTCACCACGGTGCGGCTGCCCGCCGAACAGGTCGGCGAGCGCGGCATGAGCGCCCTGCTGGCCGCTCTGGACGGCCGTACGGCAGAGACCGGCAGCCTGCCGGTGCACCTGGTCGTCCGCGGCTCGTCCGCTCCCCCGCCCTCGGACCGGTCCGCATGACAGAGCCCCGGCCCGCCGGGAGGCGGACCGGGGCAGAGCCGTAGGGCGGAACGGACTACTCCACGTCACCACCGGAATCGGTGGAACCGGAGCCGCTCGAACCGGCCTCGGCCGAACCAGAATCCGCGGAGTCACCGGAGTCGGTAACGGCCTTCTTGCCGTTCGACTTGCCGGTCGACTTGCCGGTCGTCCTGCTGGTGGCCGTCGCCGCGGTGGTGTCGTCGCCGTCCTCCGTGTCCGAGGGGGCGTCCGTCGGCGTCGAGCCGGCACCGTCGGCCTCCAGCAGCCGCGCCAGCTGTCGGCCGACGATGCGCTTGAACTTGCGCTGCTGCGGCCTCGTACGGTCCAGGACCGCGACCTCCAGCCGGTCTGCGGGGATCTCCCGCTCACTGCCGTTGGGATCGCGGGACAGCGCCTGCACCGCGAGCTTCAGCGCCTCGGCCAGTGACATCCCGTCACGGTGTCGCTGGTCCAGGAAGGTACTGATCTGCTCCGCGTTGCCACCGACGGCGACCGAGCCGTGCTCGTCCACGATCGAGCCGTCGTGCGGCAGCCGGTAGATCTGGTCACCGTCCGCCGCCGCGCCCACCTCGGCCACCACCAGCTCGACCTCGTACGGCTTCTCGGCCGCACTGGAGAAGATGGTGCCGAGCGTCTGCGCGTAGACATTCGCCAGTCCACGGGCCGTCACATCGTCACGGTCATAGGTGTATCCGCGCAGATCGGCATAGCGCACTCCGCCGATGCGGAGATTCTCGTACTCGTTGTACTTACCGGCGGCGGCGAAACCGATCCGGTCATAGATCTCGCTGAACTTGTGCAGCGCACGGGACGGGTTCTCGCCGACGAACACAATGCCGTCGGTGTACTGCAGCACAACCAGGCTGCGACCACGGGCGATGCCCTTCCGGGCGTATTCCGCCCGGTCGGCCATGGCCTGCTGAGGTGAGACATAGAACGGCGTCGACACCGGCTATCCGTCCCTTTCTGTCAGTGACAAGAGCATCGAAGAAGCCTGGGCACGGGGGGTCAGAGCAGCTCGGCGCGCGGGCCGTCGGGCTGTTCCATCCTTCGTTCCAGAACCGAGCGGGCGATGTCGGCGGATTCCGTCTCGGTCAGTTGTCGGAAACCCTCGTCGGTGATGACGGTGATGATCGGATAGATGCGCCGGGCCACGTCGGGCCCACCGGTCGCCGAGTCGTCGTCCGCAGCGTCGTACAACGCCTGCACGACCAGAGTGAGCGTCTGCTCCTGCGTCAGGTCCTCGCGGTAGAGCTTCTTCATGGACGTGCGGGCGAAGATCGACCCGGAGCCCGTGGAGGCGTAGCCCTGCTCCTCGGAACGGCCGCCGGTGACGTCGTACGAGAAGATCCGGCCCCGCTCGCGGTCGACGTCGTAACCGGCGAAGAGCGGCACCACGGCGAGCCCCTGCATGGCCATCGCCAGATTGCTCCGGATCATCGTGGAGAGCCGGTTCGCCTTGCCCTCCAGGGAGAGCTGGGCACCCTCGACCTTCTCGAAGTGCTCCAGCTCCAGCTGGAAGAGCTTGACCATCTCCACGGCCAGCCCGGCCGTACCGGCGATACCCACCGCCGAGTACTCGTCGGCCGGGAACACCTTCTGGATGTCGCGCTGCGCGATCATGCTGCCCATGGTCGCCCGCCGGTCCCCGGCCAGCACCACGCCGCCGGGGAACGAAGCCGCGACGATGGTCGTCCCGTGCGGGGCCTCGATGGCCCCCTTCATGGGCGGCAGCTGCCGGTTGCCCGGCAGCATCGCGGGCGACTGGTCGGTCAGGAAGTCCATGAAGGAGGACGATCCCGGCGTCAGGAAGGCAGCTGGTAGACGCCCGGTGCTACGAGTGTTGGCTTCCACGCGTTTCCCTCCAGGTAAGCGGTGGCCCTGCGCAAGGTGTCAGGATCATCCCCCAACTTGCCGATGGCCGAATTGCAGTTGAAGCACAGTACGCCTCGGACCCTACCCGTCTGGTGGCAGTGATCCACCTGTACCGCGGGTGCGGCCGGACAGATCGTGCAGTCGCCCGACTGCGAGGAGATCACGCCGTCGCGCTGAGTCACGGTCATGCCGTACTGGCGTTTCAGGTGACCCGCGCGCCCCCGAACCGACTTGCACGCAGTGCGGCGCGTCGCCAAGCCGTCGGGGCGGTCGAGTCGTGCCAGTCGCCGTGTGGTTTGACCTCACCGCGCTTTTGGCATTGCTTGTGCCCCTGCGGAACGTGCACACGCTCTCGCACCGGCTTGCCCTGGACCTCGCGGCGGCGCCGGTAATGCGCGGCGCCGTAAGCAGCCACGCATTCCCGGCATCGAGGTTGAAGCCCGTCGCGCCGGTTCCTGTCCGACGCGACGGAAGTCAGTGGCAGCTCCCGCTCACAGCCGGAGCACCACTTCGCCTCGAACGATCGGGACATCTCGCCTACTGTCCGCCTTTTTGAACGAAGCTTCGCACGAAGTCCTCGGCGTTGGCTTCGAGGACGTCGTCGATCTCGTCCAGAACGTCGTCGACGTCGTCGCTCAGCTTCTCCTGTCGCTCCTGGAGATCCTCGGAGGCCTGCGCGTCCTGCGCCTGCTCCTCGG
The DNA here is from genome assembly GCA_000470535.1 of Streptomyces sp. AW19M42. Taxonomy (GTDB): domain Bacteria; phylum Actinomycetota; class Actinomycetes; order Streptomycetales; family Streptomycetaceae; genus Streptomyces. Next base: position 15,920 of record CBRG010000287.1, read on the forward strand.
TCCCCTCGGTGGAGCGCGTCGCCTTCTGCTGTCCGCCGCCGGTGTCCTTGGTCGCCATTTAGCTCACCCCGCTCGGTTCGAAGCACTTGATCAGACCCTACCTACGGGGTCCGACATTGGCCCGGTACTTGTCTCAACGTCCGGAGGTCATCGGAATGATTCCCAGCCGACGGCCCTTTCAGCCGCCCGCGAGCACCCGGACCAGCTCTTCCGCGGTACGACAGCGGTCCAGGAGGTCCTTGACGTGCTCACGGGTGCCCCGGAGAGGTTCCATGGTGGGCACCCGCTGCAGGGAGTCGTGGCCCGGGAGATCGAAGATGACCGAGTCCCAGGAGGCCGCCGCGACGTCGTCCGCGTACTGCTCAAGGCAGCGGCCGCGGAAATACGCCCTGGTGTCCTCCGGCGGCGCCGTACGGGCCTGCTCGACCTCGTTCTCGTCCAGCAGGCGGTTCATCCTGCCGCGGGCCGCCAGACGGTTGTACAGGCCCTTGTCGGGCCGTACGTCCGCGTACTGGAGGTCCACCAGGTGCAGGCGGGGCGCGTCCCAGTCGAGGCTGTCGCGGCGGCGGTAGCCCTCCATGAGCTCCCGCTTGGCGATCCAGTCCAGCTCGCGGGACAGGCTCATCGGATCGTTCTCCAGCCGGTTGAGCGTGTCCTCCCAGCGGATCAGGATGTCCTTGGTCTGCTCGTCGGCGTCCGCCCCGTACCGCTCCTCGACGTATTTGCGGCCGAGCTCGAAGTACTCCATCTGGAGCTGTACCGCTGTGAGTGTCCGGCCGCTGCGCAGAGTGACCAGCTGCTGGAGATCGGGGTCGTGGGACACCTGGTGCAGCGTGCGCACCGGCTGGTCGACGGCCAGGTCGACGTTGATGAAGCCGTCCTCGATCATGGAGAGGACCAGCGAGGTGGTGCCCAGCTTGAGATAGGTGGAGATCTCCGAGAGATTCGCGTCGCCGATGATCACATGCAGCCGGCGGTACTTCTCGGCGTCCGAGTGGGGCTCGTCGCGGGTGTTGATGATCGGCCGCTTCAGCGTGGTCTCCAGGCCGACCTCGACCTCGAAGTAGTCGGCGCGCTGGCTGATCTGGAAGCCGTGCTCGTGGCCGTCCTGGCCGATTCCGACCCGGCCCGCTCCGGTGACGACCTGGCGCGAGACGAAGAACGGGGTCAGGTGGCGCACGATGTCCGAGAACGGGGTCTCCCGCTTCATCAGGTAGTTCTCGTGCGTGCCGTACGAGGCGCCCTTGTTGTCGGTGTTGTTCTTGTAGAGATGGATCGGCAGGGCGCCGGGCAGCTGGGCCGCGCGTTCGGCGGCCTCGGCCATGATGCGCTCGCCGGCCTTGTCCCAGAGGACGGCGTCCCTGGGGTTGGTGATCTCCGGGGAGCTGTACTCGGGGTGTGCGTGGTCGACGTAGAGCCGTGCCCCGTTGGTGAGGATGACATTGGCCAGGCCGATGTCCTCGTCCGTGAGCTGACTGGAGTCGGCGGTCTCGCGGGCGAGGTCGAAGCCTCGCGCGTCTCGCAGCGGGTTCTCCTCCTCGAAGTCCCAGCGGGCGCGGCGCGCCCGGTGCATCGCCGCCGCGTAGGCGTTGACGATCTGGGACGAGGTGAGCATGGCATTGGCGTTGGGATGGCCGGGCACGGAGATCCCGTACTCGGTCTCGATGCCCATTACTCGCCGTACGGTCATGCGGCCCTCCTTGCCCGGCGGCGCTCCCTTCCGGGAGCGGCGCTCAAGTACCGCTGCTTGTCCGGTGCGTGCGCGGTTCTGCCCGTACCCGCACTGCGCGACCGGGCGGTGTGCATGAGCCTAGAGCGCCTCTGTGCTGGTGGGGAGATCAATTACGTCATTGCTGCGGTGTCGTCGCAGCTGTCCGGAAAGCAACCGGCTGCGGATGCCCGGCGGGCATCCGCAGCCGG
>CBRG010000288.1 GCA_000470535.1 Streptomyces sp. AW19M42
CCCGCCGGCGGCCGGGGCCCGCTGCACGGCGGCGTGGTCATGCGCTGTCGCGCTGCTGCGCTGCACCCCGGCCCCAGCGGCCTCGTGCGCGTGCGGTGCGGCCATGACGCGGTGCGCGTTGGCCTCCGCGGCCCGCTCGAAGCGGTCGGAGGGGTCCGAGACCTTCAGCCCGGTCCCGTCGTCCGTGCCCGCCACCGGGCCCGAACGCTGCTGGACCACGTGGGTCAGTTCGTGGGCGAGGGTGTGCTCGTCGGTCGTCGCGCCGCCCAGGACGATGTGGTTGCCGGACGTGTACGCGCGGGCGCCGATCTCGGCGGCGGAGCGCTGTGCGGTGGCGTCCGTGTGCAGCCGGACATCGGAGAAGTCCGTGCCGAACCTGGCCTCCATGTCCTCGCGCACCGGCTGTTCGAGCGGGCGGCCCGCCCTGCCCAGCACTTCACGCACCGCAGACCGCTGCACGGGCTGCTCCCGGTCCCGGCCCAGGTCCAGGTCGCGGTCCCGTTCCCGGTCCGCGAGCATCCGTGCGACGGCCGCGTTGCCCACCGTCCGCTGGAGCACCGCCAGCTCCGCCGGGGATCCCGGCGCCGCGCCCGGCCCCGGCGGGCGGGCCGACTCGAGGTCCTGCGCCCGGGGGCGCGTGCGGCGTTCCTTCTCGTACTCGGGCACGGTGCCTCCAGCCGTCGGTCCCTGCCATTGATACCGCGTCGCGCCCGGCCGGCCAAGGGGCCCCCGGGGCACCGCCGCTGCACTCCTCGGACACCGGCCGCGTTGACGACCAGGAAGGCCGGCACGAGGACGTGCGGCGCGGAGGCCCGGTTGACCAGCCACAGCGGCAGCCCGACGCCGAGGACGGAGTCGTCGAGGTTCATCGGGATGTCGAGCAGGACGAACCCGAGGTAGCCGCGGTCCCGCCAGGGGCTCTTCGGCCGGCCGGGGGTACGCCCGGCGGCGGACACCGACGGCGGCCCCGGGCGCCGCCGTTGGCCGCGCCACCTCGACCGTCGCCTCCCGCAGCTCGCGGGTGCGCCACACCAGCACCGCCGCCACGACGAAGGACAGCGCGTTGCCGAGGGGCAGTGCCCGGTAGGCGTCCGTGGTGCCCACGGCCAGTCCGACGGCCGCGATCCCGGCGCCGACCGCGTACCCCGCGTTGGCCGCGCTGCGCGACAACGCCTGGTACGCGGAGCGCCGTTCGTCCGCCGCGCGGGTGGCGGACAGCATCTCCAGCGTCTTGGCCGCCCTGTCCCCCCGGTAGGTCGCGGCGACGACGGGCAGCAGCGCCTCGAACCCCGGACACAGCAGCACCAGGGTCAGGGTCACCAGCCGCAGCGGATGACAGCCGATCAGCAGCGGACGCAGCGGGAAGCGCCCGGCCAGCCGTCCGGCCAGCGGCGAACCGGCGATGCCCGCCACTCCGGCCGCTCCCAGCAGGACCCCGATCCGCTAAGCGCTGAGATGCGTCACGAAGGTGAGGTGCAGAACCGAGGACGCGGCCCACAGGCCCGATCCGGTGCGGTCGACCGACAGGGTGAGCAGCATGATCCGGGCGTTCCGGCCGCCCCGCCTCAGCCCGGCCAGACGATCGCCTGGAGTTCGCTGTACGCGTGCAGGGCGTACGAGCCGACGTCGCGTCCCACCCCGCTGCGCTTGAACCCGCCGAAGGGGGCCTCCATGTTCCGGCCGATGGTGTTCACGCCGACCCCGCCGGCCCGCAGCCTGCGGGCGACGCGGAAGGCGCGGGCCACATCGCCGGACCAGACGTAGTCGATCAGCCCGTAGTCGCTGTCGTTGGCCAGCGCGATGCCCTCCTCCTCGTCGTCGAAGGGGACGACCACCACGACCGGGCCGAAGATCTCCTCCCGCACGACCCGCATGCCGGGCGTGCAGTCGGCCAGCAGCGTCGGCGCCACGTAGAAGCCGCTGCCGGTGGGGTCCGGGCGGTCGCCGCCCGTGACGATCCGGGCGCCCTCCTTGCGGCCCAGATCGACGTACGACTCGACGCGGTCCCGGTGGGCGGCGGAGATGACCGGGCCGACGACCGTGCCCTTCGCCGTCGGATCCCCGACCGTCAGGTACCCCGCATACGCGGTGAGCTTCTCGATCAGCGCGTCGTGGACCGCCCGCTGGACCAGGACGCGGGTCGGAGCCGTACAGATCTGACCGCTGTAGAACGAGAACGTGGTGCCGATGCCCGCCACCGCCGAGTCGAGGTCGGCGTCGTCGAGCACCACGGCGGCGCCCTTCCCGCCCAGCTCCATCAGCTGCCGTTTCATGGACCGGCCGCAGACCTCCGCGATGCGCTGCCCGACCGAGGTGGAGCCGGTGAAGCTGACCATGTCGACGTCGGGCGAGTCCACGGCGGCCTCGCCCGCTTCGGCCCCCGAGCCGCTGATCACGTTGACGACGCCCGGCGGCACACCGGCCTCCGCGAGTGCCTGCGCCATCCGGTAGACGGAGAGCGGGTCCTGCGGCGCGGGTTTCACGACGACCGTGTTGCCCATCGCGAGCGCCGGGGCGATCTTGCCGGCCGGGTTGGCCCAGGGGTTGTTGTACGAGGTGATGCAGGTGACGACGCCCACCGGCTGGCGGACCGCGAGCGCCCCGAAGATCCCGGCCCGGCCCATCGGCCCGGCCTCGTTGATCTGCGGCGGGACCGCCTCCTCCACCGGCTCCAGGGCGCCCTTCGCGTACCGCCGGAACCGGGCGGCGCCGACCGCCACCTGCATCCCGCGCGCCGTGCCGGTGGTGGCGCCGCTCTCCGCCTGGGCGAGCGCGGCGTTGGCCGTGAAGTCGCGCTGCATCAGGTCGGCGGCGCGGTCGAGGACGGCCGCGCGTTCCTCGGGGCGGGTGCGGGACCAGCTCGTGAAGGCCTCGCGGGCCGCCGCGGCGGCCTCGTACACCTGCGCCCGGCTCGCCTCAGGGGCGAGGCCGACGACGTCCTCGGTGGCCGGGTTGACCACCTCGTAGTGGCCGCTCGCGGGCTCGGTCCACTCGCCGCCGATGAAGAGGCGCTGGGGAGTCGTGGTCACTGCGTGCTCACCGTCCGGGTGTCGCGTCCGGAGCGCAGCACCGTGCCGGGGACCGCGCCGGTCACCTTGTCGTCGCGCAGGGTCTCCACCCCGTTGACGCGGACCGACACGATGCCGAGGGCCTTGGAGTCGAGCCGGGGGCTGTCGCCCGGCAGGTCGTGGACGAGGGTGGCGGGGCCGGCGTCGATGCGTTCGGGGTCGAAGAGCACGAGGTCGGCGTGGTAGCCCTGCGCGATCCGGCCCCGGTCGCGCAGGCCGAAGAGGCGCGCGGGGTCGTCGGTGAGCATCTTGACGGCCGCTTCGAGGGGGACGAGCCTGCGGCCGCGCAGGCAGTCCCCGATGAACCGGGTGGTGTACGGGGCTCCGCACATCCGGTCCAGGTGGGCGCCCGCGTCGGAGCCGCCGAGCATGACGTCGTCGTGCTCCCAGGTCCGCTGCCGCAGCGCCCAGGAGTCGGGGTCGTTGTCGGTGGGCATCGGCCACAGGACCGTGCGCAGTTGGTCGGCCGCGCAGATCTCGACGAGGCACTGGAAGGGGTCCTGGCCGCGTTCGGCGGCGATGTCGTTGACGACCCGGCCGCTGAGGCCCTCGTTGGCCGCGCTGTAGGTGTCCCCGATGACGTACCGGCCGAAGTTCGCGAGGCGGCGGAAGACACCGGCCTCCTTGCTGTTGGCGCGGCGCAGCATCTCGGTGCGGGTGTCCGCGTCGCGCAGCCGCTCGATGCGCTCGGGGACGGGCAGGGACAGGATGTCGCCCCAGCCGGGGATCAGGTTGAGGGCGCAGAACGTGCCGAGCGACATGTTCATCGGGGTCAGGATCGGCATCGTGAGCGCCACGATCCGGCCGCCCGCGCGGCGGGCGCGTTCGCTGGGGACCAGCTGGCGCGGTACGCGTTCGGGGACGGCCGCGTCGATGGTCAGGACGTTCCAGTTGAGCGGGCGTCCGGCGGCCGCCGTCATGTCGACGAACAGCTCGATCTCCTCGTCGGAGAACTGGTCGAGGCAGCCGGCCACGATCGCCTCGATCTGGGTGCCCTCGTGCTCACCGACCGCCCGGGAGAGCGCGAGGAGTTCCTCGGGCAGCGCGTGCCGGGAGGCGACCGGCTGCCCGTCGCCGTCGGCGTGGGTGGAGGACTGGGTGGTGGACAGGCCCCACGCCCCGGCGTCCATCGCGTCGTGGAACAGGGCCAGCATGGCGTCCAGTTGGGCGGGCGTGGGCTGTCCGCCGACCGCGTCCGCACCCATGACGTGCCGGCGCAGCGCGCAGTGCCCGACCATGAACCCGGCGTTGACGGCGATCCGCCCGTCGAGCGCGTCGAGGTACTCGCGGAAGCTGGACCAGGTCCAGTCCACGCCCTCCTCCAGGGCCTTGAGCGCCATGCCCTCGACCCGCGACATCATGCGCCGGGTGTAGTCGGCGTCCTCGGGCCGGTCCGGGTGGAGCGGGGCGAGGGTGAATCCGCAGTTGCCCCCGGCGACGGTGGTCACGCCGTGGTTCATCGACGGGGTCGCGTACGGGTCCCAGAAGAGCTGGGCGTCGTAGTGGGTGTGCGGGTCGACGAAGCCGGGCGCGAGGACGAGGCCGGTGGCGTCCTCCGTGGTCGCGGCGGGCCCGGGGGCCGTACCGGGTTCCGCGATGACGGCGATACGGCCGTCGCGGATGCCGATGTCCGCTAGGTAGGAGGGCCCGCCGGTGCCGTCCACGACGGTCGCTCCGCGGATGAGGTGGTCGAGCATGAGGGGTCCCTTCCGTGTGGACAGAACTGGATGTGTGCCGGGGTGCGTACGGCCGCGGTACGCACCCCGGCCGGCGGAGCGGCGGTCCGGGAAGACGCCGCCCGTCACTCAGGCCTCACCGGCGTTCGAGGCGCGGGGGCCGGGGCGCTGCCCCCGGGCCCCCGCGCCTCGAACGCCGGTGAGGCCGGGCTTCACGCCGCGTCGCGGAACCGCGTCGTCCGGTGGACCGGGTCCGTGTCGATCTTCGGGATCACGTGCTCACCGATCAGCTTGATCGAGTTCATCGTGTCCTGCGGACTGATCCCGATCGGCAGCCCGAAGCTCAGCTGGTCCGCACCAGCCCGCTCCCACCGCCGGCACTGCGCCAGCACCTCGTCCGGATCGCCGCAGATCATCAGCTCCTCGGCGATGAGGAGTTCGATGATCTCCTCCGAGTACTCCGGCAGCAGCTCAGGCCACTCCGGGATGCCCTCCGGGCGCGGGAACGTGTCGTGGTAGCGGAACAGCAGCGACTGGAGGTAGTTCAGTCCACCGCCCACCGCGATCTCGACGGCCTTCTCGTGGGTCTCGGCGCAGATCGCCGTCGAGGTGACCATCACGTTGTCGTTGACGAAGTCACCGATCGGCTCCGCGTCCTTGACGGCAGTCTTGTAGGACTCGACGACCCACTCCATGTCGGAGACCTTCTGCACGCTGAAGCCCAGCACGCCGAGCCCCTTCCTGCCCGCCATGGCGTACGAGGACGGCGAGCCGGCCGCGTACCACATCGCCGGGTGCGACTTCCCGTACGGCTTGGGCAGGATCTTGCGCGGCGGCAGCGACCAGCTCTTGCCCTGGAAGCCGACGTACTCGTCCTGGAGCCACATCTTGGGGAACTCCGCGATGGTCTCCTCCCAGAGGTCCTTGGTGTGGTTCATGTCGGTGATGCCCGGCATGAACCCGAGGATCTCGTGGCTGCCCGCCCCGCGCCCGGAGCCGAATTCGAAGCGCCCCTCGGAGAGGTGGTCCATCATGGCGACCTTCTCTGCCACCTTCACCGGGTGGTTGACCGGGGCGAGCGGGTTGAAGATGCCGGATCCGAGGTGGATGCGGTCCGTGGCGTGGGCGAGGTAGCCCAGGTACACGTCGTTGGCCGAGATGTGCGAGTACTCCTCCAGGAAGTGGTGCTCGGAGGCCCAGGCGTACTTGAAGCCGGACTTGTCCGCCTGGATGACGTACTCGGTCTCCTCGATCAGCGCCTTGTGCTCTGCCCCGGGGTCCGCCTTGGCCCGCGCGGCGGGCACATACCCCTGTACAAAGAGCCCGAATTCCAAGGGGGTTCACCGTCCTCAATCGTTTCTGACACTCCGTCAGATTCTGATGCGTCCGACTGTTCCACCGACACCCTGACCCGTCAATACCTGATGCTTCGTCAGGCATGCGGGGTGGCAGCGGTCAGAAGAGGCTGACCCCGGCCAGCCACCCGCCGTCGATGACGAACGGCTGCCCGGTGATGTAGGAGGAGTCGTCCGACGTCAGGAACAGGGCCAGGGCGGCCACCTCCTCCGGCCGGCCGATCCGGCCGAGCGGGACGAGCTTGCGGTAGAGCGCGTCCACGGCCTCCTTCGACTCCTCCTGGTCGGCGCTGGGGTCCAGCACCGCCGGATTGGACATCGCGGTGTCCACGGCCCCGGGGCAAACGGCGTTGACCCTGACCCCCTTCGCCGCCAGCTCCACCGCCGCCACCTTGGTCAGGCCCAGCACGGCGTGCTTGGTCGCGGCGTACGCGCCGACGAACGCCATGCCGGTGAGCCCGGTGTACGAGGAGGTGTTGACGATGGTCCCGCCGCCCGCCGCCACGATCTCGGGCGCGACCGTCTTGATCCCCAGGAAGGCCCCCACCTGGTTGACCTGCACGATCTGCTGGAACTCCTCCAGCGGTGTGGTCACCAGCTCGTTGAACCGCAGGATTCCCCGTTGTTGACCAGCCCGTCGATCCGCCCGAAGGCGTCCTTCGCCGCCGCGACCGCCGCCTGCCAGTCCGCCTCCCGGCTCACGTCCAGGTGGACGAAGAGCGCGGTCTCCTCCCCCAGCTCCTTCGCGAGCGCCTCGCCCTGCTCGTCGAGCACATCCGCGACCACCACCCGGGCACCCTCCGCGGCGAAGAGCCGCGCCTCCTGCTCGCCCTGTCCGCGTGCCGCGCCGCTGATCAGCACGGTCCGCCCGTCCAGCTTCCCCATGACCTGACTCCTACCTGTCGAGGTGAGGTGCGACATCGGCGGCGAACGCCGCCATCTGATCGGTCAGTTCGGCTCTGCTGCGACTGCGGAACCGCACCTGTATCTGGTGCACGCCCATCGCCGCGTACTCCCGCAGCGACTCCGCCAGTGCCTCCGGCTTCCCGCTGAGGGTGCGCCGCCCCACGGACCAGTCCGGCTCGCCCACGTACAGGGGCTCCGTGATGGCCCCGACAACGATCGGCTCCGCCACCCCCGCGCCCTCCCGCAGCGCGTGCAGCCGGGCGATCTGCTCCGGGAGCTCCTCGCGCGTATCGCCCTGCGGCAGCCAGCCGTCCCCCCGAACCGCCGCCCTGCGCACCGCGGCGGGCGAGGACCCGCCCACCCAGATCGGCACCCGCTCCTGGGCGGGCCTGGGCAGCTGGCCGAGCCCGCTGAAGGAGAACCGCTCCCCCGCGAACTCCGGGTACTCCTCGGGCCCGAGCGCGGCCTTCAGCGCGTCGACGGTCTCGTCGAGCACGCCGCCGCGCCCGTCGAAGTCCGCCCCGAGCGCCTCGAACTCCTCGCGCACGTGCCCGGCCCCGACCCCGAGGATCAGCCGGCCGCCGCTGAGGTGGTCGAGGGTCGCGTACTGCTTGGCGGTCGCCAGCGGATGCCGCAGCCCGACGACCGCGACATGGCTCATCAGCAGCACGCGCTCGGTGACCCCGGCGAGGAACCCGAGCGTGGCCACCGGGTCGTACCAGACCGTGCTCATCCCCTCCGCGAGCCGGCGCGGGACGGCGACGTGGTCACAGCTCGCGAGGTACGCGAACCCGGTGCGGTCGGCGGTGCGGGCGATCTCGGCGAGGTCGGCCGGGGCGGCCCCGGCCTCCCACGGTTCTGCGTAGATAGCGCTCTGCGACTGGATCGGGAGCTGCATCCCGTACGACAGCGGCCCGGCGGGCGATATCGGCACCGTCCGGCCTCCTTCCCCTGGACCAGATCTGACGCATCGTCACGTAACGGCGCGCGGGGCCATCGTCTTACCTGACGCGGCATCAGACAAGGGGAAGGAGGGCGGGATCGTGCCCCGGAGCCGTGACCGTCTTCCTGGCCCAGGTGGGGTCCGAGGGGGCGCACCGGCTCGGGCTCGCCGGGGGAGCGCTGCTCACCTTGGGCTTCGAGCAGGTGCGGTACCCGGACGTGTCCCGCGCCACCGGCCTCCTCGGCAACGCGGTGTCCGCGACGGGCGCGCTGGTGCTGTCGGCGGCGGCGATGTGCCGGCTGCGCAGGGCGGAGGCCATCGGCCAAGGCCGAGCGCGGAGCGGATGCGGTGATGGTGTGCGCGTGCGGAGGCCATGGTTCCGATGCTGGGCCGTGCACCCGGCAGCGGGCATCGGCCGATGGACCAGGACCGGCGGAACGAGAGTGTCCGGACGGGAGACGAAGGTCGCGG
>CBRG010000289.1 GCA_000470535.1 Streptomyces sp. AW19M42
CCCGCCGGTACGCCCGTACCAGGTGGCCGAGGCTGCCGAAAAGCTGGCCGCCGAGCACGATCTCGTCCTGGTCGAGGGCGCGGGCGGGCTGCTCGTACGGTTCGACGACGAAGGGACCACCCTGGCGGACGCGGCGCGGCTGCTCTCCGCGCCGGTCCTGGTGGTGGCGCCGGCCGGACTCGGCACGCTCAACTCCACGGCGCTGACCTCGGAGGCGCTGCACGCCCGTGGGCTCGACTGCCTCGGGGTGGTGGTCGGCAGCATGCCCGCAGAGCCGGACCTGGCGGAACGCTGCAATCTCACGGATCTCCCGGTGGCCGCGGGGGCACCGCTGCTCGGCGTGATCCCGGCGGGTGCGGGGTCGCTGACGCCCGCGGAATTCCGTGCGCGGGCCGGCAGGTGGCTGGCCGCCGAACTGGGCGGGGCCCGTCCGCCGGGCTGACGGCCGCGGGCGCGCGGGACGCGCCGCGCGGGACGGACCGCGCGGTCCGGTGCAGAATCGGGGTAGGGGGCCGGCTGGGGAGGCCCGTCGTACCGAGGGCGTCCGTCACTGCGAGGAGTCCGTCATGCGGTTGCGGAGCGCGAGGACGCCCCGGGACGCGGTGCACCATCCCGTCTTCGCCCGCTACTACGCCCGGGTGAGCGTGGCCGCGGAGACGAGCGCGGGCATAGCGCCGGTGCGCGCGGAGCTGCTGTCCGGTCTCTCCGGGCAGGTCATCGAGATCGGGGCGGGCAACGGTCTCAACTTCGCCCACTACCCGCCCGCGGTCCGCGAAGTGGTGGCGATCGAACCGGAGCGCACACTGCGGCAGCTGGCGGTACGATCCGCGCTCGGGGCCGGAGTTCCGGTGGATGTCATGCCGGGCACGGCGGAGGCGCTGCCGGTGCGGGACGGGGTGTCGACGCCGCCGTCGTCTCGCTGGTGCTGTGCACCGTGCGGGATGTGCGGCGGTCGCTCGCCGAGATCAGGCGGGTCCTGCGACCGGGCGGTGAGCTGCGCTTCTTCGAACACGTGCGGGCCGACAGCAGGGGCATGGCCGCCACCCAGCGGGTCCTGGACCGGACCGTGTGGCCGCTGCTCACCGGCGGTTGCCACACCTCGCGCGACGCTCTGGCCGCGATCGAGGCGGCCGGATTCGTGGTGGAGACGCACCGGGACATCCGGATTCCCGGGAGCGGTGTCCGGCTCCCCACCTCGGCCTGCGTGGTCGGGGTGGCTCGACGGCCCGCGGCGGAGGAACCAGTGCGGTCCACGGACGGCTGACCGCGCGGGGCACCTACCGGGCCAGGGCGCACGGCTCCGGGAACCCGGCCCTACGTGCCGTCAGGGGGCGGTCGATTACTCACAGGCTCCACTGGCGCAGTTCGTCGGCGATCGCACGGACGTCCGCCTTGCCCTCCTTGACCAGCAGCGCCAGATCGCGCACCTGCTCCGGCGAGGTGATGACCTTCAGGCCCGACGCCACCAGATAGGCGTAGGCCACGGCGGAGGCGAACATCGCGTTGGACCGTTCCAGCGCGGGCACATGCAGCAGCAACTGGAGCAGCGACGCGGCTCTGGAGTGCGGGTCGCTGTAAACGGGGCTACCGAAGATCTCCGCCTCGTGGCGGGCGACGGCGGCGACGAGCGCACCCCAGTCGGTGACCTGCGGGTCGCCGGGCGTCTTGTGCTCCGCGACCATGAGCAGCCAGGAAAGATGGATCCGGAGATTCAACGGTTGCCTTTGCGCTCCGGGCCGAACTCCTCGGCGAACACCGATTCGTACTGCTTCATGAAGTCGGCGGCTGCTTCGACGAAGGTGTGTCCGACCTCGCCCGCATCCTGTTTGACGAGCTCCTCTATGTAGCGGTTCACACTCATCCCCCTCTGGAGCGCGCGCTGCCGCGCGGCCTCGGCGGTGGCCTCGTCCACTCGTACGTTCAACTGAGTCTTGGGCACCCCATCACGCTAGCGCGGGATCGCTAGCATCGGCAAGAGGAACCGGCACGAACGCTCGTGGACCGACGCCGGACCGTGCCCTGCGCGGAGCATGCCGTATCCCGGTTGCCCGGTGTGTCTGCGCAGGCCGCCGGGCCCGTCCCGGAAGCCTGCGCAGATGCACCGGGCGGGGCACAGGCGTAGGCGCTCCGGCGCGCCTACGGTCGGAAGATAACCGACGGATACCCCACCCGATCACCCTCTCGTTCGAACAAGTAGTCATAATTCCAGGTCAGGCAGGCGACGCCGGTGCGATCGGCCACGCCCAGGCGTCGAATCGCGTGCCGGCCGCCCAGATCCCGCGACTACTCATGGAGCCCACGTTGAGTACGACGTTCCGTTCTCGTATCACCGCCAGGTTCGGCCGCAGCTACCTGGCCAGGATTCAGAAGCACGGAATCGGGTCCTCCACGATCAGGCTGCTGCCCGAGGACCTCCTGATGCTGCTGCGCAGGGACGGTCTGGACCCGGTCCGGCAACTGGCCACGGCGCGGGCCGCCGCACCGGTGTCCAAGGTCTCGCTGCCGTTCGGCATGGACGCCTGGGTGGTCACCGGATACGAGGAGTCGAAGGCCGTACTCGGCTCCGCCGAGGGATTCAGCACGGACTTCGCCCACCTCGCCACGAACGCCGGAATAGCCGCCGAGCAGAGTCCCGGCGGACTGGGGTTCAGTGATCCGCCCGTGCACACCCGGCTGCGCCGCATCCTCACCCCTGAGTTCACGATGCGCCGGCTCCGCCGGCTGGCTCCGAGGATCGATGCCATCGTCGAGGAGCGCCTGACCGCGATGGAGGCCGCGCGGGGCCCGGTGGACCTGGTGCACGAGTTCGCGCTGCCCATCCCCTCGCTCACGATCTGCGAACTGCTCGGAGTGCCGTACGAGGACCGCAACGACTTCCAGCGACTGGCCATGGACCGTTTCGACCTCTTCGGCGGGACGACCGCACCCTTCGGTGCCATGTCCGCCTCACTGGACTACTTCAGGGGGGTCGTCAGGGCGCAGCGCGCGAAGCCGGGCGACGGTCTGCTCGGCATGATCGTGCGGGAGCACGGCGACAGCGTCGACGACGAGGAACTCGCGGGCCTCGCCGACGGCGTACTCACCGGCGGGTTCGAGACGACGGCCAGCACGATCGCGCTCGGCTCGCTCGTCCTGCTGCGGAACGAGGACGTGCTCACCCGGCTGCGTACGGACACCACCACGACCGTGCCGTTCGTCGAGGAGGTGCTGCGCTACCTCTCCGCCGTGCAGATGGCGTTCCCCCGGTTCGCCCGCCAGGACATCGAGATAGCCGGGGTCGTGATTCCGCGCGGGGACATGGTCCTCTGCTCCCTGAGCGGCGCCAACCGGGACGAGTCCTACGTGAAGGACGACGGCCGCTTCGACCCGGACCGCGCCACTACGTCGGGGCATCTCGCCTTCGGTCACGGCATCCACCGCTGCATCGGCGCCGAGCTGGCCCGGATGGAGCTGCGGTCGGCCTACCCGGCGCTGGCCCGGCGGTTTCCCGGGATGCGGCTCGCCGTGCCGCCGCAGGATGTCGCCTTCCGCAAGCTGTCGATCGTCTACGGCATCGAGTCACTGCCGGTCCATCTGCGCTGAGGCCGGTGCGGCTGCGCCGAGGCCGGTGCGGCTGCCCGCCCGTGGCATGTGGCGGGGCCGGTATTGGCTGGCGGCACGGAGCGGCACTCTGCTTGGCTCACCGGATGAGTGATCTCCACGTCCGGTGCGCCGCCCCCGCCGACATCGACCCCGTCCTGCGGTTCTGGCGTACGGCGGCAGAAGGCACGAGCATCTCCGACGACCGCGACGGGGTGGGACGGCTCGTCGCGCGGGACCCCGAAGCCCTGCTCCTCGCGGAGCGTGACGGGGTGCTGGTCGGTACCGTCATCGCCGGTTTCGACGGGTGGCGGTGCTCCGCCTACCGGCTGGCCGTCGCCCCGGACTGCCGCCGGCAGGGCATCGCCACCGCCCTGATGGCCGCGGCGGAGCAGCGGTTCGCGGAGCTGGGCGGGCGCCGCGTCGATGCCATGGTTCTGGAGGCCAACGAGCGAGCGCACCACACCTGGGACGCGGGCGGCTACCGGCGTGAGGACCACTGGCGGCGCTGGGTGAAGCCGCTTCGAGGGTGAGACGGCGCGGGGCAGCCAGCGACTTTGCTGATCCTTTACCATGGGTGTCCCCCTGCCGATCCTTACGAAAGGTGTGAGCGTCCATCCATGGGCGAGCCTCCCAGTAGCCGACATCGCCGATACCGAGCGATCCTCCTGTCCCTGCCCGATCATGGGACGGAGGTGAACCGATGACCGAAGTACTCCTGCTGCTCGTGGCGGTACTGCTCTCCCTTGCCTGCGGCGCCTTCGTCGCGGCGGAGTTCTCCCTGACCACCGTCGAACGGGGACAGCTCGAACGGGCCGTCGAGCAGGGTGAACGTGGCGCTTCGAGCGCCATGAAGGCGGCTCGCAGCCTCACCTTCCAGCTCTCCGGGGCCCAGCTGGGCATCACCGTCACCAATCTGGTGGTCGGCATGCTCTCCGAATCCTCGATCGCGAAACTGATCCGGGGACCGATCGAAGGCGTCGGGCTGTCCCCCGGCGTGTCGTCGTCCTTGGCGCTCGTGATCGGTACAGCCCTGTCCACCGTGTTCCTGATGGTCGTCGGCGAACTCGTGCCGAAGAACTGGGCGATCTCCTCGCCGCTGGCGGTCGCGAAGACCGTGGCCACCCCGCAGCGGGTCTTCACCGCCCTGTTCCGGCCCTTCATCAGCCACCTCAACAACACGGCCAACCGGATCGTGCGCCGCTTCGGGCTCGAACCAGCCGAGGAGCTGGCGACGGCCCGCAGCCCTCAGGAGCTGGTGGCCCTGGCCCGGCACTCGGCCAAGGCCGGCGCCCTGGAGGCGGACACCGCCGAGCTCTTCGTCCGCACCCTGAACCTCGCGGAGCTGACCGCGGAGAACGTGATGACCCCACGGGTCCAGGTCACCGCACTGGAGGTGCGGGCCACCGCCGAGGACGTCGCCAACGCCACCCGGGCCACCGGCCTGTCCCGGTTCCCCGTGTACCGGGGCAGCCTCGACACCGTCGTCGGCGTCGCCCACATCAAGGACGTGCTGGCGATCCCCGCCGAGCAGCGGCCCCGTAAACGGATCGGTGACATGCTGCGCGAGCCTCTGCTCGTACCGGAGACGCTGACCGTGGACCGGTTGCTGGACCGGCTCTCCGGCAAGCTCGCCATGGCGGTCGTCATCGACGAGTACGGCGGCACGGCCGGTGTGGTGACGCTGGAGGACATCGTCGAGGAGGTCGTCGGCGAGGTGCGCGACGAGCACGACCCGCACGAGACACCGGATCTCGCGCCCGCCGGTGAGGACGCCGACGGACGCACCCTGTGGTCGGCCGACGGCGCGGCCAGGACCGACCAGCTGGAGAGGATCGGACTGCGCGTGCCGGACGGACCGTACGAGACCCTTGCCGGGCTGATCGCCTCGGAAGTGGGCCGGATCCCCGTCGTCGGTGACGTGGTCGAGTTCGCCGGCTGGCGGCTCGACGTGGTGGACGCCTCCGGGCGCCGCGCCGCGCGGGCACTGCTGCACGCGCCGCTGCCCGGCTCCGACGATTCGCCGGAGGACGGCCGATGACCGCCGTACAGCTCTTCATCGGTCTGATGACCCTGGTCGTGAACGCCTTCTTCGTCGGCGCGGAGTTCGCGCTCATCTCCGTACGGCGCAGTCAGATCGAGCCGCAGGCGGAGGACGGGAACCGGCGCGCGCGCAGCGTCATCTGGGGACTCGAACACGTCTCCGCGCTGCTGGCCGCCGCGCAGCTGGGCATCACGCTCTGCACCCTGGTCCTCGGTATCGTCGCGGAGCCGGCCATCGCGCATCTGCTGGAGCCGGTCTTCGACGCCGTGGGCATGCCGCACGGGCTGGTCCATCCGGTCTCGTTCGTGATCGCGCTGTCCGTGGCGACGTATCTGCACATGCTGCTGGGCGAGATGGTGCCGAAGAACATCGCGCTCGCCGAGCCGGTGCGGACCGCGCTGCTGCTGGGTCCGCCGCTGGTGGCGCTGGCCCGGACACTGCGTCCGGTGATCTTCGCGATCAACGCCTTCGCCAACGCTCTGCTGAAGCTGCTGCGGGTGGAGACGAAGGACGAGGTCTCCGCCACCTTCTCGGACGACGAGCTGGCCCGTCTGGTGAAGGACGCCGGGGATGCCGGACTGGTCGACGACCGGGCGGCGGAGCGGCTGCACCACGCGCTGGAGCTGGGCCGCCGGCCCGTGCGCGATGTGGTGCTCCCGGTGGATCGGGTGATGTACACGAGGGTCGGTACGCCCCCCGAGGAGCTGGAGCGGCTCTCGTCCGAGACCGGGTTCTCACGTTTCCCGGTGATGGACAGCGAGCAGCGGATCCTGGGCTACCTCCATGTGAAGGACGCCCTCGATGTCACACCCCCGCGACGAGCCGTTCCCGGTGACGGCGATGCGGCCGATCGCCCGGGTGCGGGCGTCCACCCCCCTGGACGACGTGCTGACCGCGCTGCGGCGCAGCCGTACGCACCTTGCGGCGGTCGTCGACGAGGACGACCGGCTGGCCGGAATGGTGACGATGGAGGACGTACTCCGGGAACTCGTGGGACGGCCGCAGGCCCGATGACCCGCCCCGGCCCCGGCTCTGCCCCCTGAGCCGAGGCCGGGCACGGGGCCGGGCTGCCTGGGCTCGCGCTCGGGAAGGGGCGGGCGCCTCGCGCTCCGGGAAGGGCCGGCGGAGCCCCGCGATATCATCACATCGCCATGGAAATGAATGCCTCCTACACCAGCCTCGTCGCGATCGGCGACTCGTTCACCGAGGGCATGTCGGACCGGCTGCCCGACGGTTCGTACCGGGGCTGGGCCGATGTCCTCGCCACCCGGCTCGCGGCCCGGACTCCCGGGTTCCGATACGCCAACCTCGCCGTGCGCGGGAAGCTCATCAGCCAGATCGTCGACGAGCAGGTGGACGTCGCCGTGGACCTGCGGGCGGACGTCGTGACGTTGGTCGGCGGGCTCAATGACACCCTGCGCCCCAAGTGCGACATGGGCATGGTCCGCGGGCGGCTTGAGGAGGCCGTGGAACGCCTCGCGCCGTCGTGCAAGAAGCTGGTGCTGATGCGCAGCCCGGGGCGCAACGGACCGGTGATGGAACGGTTCCGGCCGCGGATGGAGGAGTTGTTCTCCCTGGTCGACGATCTGGCCGCCCGGCATGGTGCGCAGGTCGTCGATCTGTACGGGGCACAGGCGCTGGGCGACCCCCGGATGTGGGACGTCGACCGGCTGCACCTGACCGCCGAGGGCCATCACAGGGTGGCCGAGGCGGTGTGGCAGACCCTGGGCCTGCCAGCGGAGAACGACTGGCGGACGCCGCTGCCCGCCACCGTCCCGCCGCACTGGGCCACCCGACGCGTCGATGATGTGCGCTTCGCGCGTGAGCACCTGTTCCCCTGGATAGGACGGCGTCTGACCGGCCGCTCCTCCGGAGACGGACGTTCGGGGGCGCAGTTCAGCGCCGAGCAGGGGCTGGCCTTCTGGGTGACTCCTGACGACGCCGCCACCCCGGGCCCGATTGCCACGTGGCGCCGGGCGGACTCGGACGCATAGCCGTCCCCCGCTAGCCGTCTTCCGCGGTACGGATCCGCCGTCGGGCAACCGCCGGACGATGCTGTGCCGCGACGCCGTCGGGCCCCGTGGCCAAGCAGGCCCCGGGCCGGACAAGGTGCGCCCGACGGCCACCACGAAAATCGCTCCAGGGCCGTGCCTCATCCTCGCCACGACCCGGTCAGCCATGCCCTCGCGCCGGGACCGCGGCCGGTACGGCAATCCCCCGGAAGAGTGACCGGCCGCGTCGAACTGATTTCAGCGCCGACCGCCGCGCCCTGCCCGCCCAATCGGCCAGATCAGAACGTGTGTTCACAAAATGAGCCGTTACGGAGCCCGAACCGGCGCGTTATTAGAGCACCAGTGCCACTTCACCGCCCGGATGGAGCAACGCCATGAATCCCGCCCCCACTCCCGCGCATCAGCCTTCCGGAATCGAACGGCGCCCTGCCGCCGTGCCGGTGGCCCGCATCGACCGCACCCGCTGCTCAGCCTGTCCGGACGCGGGGTGGGTGGCATGAGTGAGTCGACCGATGAATCGACCGGGTGCGTCCCGGGGCCGCGCCCCACCCCCTCGGCCGCGTCAACAGGACACGCGACGGCCACCGGGGCGGAGCAGGCCTCCGCCGTCCCGGAGATGCGGTACGTGGACCTGACGGGCAGCCGTGAAGCGGCCGGGCGGTCGATCCGGATGCGTGACATGGCCCGCCGCCTGCCCCAGCTGGCCCGGCGGTCCCTCGCCCTCGCCCGCCGCGTCGACCGACGGGCGACCATCGGCCTTCTGCTGTGCCAGACGGCGGCCGGCGTGATGCAGGCCCTGGGCCTGATCGCGATCAGCGGCACCCTCACCGCACTGCTGACCAGCGGGGACGTCTACCACCGGCTCCTTCAGGCATGGCCGTCCGTGGCCCTGCTGGCCACCGCGTCCGGAGTACGGGCCCTGCTGGGCATCATCGTCAGCTGGCTCTCCTCCCGGCTGAGCCCCCTCATGTCGCGCGAGGCCGAGCAGCTGCTGCTCACCGGCTGCGCCACGGTGGAGCTCTCCGCCTACGACGACCCCGACTTCAACCGCGACCGGGAAGCGGCCGACCGCGGAGCGCAGGTCACCGGTGACCTGATCAACGAGGGTCAGGACCTGATCGCCTCGACCGCGTCCTTCCTCGCCGGTGCCGCCGTGCTCGCCGGGGTGAACTGGATGCTCCTGCCCCTCCTGGTCGCGGCCAGCCTGCCGCAGGCCCTTGCACAGGTCAGCGCAGCCCGGGTCCGCTACCTGGCGAACCTCCGCAGCAACGGCGACAACCGCATGCTGTCGGTCCTGCGCTGGCACATCTTCACCAGGGAGGCCGCCGACCAGATCCGGGCCGGCACAATGGCCGCCTTCCTCTCCGGCCGGTACCGGCAGACAGTCGCCCGGATCAACCGCGAGGACCGCACCGCGGCCGACAAGGGCGCCCGCATGTCGCTCCTCGGCGCGCTGTGCGGCGGCCTCGGATCGGCCGTCGTGTGGGCGGCGGTGGTGTGGCTGCTGGCCACCGGCCGCATCAGCGTCGGGCATGCCGGCACGGCCGTCTTCGCTCTGCAGACGGTGGGCCAGTCGGTGCGCGGGCTCGTCGCCGTCGGAGCCAGGGCCGTGCGCACCGGCCTGTACATGGACGACTGGTCACGGTTCCTCGACCTCGCCGGCGGGTACGCCATGCGCCGCGGCGAGCACCGGCCGGAGGCGCCGAACGAGATCGAGATCAGGTCGGTCTCGCACCGATACGCCGGAAAGGACCAGGACGCGCTGTCCGATGTCTCGCTCACCCTGCGCCGCGGCGAGGTCACCGCCCTGGTCGGCTTCAACGGCTCGGGGAAGTCGACCCTGTCGAAGTTGGTCAGCGGCCTGTACCTGCCCACGGGCGGGCAGGTGCTCTGGGACGGCGTTCCCACCGACGACGCCGACCCGCAGGCGCTGTGGCAGCAGGTGGCCCTGGTGCCACAGGACTACGCGCACTGGCCGCTGACGGTGCGGGAGAACGTGACCCAGGGCCAGCCCACGGCCCGGGGCGATGCCGCGGTCCGCCAAGCGTGCGAGGCCGCCGACGCCGACGAGGTCGTCGACACGCTCGGCGCGGGCCTGGACACCCTCCTGGCCCGCGAGTGGCTGAACGGCGAGGAACTGAGCGGCGGCCAGTGGCAACGCATCGCCCTCGCACGGGCGTTCTACCGCGAGGCCGGGCTCCTGGTCCTCGACGAGCCGACCGCCAACCTCGACCCTCGCGCCGAGTACCGGATCTTCCAGCGGCTGCGGGACCTGGCCCGGGACCGGGTCGTACTGCTGGTGACCCACCGGATCACGAACGTGGCCGTCGCCGACCGGATCGTGGTCCTCGACGGGGGCAGGGTCGTACAGGAGGGCACATACAAAGTCCTTGCCGAACAGGACGGCCTGTTCAAGCAGTTGTTGTCCTACCAGGTCACCGCGGAGCCGAACGACGACACGTACGGGACCCGCGTATGAGGGCTCCCGCCGTGCGGAACCGGGGCAGTGAGCCGCGCGGGACTGCGTACGGGCCGTGGCGGGATTCCCGGCGCCGCATGCTGTGCAGTACCCAGCTCGCCCACCGCCTGTTCCAGGGAGGAGACGCCCGCGCCCAGGTGGCGCCGGCACCGGGCGGGTCGAACGTCTCCTGCGCGCTCGGCCTGATCCATCCGGTCCTCCCGGCTCCCGCCTGCCTCGACGGGTTGGCCGCGCGCGTGCACCCGGTCGCCACCCGGCCGGATTTCCGACGCCGCGGCCTCGCCAGGGAGATGCTGTCCGCCTTCCTCGACAGGGGTGGTTGCGGCTGCGGGGTCCAATGAGCCTTTCTCATTCCTGTGTTCGGCGACCTCTGTGGGAACAACCAGGTCCGGTTGACGACCCTCGTATGGGGACAGTCGACGGGATTAGATACTGGCCCTCAACGCAGGCACGGATGAGGAGCAGGACCAATGACCAGCGACAATCGCATAGGACCGCCCAGTTTTGGTAGCGAACGCAACATGCTGCGGGCTTTCCTTGAATATCACCGCACAACCCTCGCCATGAAGTGCGAGGGGCTCACCGACGAGGAGCTGCGGCAGCAGTCGATGCCGCCGTCCACGCTTTCGCTGCTCGGTCTGGTGCGGCACATGGCGGAGGTGGAGCGTGCTTGGTTCCGTCGAGTGTTCGAGGACAACGACGCGCCCATGGTCTGGTCCGACAAGATCGACTTTCAGGCGGCGTACGACGCGAGTGCGTCGACCAGGGACGAGGCGTTCGCGGCCTGGGATGCCGAGGTGGAGAACTCGCGCCGTGTCGAGCGGGAGGCTGAGTCGCTGGACCAGGCCGGGTACCAGCCACGATGGGGCGAGGAGGTGTCGCTGCGGATGGTGATGGTGCACGTGCTTCTGGAGTACGGCCGCCACAACGGGCATGCGGACTTTCTGCGTGAAGGTGTAGACGGAACCGTGGGCGCCTGAGTCCGCGGAATCCATCGATCTCCACCTGCTGATCCGTTCCAGAGAATCGCCCGCAGGGTTGGGACGAGGGAGTCCAACGTCAGTGTGTGAAACGGAGTTGGACTCCCTCGCCACCGCACTCCATGTGAAGACTGACGACCTGCTGAAGGACTCACCGCACCTGACGCCCAGGCCATCGACGATCGCCGTGTCCACGTTGCACGGCCGTCCCGCGGTGACCGCCGTACGCACGGGGTCCGTCCGCACTTCGAGGTTCGGCCCGTCCTGCGAGATCATGACTCTGCTCTGCCGGGCCGGGCCGGTTCAGGCGAGGCTGATCCTGGCAATCTGCTGCCGCGACTTCTCCAGGCTGTCGGGCGAGAAGTAGGGGCCGACGGCGTGCTTCTCCGCGTAGGCGGCCTCGATCTCGTCTTCGAGTAGTTCGTCGGTGACAGGGGTGAACGTCGCCGGGCCTTCGCAGTCTCCGGCGCGGACGTTGCCGGCACGTTCACGCATGGCGGCGGCGAACCGGCGAGGGCTGGGATTCGCGGAGCGTACGAAAACGCTGATGTGGACGGCGACGGACCAGATCCAGATCAGGGTTGCGGGCATCGCACCGTCTTCACGGCAGGGGGCGCCATGCAGATCGTCGGTGGAGGCAACCGCCTCCAGAGCCCGGGGCGACCAGGTGGGCATGGCGACAGCCCGCTCTCTGTGGAAGGGGGTGGCGTCAGGCGGCGCGGCGTCGCAGTGCGGGGTTGGTGACTGCCGGCGCGGGAGTCGGGTTCTTCTCCTGTGCGGCGAGATCGACTCCGGGTGCCACGATGGCATCGATGGCGTCAAGGACCTCTGCGGACAGAGTGGTGTCAGCGGCGGCCAGTTGGGAGTCCAGGTGGTCCATGGTCCTGGGGCCGATCAGGGCGGTGGTGACTGCCGGATGGGCGGTCACGAAGCCGAGCGCCATCTGGATCATGCTGATGCCGGACTCGTCGGCGAGCGCGGCCAGCTTCTCGACGGCGCCCATCTTGGCCCGGTTCTCCGGAACGGAGAGGTCGAAGCGCTGAGGCATGAATGCGGACCTGCTCGTGGTGACCTCGTGGCCCTCGCGCACAGCTCCGGTCAGCCAGCCGGACGCCAACGGGCTCCACACCAGCACGCCGAGGCCGTACCCCTCGGCCAGGGGCAGGACCTCGCTCTCCGCACCGCGCTGCAGGATCGAGTAGTTCGGCTGCTCGGTGACATAGCGACCCAGCCTGTGCTCGGCGGCAGCCCACTGGGCCTGCACGAGCCGGTACGACGGGAATGTCGAAGTGCCGAAGTAGCGGATCTTCCCGGCGCGCTGGAAGTCGGTGAGCGCCGAGAGTGTCTCCTCATCGCCGGTCCGCGGGTCCCAGCGGTGGATCTGGTAGAGGTCGATGTGGTCGACGCCGAGCCGCCGCAGGCTGTCATCGAGGGCCTTGGTGAGCCAGCGGCGCGAGGCCCCCTGGTGGTTGCGCTCCTCGCTCATGGGCAGAGCGGCCTTCGTGGCGAGAATGACGTCATCGCGGCGCCCGGCGACCGCCTTGCCGACCATCTCCTCCGACTGCCCGCGGCTGTACATGTCGGCGGTGTCGATGAGGTTGATCCCGGCGTCCAGGGCAGCGCCGACGATCTGGTCGACATCGGACTGGGTGGTGCGGCCGATCGCGCCGAAATTCATCGCGCCCAGCGCCAGCGAACTTACCTGGACACCGGTGCGTCCGAGTGTGCGGTACTGCATTGCCGTCCTCCGAAATCAGGCCCGGCCCTTGGCCACCGGTGAGTGGCAGGAACGGGAAACATGGCAGAATCGAAGCGGAACCTCGATCCGTTTCGACGATACGGAACATGGTTCCGCCTTGCAAGGGAACGAGACAGGGGTCGCACATGCCGGTTGACAAGCAGGAACAGAGATCGTCCCGCCGTCGAGTGGACGTCATACGCAATGAGCAAGCCCTGCTCGATGCGGCGGCAGCCACGTTCGCCGAGCACGGAGTGGACGCGCCTGTGCGCGCCATCGCGGCGCGGGCCGGCATGGGGATCGGCACTGTCTACCGCCACTTCCCTACGCGTGCCGACCTGGTCATCGCCGTGTATCGGCACCAGGTGGACTCGTGCGCCGAAGCCGGACCGGTTCTGCTGGCCTCCGCCGGCTCGCCCCATGCCGCCCTGAAGCAGTGGATCGACCTGTTCGTCGACTTCCTGGTCACCAAGCACGGGCTCGCCGAGGCCCTGCAGTCCGACAGCGCGCGCTTTGAGACCCTGCACGCCTACTTCCTCGACCGCATGGTCCCCGCGTGCGCGGCGCTGCTTGAGGCAGCCGTGCGGGAAAACGAGGCTCCCGCAGACCTCACCGCACACGCACTCCTGCGCGGCATCGGCAATCTGTGCATCGGAGCCGATTCCCAGTACAACGCGCGCCGCCTCGTCGACCTGCTTGTCATGGGACTGAGGCAGCAGACCGCCACCTGAAGCGGCCAAGGGCCGCCACCGCCGGGGAGGACTCGTCGACAGGGCACCCAACATGCGACAGCCAGCCTCGTACGACCGAGCGCATCACGCTGGACGACGAAGGCTGGATCGCGGCCAAGATCGCCGCCGGCACCCCTGAAGTGATGGCGCGGATGACGCTCGCCACCTTCCAGGCCGCCCGCGAAGGCCGCTTCGCGGGGGTTGACCCGCTGCTTGCCGAGCTGCTCGGCCGCGAGCCCCGGACCGTCGCCGAACAGCTCGCGGCGGTCATCGACGCTGCCTGACCCCGGCAGCGCACTCCTCGTCGCCGCGCCCGAGGACGATCTCCCCGGCGTGGCGGCAGCAGCGGCCCACACGGCCTGACCTCTCGGTGCGCGGCCACCGCTGATCCGCCCGGCCGCCCACCCGTGAGCCCGTGCTCTCCGCCCTGCACGACACGGTCCGCCAGCTGCGACGCCGTCTCCCGGAGAAGCCGCATATCCGGGCTCCGTACTTCCACGCGGGGGCGTAGCCACCGGTCCGTCACGAGAGCCCCATGCCGCAGGCCGCGCATCTACGCATGTGCACGTCTACCCATGTGCGCGTCCACGCATCCATCACACCAAACTTCCTGCTATCAGCTCGTCACTCCATGTGCTGGAACGGGAAAGCCCAGGGCGGCACCGCACATGGCCGCACCGCGCCTCCAGATGGTGCGTACGGAGCCGGAGGCCTGGCCCGTGCTCCGGCTACGGCCGGGCGCGGGCCCTGCTCCTCTGCCCTGAGCGGATTCCCCCACCACCACGCTCCGCTGATGCCGGAATTCACCGCCCCGGGGCCGCTTCTACTCGCGGGTCTCTCATATCACCGCGTGTGGGACCGGGCCCGGAAGCCTCCGACCTGGACCTTCTGGAGTCGGTGCACGCTCACGAGCCGCTGAAGAAGGCAGGTAAGCTCACGACACGTGACTGCTGTGTCTGCGAAGCCTCGCATCCCCAATGTCCTGGCCGGCCGCTACGCCTCCACGGAGCTGGCTGTCCTTTGGTCCCCCGAGCAGAAGGTGAAGCTGGAACGTCAGCTGTGGCTGGCGGTGCTGCGCGCCCAGAAGGACCTCGGGATCGAGGTACCCGACGCCGCTCTCGCCGATTACGAGCGCGTCCTCGATCAGGTCGACCTGGCCTCCATCGCTGAGCGCGAGAAGGTCACCCGGCATGACGTCAAGGCCCGCATCGAGGAGTTCAATGCTCTCGCCGGCCATGAGCAGGTCCACAAGGGCATGACGTCCCGGGACCTCACCGAGAATGTCGAGCAGCTCCAGATCCGACTCTCCCTGGAACTGATGCGTGACCGCACGGTGGCCGTGCTGGCCCGGCTCGGCAGGCTGGCCGGCGAGTACCGCGAGCTGGTCATCGCCGGCCGTTCCCACAATGTCGCCGCGCAGGCGACGACGCTCGGCAAGCGCTTCGCGACAGCCGCTGACGAACTGCTGGTGGCCTACGGCCGGCTGGAGGACCTGCTGGGCCGCTATCCGCTGCGCGGCATCAAGGGGCCCGTCGGCACCGCCCAGGACATGCTCGACCTGCTGGGCGGCGACGCCGGGAAGCTGGCCGACCTGGAGCAGCGCATCGCCGGCCACCTCGGCTTCGCACAAGCCTTCACCTCCGTCGGCCAGGTCTACCCGCGCTCGCTCGACTACGACGTGGTGACCGCGCTGGTACAGCTGGCCGCCGCCCCTTCCTCGGTCGCGAAGACCATCCGGCTGATGGCCGGCCACGAACTGGTGACCGAGGGCTTCAAGCCCGGTCAGGTCGGCTCGTCCGCGATGCCGCACAAGATGAACACCCGCTCCTGCGAGCGCGTCAACGGCCTGATGGTGATCCTGCGCGGCTACGCGTCGATGACCGGCGAGCTGGCGGGCGACCAGTGGAACGAGGGCGATGTGTCCTGCTCCGTGGTGCGCCGGGTGGCACTGCCAGACGCGTTCTTCGCGTTCGACGGTCTGGTGGAGACCTTCCTGACGGTGCTCGACGAGTTCGGCGCCTTCCCCGCCGTGGTCGCCCGTGAGCTGGACCGCTACCTCCCGTTCCTCGCCACCACCAAGGTGCTGATGGGCGCGGTGCGCGCGGGTGTCGGGCGTGAGGTCGCCCACGAGGCCATCAAGGAGAACGCGGTCGCTTCCGCCCTGGCCATGCGTGAGCAGGGCACCGAGCGCAACGAGCTGCTCGACAAGCTGGCCGCCGACGAGCGCATTCCGCTGGACCGCGCCCAGCTGGACGAGCTGATGGCCGACAAGCTCTCGTTCACGGGCGCCGCGGGTGACCAGGTCACTGCACTCGTCTCCCGGATCGAGGAGATCACCAAGCAGCACCCGGAGGCCGCCGGGTACACGCCTGGCTCCATCCTCTGATGTCGCGCGCCACCGCTCGATGACGCCCGAAGAGCTCCGGGCCGCCCGTGGCCGCACTGTTCCTGATGTGGCCGCGGGCGGCCTTCGCGTGCTGTTCTGCGGAATCAATCCGAGCCTGATGACTGGTGCCACGGGCCACCACTTCGCTTTCCCCGGCAATCGTTTCTGGCCGGTACTCCATCTGTCTGGTTTCACATCGCGGCAGTTGAGGCCCTCCGAGCAGTCGGAGCTGCTTCAGTACGGGCTGGGCATCACCAACGTCGTCGCCAGGGCCACGGCCCGCGCCGACGAACTCTGCGCAGAGGAGTTCCGTGCGGGGGGAGAGATCCTCACCGCGAAGGTGGAACGGCTGCGGCCGCAGTGGCTGGCGGTGGTCGGCATCACGGCCTACCGGACGGCATTCGGTGAACGGCGGGCCCAAATCGGACGGCAGGAACGGACGATCGGCGGAGCGCACGTCTGGGCTCTGCCCAACCCCAGTGGCCTCAACGCCCACTGGACCGCTCAGACGATGGCCGCGGAGTACGGACGGCTCCGCAGCGCTGCCGCCGCGGACCTTCACACCGACACAACCGAGACCTGAGCTCCGGATCCGACCCGGTCAGCACAGGCGGGACCGACCGCCCCTCAGCGGCCGGAAGCGATGCGCACACCGCGCCGCCCGTCCTCGTCCCAGTGAGCCTTCACGGCTCAGGCGTCGCGGCGTCGGAGCGCCCGCCATCCGGCCAACAGCACCACCGCGGCCCAGCCGGCGGTGACGGCCAGTCCCGTCCATGGGCCCAGGCTGCCTTCCGGGTGCTGGTGAAGCACCGCCTGTCCGGCCCGGTCCGGCAGATAGTCGGCCGCGCTGCCCGCGATGTCCCCGACTACGAACGAGACGATCAGGATGAAGGGGATGAGCAGGCTGAGCACGGCAATCGCGCTGCGCAGCAGAACGGTCAGCCCCGCCGCGAACAGTGCCATCAGCGCCAGATATATCGCCCCTCCGAACGCCGCTCTCAAGGCGCCCGGTTCGCCGAGGCCGATGGCGTACTTCCCCATGAAGAGCTGTCCTGAGAGGAACGAACCCAAGGTGGTGATGAGGCCGACCGCCAGCGCCGCTCCTGCGATGAGCGACATCTTGACCGTGTAGAAGTGGGTGCGGCGCGGGACCGCCGCGAGCGACACGCGCAGTGCGCCATTGAGGTACTCGGACGAAATCGCCGTAGCGCCGAAGCTGATGGCGGCGATCTGACCGAAGTTCAGCGCGTAGAAGGCGCCGAAGACGAGTTCGGCGTCCGCGCTGTCCGCCTCGGCCTGACCGACAGTGGCGAATGTCAGCACGGTGACGACCATGGTGACGAGGAAGACGGCGATCAGAGATCCGGAGACGGAACGCAGCGATCTGATCTTGATCCACTCGGAGCGCAGGACTGCGGTTGTCGACATGGTCAGACCCCTTGAGGTGTGGTGGGCGCGGCGGCGGAGGCGAATTCCGCGGCACCAGCGGTGAGATCCAGGTAGGCCTGTTCCAACGTGGTCTGCTCGTCCATGAGCTCAAGGACCGCGATGCCCTCTCTGGCTGCGATCGCTCCGATCTCCTCCGCCTTGACGCCCTCGACGGTCCACCGGCCGTCCTCCCCCTGCGCGGCCCGGTATCCGCTGCGTGCCAGAACCTCGCCGAACCGGGCGGATTCCGTCGTGCGCATGTGCACCCTGGGCCGGCTTCGGGAGTCGAGGAACTCCTGCATCGGCAGGTCGATGAGGAGCCGTCCGCGTCCGAGCACGATCAGATGGTCGGCGAACGACGACGTCTCGTTCATCAGGTGACTGGAGACGAGCACGGTGCGGCCCTCGCGGGCAAGCCGCTTCATCAGCTCCCGGATCCAGACGATGCCCTCCGGATCCAGCCCGTTCGACGGCTCGTCCAGCATGACCACGTCCGGGTCACCGAGCAACGCCGCCGCTATACCGAGCCGTTGGCGCATGCCGAGAGAGAGCGTCTTGATCCGGCGTCCGCCCACCTGGGCGAGGCCGGCCTCCTCCAGCACCTCCTCGACTCGGCCGCGGCCCATGCGGTTGCTCGTCGCGAGCATCAACAGGTGGTCGCGGGCCGTCCGCGAACCGTGAGCTGCCTGCGGATCGAGGAGTACTCCAACCCGGCGCAACGGCTGGTCGAGGGCCGCGTAGGGCTGACCACCGATGGTGGTGGAGCCACCCGTGGGCCGGTCCAGCCCGAGGACCAGCCGCATGGTGGTGGACTTGCCTGCCCCGTTGGGCCCGAGGAACCCGGT
The DNA here is from genome assembly GCA_000470535.1 of Streptomyces sp. AW19M42. Classification (GTDB taxonomy): domain Bacteria; phylum Actinomycetota; class Actinomycetes; order Streptomycetales; family Streptomycetaceae; genus Streptomyces. The sequence goes on from CBRG010000289.1 coordinate 18,223, forward strand.
GACCCTGCCGGGTCGCACGCTGAAGGTGAGATGGTCCACGGCGCGGGTCCCGCCGTAGTCCTTCGTGAGCTCGTGGACGTCGATACTGGTCATGTCCTCAGCCTGGCCGCCCCGCCGGGGACGATCCTCCCCCGCAGGAGTGGATCATCTCCCTCGCTCGGGGGAGCCGCCGCCCCCGAGCACGCTGGCACGATGGCAGCATGCTCCGCTTCCTCCACCCGTTGACCGCGCAGGTCACCTACACCCGCTGGCTGCATCTGCTCATGCCGTCCGCCGCTGTGAGCGTGTGGCTGTTCATCTCGATGGACACGCCGTGGGTGCCCGTCGTCCTCGCGGCGCTGGTCGGCCTGATACCCGGCACGCGGCTCGCCGAGGGGATCCAGGCGCAGTTGCTGCTCACGCCCGCGGAGCGCGGCACCCCCGACGCGACCGTCTCTGTCGCACCCTCCATCTCCTGGTCCGAGCGCTGGCGGACCGCACTCTGGCTGGAGGTGCGGCTGCTGTGCGCGGGTCTGGCCGGTCTCGCCACGGTGTGGCTGCCGGCCACGACAGTCGACCTCGTCCGCTCGTCGCTCGGTTCGGATCCGAGCGACGAATGGTTCGCCACCGGCCTCGGGCCGCACTGGTGGGCTGCGCTCCTCGCGCCCGTTCCCCTGCTGATCATGTTTCCGGTGATCGTGGGCTGCGGAGAACTGATCACCGCGGCGGCCCGCTGGCTGCTGGGTCCGACACCGGTCCAGCGGTTGACAGCGCTGGAGGAACGCACCGAACAGCTTCTGGAACGCAACCGGATCGCGCGCGAACTGCACGACTCGATCGGGCACGCCCTGACGGTGGCCGTGGTGCAGGCGGGAGCCGCCAGGACGGCGCGCGACCCGGAGTTCACCGAACGGGCGCTGGCGGCGATCGAAGAGACCGGCCGCTGCGCGCTCGACGACCTGGAACGGGTGCTGCGGGTGCTGCGCGAGTCGGGTACGCCGCCGGGGCAACGGCCGTCCCTGATCGAGGCGGACCGCTTGCTGGACTCCGCGCGGGGAGCAGGGGCGAAGGTCGATGCCGAGGTGTCCGGTCCCCTGGAGCAGGTACCGGGGTCTGTGTCGCGTGAGGGGTACCGCATTCTTCAGGAGTCCCTCACCAATGCCCTGCGGCACTCGCGGTCAGCCCCCGTGCGGGTCCGTATCCGTATCAGCGTGGCGGAGGGCCGTCTGGAGTTGGAGGTAACCAACCCGTTCACGGGTTCGACCAGTACGCCCGGGGGCGGAACCGGGCTGCGGGGAATCCGGGAGAGAGCGGCCCTGCTCGGCGGAAACGCCAAAACGGGCCTGTACGAAGGGGAATGGATGGTGCACGCGAGCCTTCCGCTGAAGCGCATACGCTGACCGGATGCCGGTTACCGTTCTTCTCGTCGATGACGAACCCCTGGTCCGCGCGGGTCTGCGCGCGGTCCTGGAGGCCCAGCCCGATATCGAGGTAGTGGGTGAGGCGGGGGATGGAGCCGCGGTGATCCCCCTGGTACGTCAGCTGCGGCCCGATGTCGTCGCGATGGACGTCCGGATGCCGCTGATGGACGGGATCGAGGCGACCAGAGTGGTGCTGCGCACGGTGCCCGAGCCGCCGAAGATCCTGGTGGTGACGACGTTCGAGAATGACGAGTACGTCTACGAGGCGCTGCGTGCGGGGGCGGACGGCTTCCTCCTGAAGCGGGCCCGGCCCGCCGAGATCGTGAACGCGGTGCGGCTGGTGGCGGAGGGCGAGTCCCTGTTGTTCCCGGCTGCGGTCCGGCAGCTGGCCGCCGAGTACGGTACGAGCAGGGCACGCGAGGCCATGGACCGGGCCTCGCTCACCGAGCGCGAGGCCGCTGTGCTGCGGCTGATGGCCCGGGGGCTGTCCAATGCTGAGATCGCGGACAGGCTCGTGGTGGGTGTGCAGACGGTGAAAACCCATGTCAGCTCCGTATTGGCGAAGTTGGGCGCCCGCGACCGCACACAGGCCGTCATCGCCGCCTATGAGTCCGGATTCGTCGCACCCAGCTGAGCCCGGACCGAACCAGGACCATAGCCGGGCCGAAACGCAGGACGAGACACAGGACGAAGCCGGGCCGGAGACAAGCTGAACCCGGGCCGGCGGCAGGATGGGGCCAGACCGGAATCGGGCCGAGCACCGGATGTTCCCGGTCCTTCGCAGACCGCGTCGCGTCCCGCAGTCGCCCCGCCCCTGTGCAACGAGTACCATCCGCCTGACATGCGCACGAGCTGGGAGGACACACCGTGGGCCGGCTGACCGGTGGGGACCCGTCGTTGCTGCGTCGGATCAATTCCGCGGTGGTACTGCACGCCCTCAGGGGCGCCGGTTCCCCGACCCTCACAGACCTGACGCGGATCACCGGGCTTTCGCGGCCGACGGTCGAGGGCGTCGTGGAAGGGCTCTTCGAGGCAGGTCTGGTCGTCGAGTCGGCGCCCGACGGCGCCGAGGCACGACGGCAGGGGCGTCCGGCCCGGCGTTTCCGGTTCCGTGCCGAGGCCGGACACCTGCTGGGCATCGAGATCGGCCCGCACCGGGTCTCGGCTCTGCTGTCGGGCCTGGACGGCCGGATCATCGGCGCAGGTTCACGTGCGGTGTCCGAGACGGCCTGTGCCGACGACCGCCTCGACAGGGTGCGGACCGTGGTCGCCGAAGTCCTGCGGCGGACCGGCGTGGCGCGCAGCAGCCTGCGGGCGGTCGGGGTCGGCAGCCCGGGCATCGTGGAGGCCGACGGCACGGTCAGGCTGGGCACCGCGCTTCCGGGCTGGACCGGCCTGGCCCTCGGTGAGCGGCTACGGCGGTCCTTCCGCTGCCCTGTGCTCGTGGAGAACGATGCGAACGCCGCAGCCGTCGCGGAGCACTGGAAGGGTGCGGCCACCGAGTCCGACGACATCGTGTTCGTGCTGGCGGGGCTGAGTCCTGGAGCGGGATCGCTGATCGGCGGACGGCTGCACCGCGGCTTCGGCGGTGCGGCGGGCGAGATCGGCGCACTGCATCTGCTCGGCCGTGACGTCACACCGGAGCGGCTGCTGTCCACGACGGACACACCTCTGGACCCACTTGACGAACATGCGGTGGCTGCCGTGTTCGCGAAGGCGCGGCACGGCGACGAGGAGGCCCAAGCGGCGGTCGAGCGGTTCATCCAGCGGCTGGTCCACGATGTCGCCGCGCTGGTGCTGGCGCTCGATCCTGAGCTGGTGGTCGTCGGAGGGTGGGCAGCCGGACTGGACGGGGTGCTCAACCCGCTCCGCGGTGAGCTGGCCCGCTACTGTCTGCGGCCCCCAAGGGTGGCGCTGTCACTGCTCGGCGAGGCGGCTGTGGCAACGGGGGCGCTGCGGCTGGCCCTCGACCACGTGGAGGAGCAGCTGTTCGCGGTGGAGGGAACGGTGACGGCCCGCCGCTGAGCGCGACGGGCCGTAGGTACACGAGTCCCGGCGGGCCGCCGGGAGGCACCCGGTCAGGATGCCTGGCGCTCCTGGTCGTGGTGGCTGATCTCCACGTCGCCCGAGTCACCGAAGGTGAGTCGGCAGGTGTCGGCCCGGTAGGTGGCGATGGAAACGGCCGCTGTGCCGCCCGCGGCCAGGTAGCGGGTGGTGACGACGAGGACAGGAGCCCCCGGAAGCCGGTCGAGCTCCTTGGCGTCGTCCGCGCGGGCCGAGCCGAGCTCCACCGAGCGGTCCTGGCCGTCGAGCCCGAGCCGGTGCAGTTCACGCACGACCCCGCGCGCCCTGGCGGAACCGGACGGTGCGTCTATCGCGGAGAGCGCGGGAACCGAGGACGACGGCACGTACAGCAGCTCCGCCGCGACGGGATGCCCGTGGGAGACCCGGATCCGTCGCACGACGTGGACGAGCTCGTCGCCCGCCACGTCGAGCGCATCGGCCACCGCCGCAGGTGCGGTCGCGGTCCGGCAGTCCACCGGCTGCCACGCCTCGCCCGCGCCGCCTCCGCTCCAGTCGTGCTGAGCAGTGGAGACGGCCACGCCCACGCGCGGCGGCGCGACCGTGGTCCCGACCCCCCGCCGGCGCTGCAGTCTGCCTTCGAGTTCGAGCTGCTCCAGCGCCTGCCGGAGCGTGGCCCGCGCGACGCCGAACCGGGCGGCGAGCTCCCGCTCGTTGGGGAGGATCTCCCCCACCGCGAAGTCCGAGTCGAGTGCCTCACTGAGCACGGTCTTCAGGTGCCAGTACTTCGGCTCCGGTACCGATTCCAGCTGCGTGGTCCCCACCCTTGTCCTCCGCAATCGCCCAGCGGCTTTTCCGCGACGTTATTTATTAAAGGTTCCTGTCTTAACGTTGCGACCATAGGACGGCGCACCCCCTTGGTCAAGACCAATCCTTAGCCGGTAACCCTGTGAAACGAGGCACTGTCGCAGAGCGTTCACAGGGCGTTCGCGGACCGGTGCGCCGTACGCAGCACAAAGCCCCACGTCCGGGCAGGTCCGTGGGGCTTCGGGAGCTTTCTGCGCACTGCCGGCCGACGGCGGCAACCGGGCGGCGACACCAGGCGGGGGCGGCTGGAACGAAATGTAGGGAAAACCGAGGGGATACGGGTGAATCCACCGGTTGCGGCAGTCAGCGGATCCGGTCCGGTTGTGCGCCGCCGAAAGACGTGAGCTTGTCAGGGTTTAAAGCGATATACAAGTATTGGATAAATCCGCCCCGTACATCCACCTGCATGACGGAATCGGGCTCGCCGCCGATGAGGACCAGCAGCGCCGGCCCGCCGTTCAACTCCAGACCCACTGCCGCTCAAGGAGCGGCTCTCCCGCGCCCCGGCCGGCCGAGCAGTGCTGACCGCACCAGCTACGCCCGGCCCGGCCGCCGTTCACCTGAGGCTGCGGTCGGGGAGACGGTCGCCCTGCGCGAGACTGCCGGCTTCCACCAGACGCCGGCCGCCGGACGCTATGCCACGTTCACCGACGACATACCGGGGGCTCCCGGTGACCATCGCGTGGGGCAACGGCGACCGGCTGCCCCTGCGCCGCCAGGGGATCCAGGCCAAGCGCACCGTTCCCCGCGCCCGGCTGGTCCGGCTGCCCGGCCGCGGCCATGTCCCGACGAGCGACGACCCCGCTCCTGTGGCGCGTGCCGTTCTCGACACCAGCCGCTGAGTCCGGCCCTGTCACAGCCCCGCGCCGGTTCAGGACACCCGACCCGAAGGCCACGCCCAGCCCGACCAGACAGCTGCCGGCGGCCTGCGCGACACCGTAGGAGCCGGTGCCGACCAGGGGGGCCGTGAGCGCGGCGGAGACCGGGATCAGCCCGCAGAAGAGCGTGGCGCGCTCGGCACCGATGTGCTGCAGGCCCGTGTACCAGCACACGAATCCGATGACCGAGACGACGGCGGCCTGCCAGAGGAGCGCCACCGCCTCACCGGCGGTGGGAATCGGCAGGAAGCCTCCGCCGTCCAGCAGCAGGCCCAGTACGACCGACTCCACGGCGGCGATCACACAGACCGCGGCGGACAGCAGCCGCGGACCGAGCGGACGCAGAACGGGTACGGCGATGACCGCGAAGCCCACCTCACCGGCCAGCGCGCCGACGGAGCAGAGGATGCCCGCCAGGTCGGTACGGCCCCAGCCCTGGACGGTGAAGGCTCCCGCGGCGACCAGACTCGCTGCGTAGATCACGGGGCGCGTCGGCCGGCGCCCGTCCAGCAGCGGCACGAGCACCGCCACGACGATCGGGGCGCACCCGACGAAGACTCCCGGAACAGCAGGTTCCGCACTCTGCTCCGCGGTCAGCACGGCCAGGTTGAAGCCGACCATTCCGACCGCCGCGAGCAGGCCCAGCCGCACCCACTGGCGGCCGCTGAGTGTGCGCAGCGTGGCCGTGGGCGGGGGCGCACCGCCCCGCCTCAGAAGGGGCAGGAGCAGCAGACCTGCCAGTCCGTAGCGCAGCGCCTGGCCGCCCGCGTACGGGTAGTCGCCGAGGACGCTGTTGGCGGTGAAGGAGGCACCTACGAGAGTGCAGGCGAAGGCGGCTAACAGTGCGCCGCGCAGAACAGTCGAATTCATGGTGCCAACGCTAGGCAGCCCGGCGGTCCGGTTTAAGGTCCACTTCCATGATGTCTTCGGGGACCAATCCAGTACCGGACAACGACGGCGGGGGCGGCGATGACCGGGAACCGGTCTCCGCCGCCTGGGAACTGCTGCTCCCGGCAGCGTCCGCTCCGACCCGCGGTCGCGGTCGCGCCCTGCAGTCGGCGTTGCGCCACGCCGTCCGCTCGGGCCGTCTGACGCCGGGGACCCGGCTTCCGTCCAGTCGTGAGCTCGCGACCGATCTCGGCGTCTCACGGGGTCTGGTCACCGAGGCGTACGAGCGGCTGACCGCCGAGAGCTATCTGCACAGCGGGCGCGGGGCGGGCACCTGGGTGAGCGGATCGGTACGGGCCGCCGCGGGCCGGGCCCGCGATCTCGCGCCGCGCGGCCCCGGCACCCTCGTGGACTTCCGGCCCGGTACGCCGGACCTCTCGCTCTTTCCGCGCAGCGCCTGGGCCGCCGCTCACCGTTCGGTGCTCGGCAGGCTGCCGCACAGCGCCCTGGGCTATCCCGATCCACGCGGTCTGCCCGAGCTGCGGGTCGCGCTGGCGACCCTGCTGGCGAGGCGTCGCGGGGTGGTGGCCGATCCGGAGCGCCTGGTGGTCTGTTCGGGCGTGGCGCAGGCGACGACGCTGCTCGGGTTCGTGCTGCGCGGACGCGGGGTGCGCACCGTCGGTGTCGAGGATCCGGGGAGCCCCGAACACGCCACCCTCTTAGCATCGACGGGCCTTGCCACGACCCGGCTGCCGCTCGATGACGAAGGACTGGCCACTGAGCCGCTCACGCGCTCCGGGGTGCGTGCCGTGGTGACCACCCCGGCCCATCAGTTCCCCACCGGGATCGCGTACTCCGCCGCCCGCCGGAGTCTGCTCCTGGACTGGGCGAGGGACGTCGACGGGGTGATCATGGAGGACGACTACGACGGTGACTTCCGCTACGACCGGGCGCCGGTCGGAGCGCTGCAGGGGCTGGATCCGGAACACGTCGTGTACACCGGCTCTGTGAGTAAATCACTGGCACCCGGACTGCGGCTGGGATGGCTGCTGGCGCCGGCCTCGATGACGGACGAGATCGTCGACCGCAAACGCACGATGGATCTCGGTAACCCTGCCGTCGACCAGGCGGTTCTCGCCGATCTCATCACCCGGGGCGGCTATGACCGTCAGCTGCGGCGCTGCCAGCGCGCCTATCGGGCGCGCCGCGACATCCTGACCGCCGCGCTGGCCGAGCACTTCCCCGGCACCGAGGTCAGCGGTATCGCCGCCGGGCTCCACATCATCGCCCGGCTGCCCGAACGGTACGGTCCCGAGGCCGGTTTCGCCGCCCGTGCCGCTGAGGCCGGAATCGCGCTGCGGCTGATGAGCGACTGTGGAACCGTGCGTCCCGCGGACCGTTCCGTGAGCCTGGTGCTGGGTTACGCGCAACTGGCGCCGGTGGACATCGCGCGGGGGGTACGGCTACTGGCGGAGGCTCACCACGGCCAACCGACCAAAAACCGACGATAGGCGAATAGATCCACACTTAACCCATCGGTCACAAGGCGTTCGTGACCAGGCAACACCGCTCCGTCACAGTGAAGGCATGACTGATGTGACATCCGCCAAGAGCGCCCGCCGCCCCCACCACTGGCGGCGGGATCTCATCGAACTCGCCGCCCTGTTCACCGCGGTCGCCGTGGCCGACGCGATCGCCAACCTGATCGGACACCAGCCGGACGGGCCGTATCTGCTCATCGCCTCAGCCCTGGCACTGACCGCGACTGCCACGTTCCACACCTGGTGGGCGCGGCGGCACAGCCACGCGCCACCGCCGGATACCGGCGCCGACGCCCCATGGCCGGCCACTGCGGCCGTCTACCCGGACCCGGTCCCGGCATCAACAACTGCATCAACAACTGCATCAGCACCGGCATCGGAGTCCGCATCGGGTACCGAGTCCGGCGAGACGGCGCTGTGGCGGATGCGTACCACGGTCAGGGACGCTCCCGGCAGCCTGGCGGCGCTCTGCATCGTGCTGGCCCAACACCGGATCGACATCCTCACCCTGCAGACGCACCCACTGGCACAGGGCACGGTCGACGAGTTCCTGCTGCGCGCCCCCGCCGCACTGCCGGCCTCGCTGCTGACCCGGGCGATCTCCGCCGCCGGCGGCAGCTCCACCTGGATCGAGCGTGCCGACGCCCATGACCTGGTGGACGCTCCGACCCGGGTGCTCGGCCTCGCCACCCGTACCGCGCTGGACGCCGCCGAACTCCCCCTCGCCCTGCGGCAGTTGCTTGGCCGGTGCACCATCCACTCGCTGCCCGCCGCCCCGGTCACCGGGCGCGCCACCGGGGAGACCGCGCCCGTCGAAGGGGTGCTGGAGGAGACGGTGATGCGACTGCGTGACCCGTCGGGCGGTGCCATCACGGTGGAGCGCCCGTATCTCCCGTTCACGCCCACCGAGTTCGCCAGGGCCCGCGCCCTGGTCGAGCTGGATGCCCGGCTCGGCCCCCGGGTCCCGCGCAGCGAGCACGTGCTCACCCTTCCCGAGGGCAACGAGATCACCGTGCGCCGGGCGGACCACGCCGACCTCGAAGCGGCCCGCGCCATGCACGACCGCTGCTCAGAGCAGACACTGCGGCTGCGCTACCACGGCCCGGTCCGCGACGCCGACCGCTACCTCGACCACCTGCTGAGCCCTCGCTTCGGCCGCACCCTCGCCGTTCAGACGACCTCCGGCCGACTGGTCGCCCTGGGCCATCTGCTCTGGGACGGCGACGAGACCGAGGTCGCCCTTCTCGTCGAGGACGACTGGCAGCGCCGGGGCATCGGCTCCGAGCTGCTCGCCCGGCTGGTCGCGCTCGCCGTCGAGGCCGGCTGCGAGAGCGTCTACGCCGTCACCCAGGCGTCCAACACCGGCATGGTCGCCGCCATGCGCGCACTCTCGCTGCCGCTCGACTACCAGATCGAGGAAGGCACGCTAGTGATCACCGCCCGGCTGAGCGCGGCTCCGGAACGGTCCCTGCCGCTGCCCCCGCACCTGCAGTCACGCCACTGAAACCCTGGCGTACCACGGCCTCCTCGCTGCTCAGTGCCTGGCAGAGATCGGCCCAGAGGTCCTCGACGTCCTCCAGGCCGACCGACATGCGCAGCAGCCGGTCGCCCACCCCCGCCGCCCGCCGGTCTCCTTCATCCACAATGCGGTGGCTGATCGAGGCGGGGTGCTGGATCAGACTGTCCACGCTGCCGAGACTGACAGCGGGCGTGATGAGCCGTACCGCGGAGATGACCCGGTGCGGGTCCCCGAAGACCTCGAAGGACACCATCGCGCCGCCCAGTTCCGGGTAGTGGACGCGGGCGATCCGCGGGTCGGCGGCCAGCCTGCGGGAGAGTTCCGCGGCGCTCGCGGAGGCGGCCCGTACCCGGACCGGCAGCGTGGCGAGACCGCGCAGCAGCAGGTATCCGGCCATCGGATGCAGCACACCACCGGTGGCGAAGCGCACTTGGCGCAGCCGGGCGGCGAACTCCTCGCCACAGGCGACGACTCCGCCCATCACGTCCCCGTGGCCCCCCAGGTACTTCGTCGCACTGTGCAGCACGATCTGCGCCCCGTGTTCGACCGGCCGCTGGAGAACCGGGGTCGCGAAGGTGTTGTCGACGAGCAGTGGCACGGAGCCGCAGGAGTGCGAGACCGCCCGGACATCCACCTCCGTGAGCGTCGGATTGGCCGGCGTCTCCACCATCACCAGACCCGTGTCGGGGCGGATCGCGTCGGCGATGCCGGCCGGATCGGTCCAGGTCACCTCGGTGCCGAGCAGCCCGGCGCCAAGCAGATGGTCACTACAGCCGTACAGCGGGCGGACGGCCACCACATGGCGCAGTCCGATGCTCGCGCGGGCCAGCAGGACGGCGGTGAGCGCCGCCATGCCGCTGGCGAACGCCACGGCGCTCGCGGTCCCTTCCAGACGGGCCAGGGCCGTCTCGAACCGGGCGGTGGTCGGGTTGTCGAGCCGGGCGTAGACGGGCGGCCCGTCGAGCCGGGCGCCGGTGGCGGCGAAGGAGTCGATCCGCTCCGCCTCGGCCCTGGAGTCGTACGAGGGGTAGGTGGTGGACAGGTCGATCGGCGGTGCGTGCAGGCCCAGAGCCGCGAGATCGTCGCGCCCGGCGTGTACGGCTTCGGTGGCCAGCGCCCTGGACCGGGTTGTCGTCGAGGGCGCCATCGAGGCTTCGGTGTCCATGTCACCACTCTGAACAGCCGCCGGGAGATCCGCACCAAAGGCCGTGCTACGTTCGGCACATGACCGATTCCATCGCCCTGGACACGGTGGATCTGCACATTCTGCGCCTGTTGCAGAACGATGCCCGGACCACCTACCGCGATCTCGCGGCCGAGGTCGGGGTCGCCCCCTCGACGTGCCTGGACCGGGTCGCCCGGATGCGCCGCACGGGTGTCATCCTCGGTCACCAGCTGCGACTGGACCCGGCCAAAGTGGGACGCGGCCTGGAGGCGCTACTGTCCGTACAGGTGCGGCCGCACCGCAGGGAGCTCATCGGCCCGTTCGTCGAACGGATCAGGACGCTGCCCGAGTCCCGGGCCCTGTTCCACCTGGCCGGTCCCGACGACTATCTGGTCCATGTGGCTGTCGCCGATACCGCCGACCTGCAACGACTGGTGCTGGACGAGTTCACCTCGCGCCGCGAAGTGGCCCGGGTGGAGACGCGGTTGATATTCCAGCAATGGGAGTGCGGACCGCTGCTGCCGCCCGCCGCCACCGCGGCCGGGCCAGGTACGGGTCAGGCCGCCGAGCCCGGTTGATGGTGACGGGGAGCCCCTCTCCGTATGAGGATGTCCACATGTCAGACACTCCTAGCAGCGCGCTGCCCCGCCAGGTCGCCGACGCCTACGTCGACGCGTTTATCCGACTCGACCCGATTTCCGGCACCTTTCTGGGTGTCGCGGAAAGCTCGCGCCGCCTTCCCGACTTCTCCCCCGCCGGCCAGGAAGAACTGGCCGGGCTGGCCCGAGCCACACTCGCCCGGCTCGACCGTGCGGAACAGTTGCCCGGCGCGGCCGATGACGCCGAACGGCGTTGCGGCCGTCTCCTCCGTGAGCGGCTGACGGCCGAACTCGCTGTCCACGAGGCCGACGAGGCGCTGCGTGCCGTCTCCAACCTGCACTCCCCCGCGCACTCGGTCCGTGAGGTGTTCACGGTGACGCCCACCGAGTCGGACGAGGACTGGGCGGCGGTCGTCGACCGGCTCCGCGCCGTTCCGGCCGCACTGGCCGGCTACCGCGAGTCCCTCGCGCTCGGCCTGGAGCGCAAGCTCTACGGCAGTCCGCGCGCCACGGCCACCTTCATCGGCCAGCTCGACGAGTGGATCGGGGACGGGAGCACGGGGTTCTTCGAGGACTTCGCCACCGCCGGTCCGGCCGCGCTGCGCAACGGTCTCGACGACGGTGCCCGGCAGGCCACGCAGGCTCTGGAGGAGCTGCGGCAGTGGATGCGCGAGGTGTACGCCCCCGCCGTCGAGGGCGCGCCCGAGGTGGTGGGCCGCGAGCGGTACGCCCGCTGGTCGCGCTACTTCAACGGCACCGACCTCGATCTCGACGAGGCGTACGCGTACGGCTGGTCCGAGTACCACCGGCTGCTCGCGGAGATGCGGACCGAGGCCGAGAAGGTGCTGCCCGGCGCGGGCCCCTGGGAGGCGCTGGCCCATCTCGACGTGCACGGCAAGCACATCGAGGGCGTCGATGAGGTCCAGGCCTGGCTGCAGGGGCTGATGGACGAGGCGATCGAGGCCCTGGACGGCACGCACTTCGAGCTCGCCGAGCGGGTCCGCAAGGTGGAGTCCAGGATCGCCCCGCCCGGCGGCGCCGCCGCGCCGTACTACACGGGTCCGTCCGAGGACTTCTCCCGCCCCGGCCGCACGTGGCTGCCGACCATGGGCGAGACCCGGTTCCCGGTCTACGACCTCGTCTCCACCTGGTACCACGAGGGCGTTCCCGGTCATCACCTCCAGCTCGCCCAGTGGGCGCACGTCGCGGAGAGCCTCTCGCGCTACCAGGCGTCGATCGGCATCGTCAGCGCCAACGCCGAGGGCTGGGCGCTGTACGCGGAGCGGCTGATGGACGAACTGGGCTTCCTGCCCGACGCGGAGCGCCGCCTGGGGTACCTGGACGCGCAGATGATGCGCGCCTGCCGGGTGATCGTGGACATCGGCATGCACGTGGAGCTGGAGATCCCGGCCGACTCCCCCTTCCACCCCGGCGAGCGGTGGACGCCCGAGCTGGCCCAGGAGTTCTTCGGCAACCACAGCGGCCGGCCCGCCGACTTCGTGGAGAGCGAGCTGACCCGTTATCTCTCGATGCCGGGGCAGGCCATCGGCTACAAGCTCGGTGAACGCGCCTGGCTCCTCGGCCGGGAGAACGCCCGCGCGGCGCACGGGGACGCCTTCGACCTCAAGTCCTGGCACATGGCCGCCCTTTCACAGGGACCGCTGGGTCTGGACGATCTGGTCGACGAGCTGTCGAAGCTCTGACCTGGCCGGCGGGCCGGGCCCGGGTACGGATCCGGGTCCGGCCCCCCGCCGTCAGCAGCCGCAGTCCTCGGAGCCGGCCGGTGCGGTGAACGGGTCGGCGGCGCGCCGCCCGGGGCCCTGCCGGGTCTCGAACGCGAAGCCCTCGCGCACCCAGTACTCGAAGCCGCCGAGCATCTCCTTGACCCGGTAGCCGAGTCCGGCGAGGGCGAGCGCCGCGCGGGCCCCGCCGTTGCAGCCGGGCCCCCAGCAGTAGGTGACCACGGGCACGGCCGGATCGAGCAGTTCGTGCGCCCGTCCGGCGATGAGCGGCGTCGGCAGGTGGACCGCGCCGGGAACGTGCCCCTGGTCCCAGGATTCGGTGGAGCGGGAGTCGAGGAGTACGAAGCCGGGGTCGCCGTCGGCCGCCAGCGCGGCGGCGACGTCAGAGACGTCCGCGTGGAAGGCGAGCGAGGCGCCGAAGTAGGCGGCTGCCGTGGCCGGAGCGGCCGGCGGGACCCGGAGTACGGGGTTGTCCGCGGTGATGGCGTGCGGTGGATTCATGGTCAAAAATCTAGGGTCGGCGGCGCTCCGCCGGAAGACGAGATCCCCGGCACCGGACTTGATCCGCCGGGCGATTCCCTGTTCTCTCTGCGTATGACCGACTATTCCCCGGACGACACCGACTGGCGCATCCTCGATGTCCTCCAGCGCGAGGGCCGCGCCACCTACGCCGACATCGCTCGGGCGGTCGCGATGTCGTCGAGCGCGGTGACCGAGCGGGTCCGCAGGCTGGAGGAGGCCGGAATCATCAGCGGGTACGCGGCGGTGGTCGATCCGGACCGGCTCGGACTGCCGATCCTCGCCTTCGTCCGGCTGCGCTATCCGAACGGCAACTACAAGCCGTTCCACGATCTCGTCGCCACCACGCCGGAGATCCTGGAGGCCCACCATGTCACCGGCGACGACTGCTTCGTGCTGAAGGTGACGGCCCGCTCCATGAGCCATCTGGAAGCGGTGTCGGGCAAGATCGGCGCCCTGGGGTCCGTCACCACGAGCGTCGTCTACTCCTCGCCGCTGCCGCGCCGGGCGGTCAGCCGCTGACTCCGTCCGCCGCCCGGTGGCGTACCTCGGACCCGTGGCGCTCCTTCACCACTTCGAGCTGGGCGGGAATGCGCCGGCGCAGATCCGCGACGTGGCTGACGATGCCGACGCTGCGGTCCCGCTCCCGCAGCGAGTCCAGCACGTCGAGCACCTCGTCGAGAGTCTGGTCGTCCAGGCTGCCGAAACCCTCGTCGATGAAGAGGGTGTCCAGCCGTACGCCGCCGGCCTCGTCGGTGACCACGTCCGCGAGGCCGAGTGCCAGGGCGAGCGAGGCGAAGAACGTCTCGCCGCCGGAGAGCGTGGCCGTGTCGCGTTCCCGTCCGGTCCAGGCATCGATGACATGCAGCCCGAGCCCGGCCCTGCGGCCGCCGGTGCGGGCATCGGAGTGGACCAGGGTGTAGCGGCCGGACGACATCCGCCGCAGCCGGGCCGTGGCGGCCGCGGCCACCTGTTCGAGGCGGGCCGCCAGGACGTAGGACTCCAGCCGCATCTTGCGTTCGTTGTCCGCCGACGTGCCGGCGGTGAGACCGGCGAGCCGCGCGATGCGCTCGTACTTTTCGCGCACCGGTCCCAGTGCCCGCACCTCGTGCGCCGCGCGCCGGGACAGCCGGCCGAGTTCGGTGCAGCGCTCCCGGGCGGCGGTGTGGGCCCCCGCCCCGTCCCGCAGCAGCCGCTCGGCCCCGTCGTACACCGACCGCGCGGCGCCGGGGTCGGCCGGGGGCCGGCCGGCGGCGGTGCGGGCGTCCGCCTCCGCCAGCCGGTCGGTGACGGCTGCGGACTCGGCCTGCCACGCGTCGATCCGGTGCTGGAGCGCCCGCTGCCGGGAGTCGGGGAGCATCGTCTCGGCAGCGTCCTGCGGAGTGTCGAAGCCGGCCCGGAACGCCGCGTCCGCGAGCCGGTCGTCTGCCTCCTTCAGCCGGGCCGCCGCGCTCTCCTCCTCACGCAGTGACGCGGCCGCCTCGACGAGCAGGGCGACCCGGCGCTGCAGGAGGGCCGCGTGCTCGGTGACGCTGGCAGAGCCGCCGCGTGCCTGTGCCAGCACCTCTGCCAGGGCCGCCTGTTCCGCGTCGAGCCCTTCGCGCCGTGAGGTGCGGGCCGCGGCCCGGCGTTCGGCGTGCTGCCGGTCTCCGGCCCGTTGCTCCTGCTCGCGTTCGGCGGCCGCGAGGGCCTCGCGCGCCGCGTGTGTCCCGGTGGCGGTCCGGAAGGCCTCGGCGTGCTCCCGGGTCAGGGTGTCCACGAGTTCGGTCAGCGCTCCGACCGTCGGCTCGCCGCCCCCGGACGCGCCGCCCATGGCCTCGCCGGCGCCCCCGGCCGCGTCCGCCGTCTGCCCGTCCGGGGTGTCCGCGGCCTCCGCGCGGGCCGCCGCATACCGCTCGCGTACGGCTCCGAGCGCGTGTTCCGCCTCGGTGCGCGCCTGCTCGGCGCGGCGGTGGGCGGCCTCTGCGGCGTCCTCCGTGGCCTGGTCGACGTGGCCGTCCCCGGCTCGGGCGGGCTCCGGGTGGCCGGCCGATCCGCAGACCGGGCAGGCCTCGCCCTCGACCAGTTCCCGGGCGAGCTCCGCCGCGATGAGTTGCGCGAA